>JAZKRZ010000061.1:0-17061 GCA_036626395.1 Haloarculaceae archaeon
AGAACCGCACTGACGGCAACGAAAACGGCCCGCCGGACCACGCCGGTCCGCCCGAGAACAGAACTGACGACGACGAAACCGACGACGAGGCCGACGACGACGAAAACGGCCCGCCGGACCACGCCGGTCCGCCCGACGACGGTGAAAACGAGGACAGCGACGACGGCAACAACGGCAACGGCCGGGCGAAAGGCGGGAACTAGCGCGCCAGCAACGGCTCTTTTGCCCCGGAGCGGGTCCGAGACGACCCGGTGAGACCCAACATCGGTACTGTGCGTATCGCTACGGGCGGTCGGTGGACTCCGACGAAGCGAGACGCCGCTGGGGGTAGTCCTCGGCCCGCTGACCGTCACCGTCGGCGGATTCCTCGTCCTCGTGGGACTGACGGTGGCCGGCCGGTGACTGATACGGACCGTTGTACCCATTTTCGGCGATGCCGCCGACGTATGGGCGAGTTATGGCCCGATGTGTTTACCGTGTTTCACGACGGTGGTAACGAATTACAACGGTCCGTATGAGAGACCGGCTGTGAGCGGGCGCGCCGGCCGCGTTCAGAAACTGTCGACGACCGGGATACCGACGGTCTCGTAGTCGGTCATCGCGTCGAGCGTCTCGGAGACGTCTTCGAGGCCGATGTGGTCCGTGACCACGGCCGCGGGGTCGAGTTTCCCGGTCGCGACCATCCGGAAGATCTCGTCGTAGCGCTCGGGTGGCATGCCCAGCGCCCCGTAGAAGTCGATCTCGCTGGTGACCATCTCGTCGGTGGGCAGCGAGAGGTTCCCGTCGGCGCCTTCGGTCGTGAGACCGACCTGGACGTGCTGGCCGGTCTTCCCCAGACTCTGGACGGCGTTGCGACAGGTCGTCTCGATGCCCAGCGCGTCCATCGAGACGTCGGCGCCGCCGTCCGTGATGTCGTGGACCTCGCCGGGGACGTCCTCGACCGCGCCCGCGTCGACCGTCGCCACGGCACCGAGGTCCTCGGCGAACGCGAGTTTCTCGTCCATGAGGTCGACGCCGACGACGTTCGCACCGAGGGCAGTGGCGATCTGCACCGCCGAGAGGCCGACCCCGCCACAGCCGTGGACGACGAACCAGTCGCCCGCACCCAGGTCGGCGCGGTGAGCCAGCCCGTGGAAGGCGGTCATGAACCGACAGCCCAGCCCCGCCATGTCCGTCGAGGAGACCCCCTCGGGCAACTGGACGAGGTTGTGGTCGGCGTGGGGGACCGGCACCTGTTCGGCGAACGCGCCCGGCGCCTCGGGCTGGAGGCCCAGCGCCTGGCGGTTCTCGCAGATGTTGGAGTGGCCGGTTTTGCAGAGGTGACAGGTGCCGTCCCCGAGGTTGAACGGGACGGCGACGTGGTCGCCCTCAGAGACCCGCTCCACGTCCTCGCCCACCGCCAGGACGTGACCGGCGGGTTCGTGGCCCAGCACGTGGCCCGGCACTGGGTCGAGGCCGCGCCAGTCCCAGTCGCCCTGCCAGGCGTGCCAGTCGCTCCGGCAGACCCCGCAGGCCTCGACGGCCACGACGGCCCCGTCCGGGTCCGGTCCGGGGTCGTCGACCTCGCGGACGTCGAGCGGTTCGCCGTAGTCGGTGAAGACCGCTGCGCGCATACCGGAGACCACGCGGGGCCCGGCCAAATAGCCACTGGCCACGGGGCGGTCGCTCGCGGGAACGGAGACGGGGCGCCGTGCCGGCGGTTCGGTTCCGACATCGTGACGACTGCCGGAAACGGCCGACGGCCGACCGTATCAGGGGGTTTTTCACCGCGCTGGCCCTCCACACGTGCATGACAGAACGGATCACCGCGAAACTCGACGCCCCGGAGGCCCCACGACAGGCGGGGCGGCGCAAGATGGACTGGGCGCGCCAGCACATGCCTATCCTCGACTCGCTGTGGGACGACTTCGAGCGCGACCGACCCTTCGCGGGCGAGGTCGTCGGCATGGCGATGCACGTCGAAGCCAAGACGGCGGTCCTCGCGGAGTTGCTCGCCGCGGGCGGCGCCGAAGTCGCCATCACCGGCTGTAACCCCCTCTCCACGCACGACGACGTCAGCGCCGCGCTCGACGCCGTCGACGGGGTGACGTCCTACGCCGAACGGGGCGTCGACGACGAGGAGTACTACGCGGCTATCGAGGCGGTCATCGACCACGAACCCACCGTCACCGTCGACGACGGGATGGACCTCGTGGCGGCCATCCACGAGGACTACCCCGAACTCATCGACGGGATCGTCGGCGGCGCCGAGGAGACGACGACGGGCGTCCACCGCCTGCGGGCGATGGACGAGGACGGCGAACTGCGCTATCCGATCTTCGCCGTCAACGACACGCCGATGAAGCGCCTGTTCGACAACGTCCACGGCACCGGCGAGTCCGCGCTCGCGTCGATCGCCATGACCACGAACCTCTCGTGGGCGGGCAAGACCGTCGTCGTCGCGGGCTACGGCCACTGCGGCAAGGGCGTCGCGAAGAAAGCGGCGGGGCAAAACGCCGACGTCGTCGTCACGGAGGTCGAACCCCGGCGCGCGCTCGAGGCGCACATGGAGGGCTACGACGTGATGCCGATGGCCGAGGCCGCCGAGGTGGGCGACGTGTTCGTCACGACGACCGGCAACCGGGACGTCATCGTCGGGGAGCACTTCGAGCGAATGGACGACGGCGTCCTGCTGGCAAACGCGGGGCACTTCGACGTCGAGGTCGACATAGACGCCCTGTCGGACCTCGCGGTCGACACGTACGAGGCCCGCGACGGCGTGCGGGCCTACGAGATGGCCGACGGCCGCCGGCTGAACGTCCTCGCCGAGGGCAGACTGGTGAACCTCGCGACGCCGGTGGCGCTGGGCCACCCCGTCGAGGTGATGGACCAGTCGTTCGGCATCCAGGCCGTCGTCGTCCGCGAGTTGACCGAGCGTGGCGAGGAGTACGGAGCGGGCGTCCACGAGGTGCCCGACGAACTCGACAGGGAGATCGCGGAGGTCAAACTCGCCGCGGAGGGCGTCGCCTTCGACGAGTTGACCGAAACCCAGCGCGAGTACATGGACTCCTGGCAACACGGGACGTGAACCGCCCCACCCCGTTTCGCTCGGTCTGACGCCCGCGCGACGGGCAGAGTGTCCCGCGCGCCGTCTCGACAGCGGTCCCGCGACTGGCTGCGCGCCGACCCGCCGCACCTGCCGCCGGGCGAAGGTCTAACAGTCGTCCGTTCGACCCACCACGCATGAGCGACAGACTCGCGGACGAAATCGCAGTGATCACGGGCGGCGGCGCGGGCATCGGCGAAGCGACCTGCCTGCGTTTCGCCGCGGAAGGCGCTCACGTCGTCGCCGTCGACCGGGACGGCGAGGCGGTCCGGGAGACGGTCGACACCGTTGAGCGGGCGGGCGGTCCCGCGGCGCTGGCCGTCGAGACCGACGTCAGCGACGAGGCTGCCGTCGGGGCGATGGCCGACCGCGTGACAGAAGAGTTCGGCCGCGTGGACGTCCTCGTCAACAACGCGGGCATCCGCGTCGACCCGAAACCCGTCACCGAGGCCGACGAGGCCAGCTGGGACCGGATCCTCGACGTGAACCTCAAGGGCTACGCCTTCTGTGCGAAGCACCTGATCCCGCTGATGGCCGCGGACGGCGACGACGCTGACGCGGACGCCGGTCGCGACGGGGGTGCGGTCGTCAACGTCGCGTCGGTCGGCGCGGGGTGGGCCCGTCCGGGCTGGACCCAGTACGACTCGACGAAGGGTGCGATCGTCTCGCTGACCCGGGACATGGCGTGTGACCACGCCGGGCAAGGCATCAGGGTCAACGCCGTCTCGCCGGGGTGGGTCATCACCGACTACCACGTCGGCGACCGGGCCGGCGCGGAGGCCGAGCGGTTCGTCGAGGAGAAGACGACGCGGGGCGGCCACGACGGCAATATCCTCGAACGGGCGGCCAGACCCGAGGAACTCGCCGACGCGCTGCTCTTTCTGGCTTCCGAGGAGTCGTCGTTCCTGACGGGCGTGAACGTCCCCGTCGACGGCGGCGCATCGGTAGTCTGAGATAGGCGGCCGACCGGACCGCGAAACCAGTTCGCTGGCGGCGAGTGAGTGGGCTTATGTCCCGGGGTTCCGTGTGACCGGCCGTATGGAGGGCAACCGTGGCGGGCGCCGGTAGCGAACTGCTGATCCCGCTGGTCGCGGGGATCATCGGACTCGGCATCCTCGCCCAGTTACTGGCGGCCCGACTGCAGGTCCCGAGTATCATCTTCTACCTGCTGGTCGGCGTGATCATCGGGCGGCCCGGCCTGGGGATCGTCACCAGCGAGACCTTCGGCGAGGCACTGCCGGCCATCGTCGGGCTGGCCGTCGCGATCATCGTCTTCGAGGGCGCCTTCCACCTCCACATCGAGCGCATCAGGGAGGCACCCGCCGAGGCCTTCCGGATGGTGACCGTCGGGGCCGTCATCGCGCTGGTCGGGACGGCCCTGGCCGTCAAGCTCGCGTTCGGCGAGGCGACCTGGGAGCTGTCGTTCCTGATCGGGGCGTTGCTCGTCGCGACGGGCCCGACGGTCATCACGCCGATCCTCCAGGTCGTGCCCGTCCGCGACCGCGTGGCGGCCGTCCTGGAGACCGAGGGCATCGTCAACGACGTGACCGCGGCGGTCATCGCGGTCGTCGTCTTCGAGGCGCTCAACCCCGAGACGGCCAACGTCGGCTTCGTCCAGTCGTTCGCCACCCGGATCGGGATCGGCGTCACCGTCGGACTCGTCGTCGCCGGGTTCGTCTTCTACGTGTTGCGCTACGTCGACCTCTCGCCGGGGGACGCGCCGCGCAACGCCCGACTGCTCGTGCTCGCCGGCGCGCTCGTCGCGTTCGCGGGCGCGAACACGCTCGCCAGCGAGGCCGGCGTCGCCGCCGTCGCCACCGCCGGGATGGTCCTGGGGAACCTGGACATCCCCTACGAGGAGGACATCACCGATTTCAAAGGTGACGTGACGCTGGTCGTCCTCGCGTTCGTGTTCATCGCGCTGGCGGCCCAGCTGAACCCGGAGACGCTCATCGAGGTCGGGGTCCCCGGACTGGCCGTCGTCGCGGCGGTCGCGCTGGTCATCCGCCCGCTGCTGGTGATGGTCTCGACGGTCGGTGACCGCTTCACACTCAACGAGCGCCTGTTCATCAGCGCCGTCGGCCCGCGCGGTATCATCCCGGCGTCGGTCGCGACGCTGTTCGCCGTCGAGTTGCGCAACGTCGCCACGAACCTGGAGACCGAGGCCGCCGAACGCGTCGGCGAGGGCGCCACCGCGGCGACCGTCTGCGCGCGGCCGGACCTGTCTGGCGAGGCCGCCTCGCTCTGTGCGGAGGCCGCGGCGCTCGTCAGCCAGTCCGAACTCCTGCTGGGAATCGTGTTCCTCGCCATCTTCGCCACCGCCCTCGTCGAGGGGGGGCTGGCACGCCACGTCGCACAATACCTGGACGTCATACCCATGAGAGTTATCATCGTCGGAGGCGGGAAGGTGGGCCGCGCGCTCGCCGGCCGCCTCGAAGACCGCGGCGAGAACGTCGTGATCATCGAACAGAGAGAAGAGACAGTCGAACGAGCACGGAACGCCGGCTTCACGGCCGTCATCGGCGACGGCACGGATACTGAGGTGTTGCGCGAGGCCGGCGCGGAGAACGCAAAGACCATCGTCGCCGCGACCGGCGACGACGACGCCAACCTGCTGGTCTCGCAACTCGCGAACTCGAAGTTCGACGTCGAGAACGTCATCGCGCGGGCCAACAACCCCGACAACGTCGACGCTTTCGAGGACCTGGGCGTGCGGACCATCTCCTCGTCGATGGCGACCGCGTGGGCCATCGACAACCAGATCGAACGGCCCGCCATCGCCCACTGGATGACCGACATCGGCCGCACCGGCGACATCCAGGAGGTCGAAGTCGGCAACGAGGAGGTCATCGACAAACCGATCCGGGAGGTCGGCCCGATGCTCCCCGACGCCTGTCTCGTCGCCCTGGTCAGCAAGGGCGACCACGACTCCGCGGAGGTCCCCACCGCCGACTACGTCGTCGAACGCGGCGACCACGTCACGCTGTTGGGTCGCACCGAGTCGGTCCGCGAGGGCATGCAGTTCGTCCGCGGTGACTGACGACGGGGTCGCGCGTTTCGCGTCCACCCGGTCGGTCCGGGGTCCCGTGTCAGCGGACGACCGTCACGGGGACGGGCGACCGCCGGAACACCTTCTGTGCGACGTCGCCGACGAACAGCCGGTCGGCCAGCGTCCCGCCGTGGCTCCCGAGCACGACCGCGTCGAACTCGTCGGCCCTGTTCAGGATCGCCCGCGTCGGGTCCCCCAGCTGGACCTCGGTGTCGACCTCGCCGTCGTGGTCCGCCGCGATCTCGCGAGCGCGGTCGAACACCGACTCCGCCTGTTCCTGGGCAGCCGCCTCGACGTCGTCCGCCAGCGCGAGCCCCATCGCCGACCCCATCATCGACGACGGTTCGCCGGCGACGTGCAGGACGGTGACCTCGGCGTCCGGGTGGTTCTCGAGAGCGTACGCGAGCGCGCGCTCTGCCATCTCCGAGTCGTCCATCGGGACGAGAATCCGTGATATCATACGATAAATACGTTCAGGAGGGCAATAAACTGACGGGTCGTCCCTCCCCGCTCGCGTGTTCGAGGGCGACTGAAAGGAGCCCTCGCTATGGCAACTTGAACTCGACCGCCGCACCCTGGCCGAACCCGACACACTCCGTCGCCAGCCCCAGGTCCGCGTCCCGGCGGTGCATCTCGTGGACCAGCGTCACCGGGAGGCGCGCCCCGGTGGCGCCCAGCGGGTGACCGATGGCGATGGCCCCGCCGTTGACGTTGAATATCTCGTCGTCGAAACCGAGTTCGCGCTGGCAGTACAGCGTCTGGCTGGCGAAGGCCTCGTTCAACTCGACGAGGTCGTAGTCGTCGACGTCGCGGCCGGTCCGCTCGGCCAGCCCCCGTACCGCAGGGACCGGGCCGACCCCCATGACCGTCGGGTCGACGCCGGCGACGTGGTGGTCGCCCACCTCGGCGAGGACCGCCAGGTCGTGCTCGTCGGCGAACGCTCGACTCGCGAGCATCGTCCCCGCGGCGCCGTCGGTGACCTGCGAGGCGTTGCCGGGCGTGACCGTCCCGTCGCTCTTGAAGACGGTCGGGAGACTCGCCAGCTGTTCCAGTGTGGTGTCCCGGCGGATCCCCTCGTCTTCCTCGACGAGACCCCCGTCGTCGACGGCTTCGCCGTCTTTTCGTTGCGTCTCCGACGCAACGCCGGTCTCGATGGGGACGAGTTCGTCGTCGAACCGCCCCGAGTCGGTGGCGGCGGCGGCCCGCTCGTGGCTCCGGAGGGCGTACTCGTCCTGGGCCTCCCGGGAGACGTCGTACTCCTCGGCGACCTTCTCGGCGGTCATGCCCATCTGGAGGTCGCCGACGTTGTAGTGTTCGGCGAGGCGTGGGTGGACGTTGTGGGTGTTCTCGCCCATCTTGACGCGGGACATCGACTCCATCCCGCCGGCGATGACGCAGTCGCGCTGGCCGGCCCGGATGGCGTCGGCGCCGCGCATGACCGCCTCCGCCGAGGAGGCACACCAGCGGTTTATCGTCGCAGCGGGCACGCTCTCGCCCAGTTCCGAGAGCAACGCGATGACGCGGGCGACGTTGTTGCCCTGCTCGCCGCGTTGCTGGGCACAGCCCCACAGCAGGTCGTCGACCTGTTCGCCGTCGAGTCCCGTCTCCGCCAGCATCGCGTCGATCAGCGGGACCGACAGGTCTTCACTCCTGACGTCGGCGTAGACGCCGTCTTCCTTGCCCTGTGGTGTCCGTACGGCCTGGACGACGACGGGTGTCCTGTCTGCCATACACCCCGGGACGGCGGCTATCGTGTTAAACCCTGACAAACGCGGAGCCGCGGGCGAGGCGTTGAATCCGGGCGCTATCGGCGCCGGCTCCGGTCGCCGGCGGCGTCGCGCTTCGCGGCACTTATACCGGTCGATGCCGAACCTATTGGGGAATGAACGATCCGGAGCTCGCGGTCGTGGAGTTCGTGTTGACGACGGCGGCCTACAGCGAGAACCGGGACCTGGAACCGGACGACCTGCCGCCGGCCTATCGGGCGGTCTTCTGGAGCGACGGGACCATCGAGCGCCCGCTCTCGGCGACCAACACGACGGCGCGCGAGGCGACCGACGTCGACCGCCCCTGGGAGGCGGTCTCGGGGCTGCTCTTCACCGAGCGCGACGACTTCTCGGGGACGATCTCCTTCACCGACGAGGAGATGGCAGAGGAGTGGTTCCTGGAGCGCGTCGACCCCGACTACCTCCATCACAACCCGGTGCTGGCCGCCGAGTACGAGGACGAGTTCGACGAGCTGAGTTACGAGGACGCCCGCGCCGACAACCGACCGGTCCGCGCCGACCGCGTCTGGATCGACAACCTCCTCGAAGAGTACTTCGACGACGAGGACGACGAGGAGATGCTGGACCTCGTGGACGTGCGCGCTCCCGAGGAAGTCGAGATGACGATGGACCAGCTCGTCCTCACGCCCGACCAGGAACGCGAGATCCTCAAGGTCGTCAAGGCCATCGAGCACCGCGACTACCTCGCCGACATCGGCCTCCGGGAGATCGGCAAACTCCTGTTCGTCGGCCCGCCGGGCACCGGCAAGACCTCCGTCGCGCGGGCGCTGGCTTCCGAGCTGGACCTCCCGTTCGTCGAGGTGAAGCTGTCGATGATCACCTCCCAGTACCTCGGCGAGACGGCCAAGAACGTCGAGAAGGTCTTCGAGGTGGCGACGCGCCTCTCGCCCTGTATCCTCTTTATGGACGAGTTCGACTTCGTCGCCAAGACCCGTGCCAGCGACGAACACGCCGCCATCAAGCGCGCGGTGAACACGCTGCTCAAGTCCATCGACGAGGTCTCGCTGATCGAACACGAGGTGCTGTTGATCGGTGCGACCAACCATCCCGACCAGCTGGACGCCGCCGCGTGGCGCCGCTTCGACGAGATCGTCAACTTCCCCAAGCCCGACGACCAGATGCGCGCCGACATCCTGGAGGTCGTCACCCGTCGGATGGACATCGATGACTTCGACCCCATGGAGGTCGCCCGCGAGACCGAGGGCCTGACGGGCAGCGACCTCCGGCTCGTCCTCCGGGAGGCTGTACTCGATGCCCTGACCGAGGAACGGACCACGCTCACTCAGCAGGACCTGCTCGACGCCGTCGAGGACTTCGAGGAGCGGGACAACCTGAAAGACCTCGACATGATCGAGGGCGACCACGACGCGCTGGTCGCCGGCGGGGACATCTCGGGGGCCTCCGACGGGTCCAGTGCCGCCTCGGACGGCGGTGAGCCGAGCGACGCGAGGCGAGCCTCGTCGGACGGGGCGTCCGACGGCGGACACGCCCACGACCACAGTCACGACGACTGACCGAGCGGGCCGCGGCCGAGCGCCGTGCTCTGGACGAGCGGCCGTACGCTCCTCCTCACCGCAGGTGTGACGGGGGACCCGGTCGTCGGCGCCGGAACGATTATAGCCCGCCCACATGTAGGCAGTCGTGACTGTTTCTGGACCGCCACGACGGCAGTCCCGAAACGGGGGACCGATGGCCCAGACGACGGCTGATTCGGAGCGAGCGGACGCGGGTCGGTCGCGGACGGCCACCGACGGGTCACGCGAGGCCACGGACGGTCGACGCGCCTCGTCGGTGTCGGCACTCCACCGGGTCGCGGGGAACCAGGCGGTCCAGCGTCACGTCGACCGTCCCGGTCAGCCGGGAGAGCCCACCGGACAGTCCAGCGGTCTGGACGGGGCCGCGTCTCGGCCGGAGGGGACGTCGACCGACGCGGAGGGGACGTCGGACTCGATGCAGTCCTCGGTGTCGGGGACGGACGCGTCGGCGACGTCCGCCGAGCCCTTCCCGCACCGGGTGCGGATCGAACTCGCGATGGGGATCGACGTCCCGGGGCGAGCGGTCACGGGCGACGAGACGCCCGCACGAGCGAGCGTGCCGGCGCTTACGGACGACACGACGACCTACTTCGACGACCACTCGCCCGACCTGGAAGTCGCGGCCCACGAGGCCGCACACGTCGCCCAGCACGCCGAGCGCACGCGCGACGCCGGACTCGGTGCCGAGGGCCACGCCGTTGCGGTCGCACAGCGGGTACAGGCAGGGAAATCGGCACGGGATATCGTCGGCCCGCAGGGAACGACCGTGCCCGCGGCGGTGCGGCCGTACGTCGAGGCGGACGGTGACACCTACACGTATCGGATCGCGAAAGACTCGCGGATGGCCGTCCGGCAGGACAGTCAACTCCATCACTTCTGGGCGACGAAGGCCAAAGTCGACGAATCCAACCGTATCCTCGACTCGAAGGACTCCGTCATCCGACTGTACACGGACACGCCGAAGCTCAAGGTCCCGGCGAAGGTCGCCGGCGAGGAACGCGTCCTGCAGCGAGTCCTCCCGGAGAACGTGGCGAACACCACCTCCGGCGAAAACATGAACATCTGGGCCGACTGCGGACGCAGCGCTCGCGACGTGATGGGTGCCGGCGGCGGGAGCGGGTGGGGTGACATGACGGCCGTCTACGACACCACGGGTATAGAGACGAAACCGACACTCCTGCCCGGGGAGATGAAAAAAGAGATCTTCAACAAGCTGTTCAGGACCAGCGGCGACCGGGGCCTGAAGCAGTACCAGTCCCTGCCCGAGAAGTACCAGGCGTGGATCGACAGGTGGCTCGGCCTCGACGAGTACGCGACGCCCGAGACGGGCGAGGGATACACGATCTCGACAGGCGGGGCGGAACACCCGAAGATCAGGGGCGACGACGACGTCGACTCGTACAACTTCCACTGGGCGGGCGTGGTGATGACCAGCGACGACGACCGCACGGTGCTGGAGAACTACGCCGTCGGCGACGCGTCGGTCCAGAACGAGGACTGGGACTTCCAGATGTACGGTCCCCCCTCGAAACCGGAACAGACCTTCCACCACCAGCACAGGGAGATGGGACTGCACGGCACCGCCCCGACGACGATGGAAGTGCGAGAGGACGACTGACACCGCGACGGAGACGACAGAATGACACAGGACGACACGTCGAACGGCGACCTCGAACAGTGTGAGACCGGTGCGGACGTCCGGGCCAACGACGGCCAGCGAGCGGCGGTCGTCGGCACCTACGAGCAGGTCGACGTCCGGCAGCGAAAGCAGGGCGACCCCGTCTACCGGGGCCACGTCGCGGTGCGACTCGACGACGGCACGAAGGTCCACCTCGAACCGACGTGGGCGCAGGACGCCCGGCGGGACGACGACGAGATCGAGCGCTTCGAAGGACGACGGGTCCGCGCCATCGGAACGGTCCACGAGGAGCCGCCCGACCCGCCCCAGCCTGTCGCGTACGTCGTTGCCCCCTGCCTGCGCCCCGTCGAGCAGATCGAAGCCGTCGACTGACTCGCCAGGTCGCCGCCACCGATCCTCTCCCGACGCGAGTGTGACGACCAGAATTGTCGAATCAGATATGGTTAAGTAATCAAACGACGTATACGTCGCATGTACCGACGGTTCGAGACGGTTCTGGTGGTGTTGCTCGTGACGACGGCGGGGTGTGTCGGCGGGTTCGGCGACCTCCTGGGGGACGGTGCCGACAGTGCGAACGACGGCGACACAGGCGGCGCAGGCGGCGAGGACGGAGCGAGCAGTGGTGGCGCGAACGCCGACGGCGCAGGCGGCGACGGCACGCTCGCCAACCGAACGGCAGTCCTCGTCGATGCGGGGAGCTACACGTCGACGTGGCGGATGACCGTGACCGAGGGCGGCGTCGTCAGCGGCACGGCCTACACGAGCGCGGTCGACTTCGAGACGGAGCGGTCGTACTTCCGGTCGGACCAGACCAGCGACGGCGAGACGACCGCCGGCTGGGAGGTCTACCACGCAGAGGCGACGACCTACAACCGCTACGGCGAGGGCGAGTCGGCGAGTTACGTGGTCGGCGAGGGACCGTTCACCGGGACGACCCCGTTCGACGCCGGGAGTTACGTCACCGGCGGTGACGACCTCTCGGAGTTCGACCGGACCGGCAGAACGACCTTTGACGGGGTCGAGGTGACCCGGTACGTCCTGACCGAGCGTCCGGGATGGGTCGCGGCCCAGCAACTGGCCGAGGGTGAGGTCCGCTGGACCGACTTCGAGTTCGAGGTGCTCGTCGACGACGACGGCGTCGTGCGCGCCGAACGCTGGACGGCGACCGGCACCCAGGACGGCGAGACCGTCGTGATGGAGTTCTCCTACGAGGTCACCGGAATCGGCTCGACGACCGTCGACGAACCGGCGTGGGTCGCGACCTCCCGCGAACAGGCCGCGTAGGTCCTACTCCTCGCCCGCCTGCACTAGCTGTTTCCCGACGTTCTCGCCCTCGAACAGCCCGAGGAACGCGTCCGGGGCGTTCTCGAGTCCCTCGGTGACCGTCTCGCGGTACTCGATGTCGCCTGACCGGACCCACTCGGCGAGTCGCTCGGTCGCCGCCTCGAAACGCGGGGCGAAGTCGCTCACGAGGAACCCCTCGACGGTCGCGCGGGTGCCGATGAGATGGCGGAGTTTCCGCGGGCCAGTGGGCGTCTCGGTGGCGTTGTACATCGAGATCTGCCCGCAGACGGCGACGCGGGCGTCGAGGTTCAGGCGGGTGAACACGGCGTCGGTGATGGGCCCGCCGACGTTGTCGAAGTAACAGTCGACGCCCCCGGGCGCGGCGTCGTCGAGCGCCGCGCGGTAGTCGTCGGTCCGTTTGTAGTTGAGACAGCGGTCGAAACCCAGTTCGTCCTCGACGAACGCGACCTTCTCGTCGGACCCCGCGAAACCGACGACGCGGGCGCCGGTGAGTCCGGCGACCTGGCCGGCGACCGACCCCACCGCGCCCGCCGCGCCGGTGACGACGAACGTATCGTCTGTCCTGACATTTGCCACCTCGCGGGTCCCGAAGTAGGCCGTCCGGCCGGGCATTCCCAGGACACCCAGCGCCGTCGAGACGGGCGCGAGGTCCGGGTCCACGGGCCGAAGGTCGGTGCCCGGCGCGGTCGAGTAGTCGGCCCACTCCAGGTTGCCGGTGACGACGTCGCCGGGTTCGAAGCCGGCGCCGTTGGACTCGACGACCTCGCCGACGACCCCACCCTGGAGAGGGTCGCCGACCGCCCAGGCGTCGGCGTAGCCCGAGGTGCCGTCCATCCGCCCGCGCATGTACGGGTCGACCGAGAGGTAGCGCGTGCGGACGAGCGCCTCGCCCGGCCCTGGGTCGGGGACGTCCGTCTCGACGAACTCGAAGACGTCGCGGTCCGGTTTCCCCTCGGGTCGTTTCGCCAGCCTCCACTGCCGGTTCGTATCGGCCATGCGTTCCCGTAGGGGTGCCCCCCCGAAGGGGGCTTGGGTCCCGGCGACCGGCGTGGCGGGGCCCGAGGTCCCGGCGGTCGCGCCAGCCCCCGTGTGAGGAATGCACAAGCTATTTGTGGAGACCGCCGAAACGCCGAGACAGACCGGTCGCCGGACGCTCCCCGTGGTGGGTGGGGCAACCGTCGCGACCGAGGGGTGGTGGCCGACCACCAGGGACACCATGAGTACAGAGTCAGCGGCGGGGACGTGGGAGCGCGTCCGCCAACGGGCCGGGGGTATCGCCGTCGAGCGCGTCGCCGTCGAGAGCCGCTACGACGCAGTGGCGTTCGCCCTCTGGTCGCTCGTCTTCTTCCTCTACGCCGTCGGCGACACCGGCCTGACGACCGTCGTGCTGGAACTGGGCGGTTTCGAGGCAAACCCCGTCGCACAGGTCTTCGTCGACACCGCCGGCTACGCCGGCCTGGTCGTCCAGAAGGCACTCGCCGTCGGCATCCTGTGGGCGGTCTGGCGCTACTACCCGACCGTCGGAGGGCTGTCGAAAGACCCCTGGCGACTGGTCGTGCCGGCCATCGCCGCTGTCCGCGGCGCCCAGCTCGTCCTGGTCCACCTCGAACACATCTCGATTCTCGTGTAGCGCCCGACTCGTCTTCGGGGTTCGCCGCTTGGTCGACCTTTTTGCTCGTCGGGGTCCACACGCGAGTCATGCCCTACCGGCTCGTCGGCGCGAACTTCGACCAGATGCACATGAACACGAACCTGGAGTGGGCCCGCGACCACCCCGCCGTCGAGGTGGTCGGCGTCTGCGACGAGGAGCCCGGCAGTTCCACCGGTTCGATCGGTCGGGCCGTCGCGGACCTGGACCTCGACGACGACGCGGTCTACGACGACCTCGACGCCTGCCTCGTCGAGACCGACCCCGACATCGTGCTCGGCTGTCCCCGGACCGCCGAACACGCCGACTTCGTCGAGCGCGTCGTCGAGTACGACGTCGACGCGCTGGCCATCGAGAAACCCCTCGCGGTGACGATGGCCGACGCCGACCGGATGCTCGACGCCGTCGACGACGAGGTGTTCGTCGTCAACTGGCCGGTCACCTGGGACCCCGTCAAACACACGGTCAAGCGCCTCGTCGAGGACGGCACCGTCGGCGATATCGTCGAGGTGCAGTACTACGGCGGCAACGCCGGCGCACCCCCCGACGACAGCTGGTTCTACGAGCAACCGGACGGCGGGTCGATGCTGGACTACCTCGGGTACGGCGCGACCTTCTCGACGTGGGTCCGGGACGGCGAGTTACCCCGAACCGTCAGCGCCGAGCGCCACGTCCCCGCGGACATGGACGTCGACGTCCAGAGCGCGACGGTCTGTCACTACGACGAGGGACTGGCGACGCTGCAGACCACCTGGCGCATGTTGACGAACCCCTGGAACGTCGAGCCCCAGCCGGCAAAAGGTTACGAGATCGTCGGCACCGAGGGCGCGATCAGCACCCGCGAGCGGGACGTCCCGATTCGCGTGACGACCGAGGAGCGCACCGAGGGCTACGTCGTCGACCCCGACGCCCTGCCCGACCGCTACGAGAACCTCGTCGCCTACCTCGTGTACTGCCTCGACGAGGGCGCCGAGCCCGAAGGCCCGAGCGACCCCGAATTCTGCCGGGAGGCCCACCGGATCGTCGCGACCGCGGTCGAGAGTGCAGAGCGAGGTGAACGGCTGGAATTGCTGGAATAAGTCAGTACGTCTCGACGTCGACGCCGAGCCTCTCGAAGTCCGTGACGTCGGCGGTCAGCACCGTGTCGTCGAGGACGTCGGCCATCGCGGCGATGTAGGCGTCGTTCGACCCCACACCGGCCGCACCGCTCGCCCGGTCGTCTGCGCTCGCGAGCAGTTCGCCCGCCGTCCGGGCGATCTCCTCGTCGACCTCGATCCGGGGGTATCCCAGCAGCCGGTTCCGGACCGCCGTCTCGGTCGTGTCGCTTCGCGCCGTCGCGACGCCGTAGTAGACTCCGGCAACGACCGGCGCCGGGAGCCACTGCATTTCTCCCCGGTCGACGAGTTCCGAACCCTTGATGAAGGCGTCCGGGTCCTCGGCCATCAGGTCGAACAGGTACGACGAGTCGAGGATCATCCGTCGTCTTCGGCGCTCTCGTCGCCACGTTCGAAGGCCTCGCGTGCGGCATCGAAGCGGTCCCGGTCGCGCCCTCGCAGGCCGTCGACCGCCTCCTTCGCCTCCCGGGCCTCCGCTGCCGTGAGGAGACCGGCCACGTCGTCGGGATTCGGGCCGCGGGTCATCCGCCGAAGCGTCTCCTCCATCGTCTCGTCGTCGCGCTTGTGGGCCGTCAACCACTCGTGGTACTCCTCCGAGACGCGGATGGTCTTGACCATGCCGTATATTCAGATATACGGCGTAAAGAGCGTTTTCCCACGTTCGAGCGCAGCGTCCGGTGCGTGGTCACCCTCCGACCGCGAATTGGAGCGAGATGCGCCGGAACGCAAGCGTTCATCCGGGAGGGGCCGGCAGGGATCCCATGCCAGTCGAGATCGGGGTCGTGGGGGCGGGCAACCGCGGTCACGCCCACGCGGACGCGTACAGCGACGTCGACGGCGCCGACGTGGTCGCCGTCGCGGACATCGACCAGGAGGCGGCGACGGACCTCGCCGACGAGTACGACGTCCCGGCCGTCTACGGGGAGTTCCAGGACATGGTGGACGCCGCCAGCCCGGACGCCGTCAGCGTCTGCGTCCACAACAACCTCCACCGGCCGGTCGCCGAGTACGCCGCCGACGCCGGGGTCCACGTCTTCTGTGAGAAACCGCTCGCGGCCACCTACACCGACGCCGCAGCGATGGCCGAGGCCGCCGACGACGCGGGGGTCCACCTCGGAGTCCAGAACGACCGCCTGTTCAGCCCGGAGACCCGTGTCGCACGAACGCTCGTCGACGCGGGCGAACTCGGCGAACCCTACTACGCGCGGGGCGTCTACTCGCGCCGACGGGGGCGCCCGTACATCGACGGCTACGGCACGCCCGGGTTCGTCTCGAAGGACTCGGCCGGCGGCGGCCCGGTCATCGACATCGGGACCTACGTCGTCGGCCAACTGCTCTACCTGCTGGGCAACGCCGACGTCGAGCGCGTCTCCGGGGCGGCCGTCGAGTTCACCGAGGACGCCTACGCTGCCGAAATGACGGGCGAGAACCGCTCGACATACACCCAGCGACTGGAGGAGTCGGGCCACGACGTCGAGGACGCCGGGTTGGGGATGGCCCACCTCGCCGACGGCTCCGTCCTCGAACTGCGGGCGGCCTGGCACATGTTCGCCCCCGACGAGTCGACGTTCGTCACGGGCTCGCAGGGCGGCGTCCAGTTCGACCCCTTCGAGTTCTACACGACCACCCAGGACTACGAGGCGACTGTCTCGCTCGACATCGGCGAGTACGAGCGCCGCCAGGGCCTCATCGAGGGCGAGACCGGCTACGACATGGCCGACGCCCCCAACCAGTTCGCCCACTGGGTGGACACCGTCGCCGGCGACGCCGACGAGCCCGTCCCCACGGGTGAACTGGCGCTCAACTCGATGCGCGTCATGGAGGGTATCTACCTCGCCGACGACGCCGACCGCGAGTTGACCGCCGAGGAAATAGCGGAGCGCTCCGAGTCGACCGCG
>JAZKRZ010000062.1:0-16916 GCA_036626395.1 Haloarculaceae archaeon
CGCCTCCTCCAGTGACCACCCCTGGTTCGGGTCGAGCCGGAAGTCGAGTCGCCCGTCGACCGCGGCGTCCATGGCGACGACGCGTTCGACGTCCTGTCGCCAGTCCCGGCCGGCCTTGGTCTTGAGGACGGCGTAACCCGCATCGAGGGCCCGCCTGGCGTGCTCGCGGGACTCGTCCGGCGGGAGGATGCCGACGCAGTAGGCGGCGTCGACCCGCAGGTCCGCGTCGTCGCCGGTGTCCGGACTCGCCGTCCGGCCGGTGGGGTCCGGTGCAGTCCACCCCCCCAGCAGTTCGTAGACGGGTTTGCCCAGGTCCTTGCCGACGATGTCCCAGCAGGCCATCTCGACCGGCGCGAAGAACATGTCCGCGTTCGTGTACTCGACGAAGAGCTGGCGCCGGAGCGTCTCGACCTCGTAGGGCGACCGCCCGACCACCCAGGGCGCGATGCCGTCTTCCAGGACCGTCCGGGTCGCCGCGGGCGAGAGGAACGTGCGCATCTCCCCCCACCCGACGAGTCCGGTATCGGTCTCGACGCGGACGACCAGTCGGTCGACCGCCTCGACCTGTCCGTGGTTGGTGACGTAGGGCGCGATCCCGCCCTCCTCCACGTCCACGACCCCGACCGTGACCGGATACGCGTCGACAGCGGTGATCTCCATGTGAGTGGCCTCGCACGGACCCAGCCTAAAACCGGCGGACGACCCGGACCCGTCCGTATCCACGGGCGCTGTGTGATCCGCCGAGACGCCGGTGTGTCGTGTCCGTCGAACCAGTCCGCCGAGATGATTATCTCGAACCGATATTTCCACTACAGTATAAATTTTCTGTTAGTATTTCGTATCACGTCCGTCCTTCGGTGGTATCGCGAATTCCGGATTTTGAGCGCCATGTACGCCGGAAAACGTCGACAGGCTCACCGACAGGGTCAGCCGTGTCTCCGGCTACGCACCCACGTTTCGGGCGCTATTACTGGCTTTGAATCGATTTCTGTCGCGTCCCAACGGAAAAGTAAATACGAGTTAATAAACTTTCTGTTATACATAGAATATATATATATATATATCAATTTGTTTTTATATAACTGTGCTTCGCCGAGCCGTGCGACGATCCGAACAGAAGACCTTTGCAGGAGACGCGGCTACGGATGGACGTATGGCCGAGGACAGTGGGGACCAACCGGACAACAAGGTCGAGCGGGTCATCCGGGAGTACGAACTCGGGGGGCTGGGGGAGGAACTCGAGCGCCGCTGGCTGGGGGACGGATACGAGCGCCAGAGCCTGCGCGACCTCGCGGATTACTTCAATCGGCGGGTGCTGGAGAGCGCGCTGAACGAGGCGGGCGTCGTGACGCTCCAGGGGGAGCTGTCGAACACGTACGAACTGTTGACGGGCGACGACGTCACCGAGGGCGCGCGGATTCAGGCGCGCAACCGGCTGGAGCGGGACGGCGTCGACGTCGAGAGCGTGCTCGACGACTTCGTGAGCCACTACGCCATTCACACCTATCTGCGGGATTTCCGCGAAGCCGAGTACTCGTCGGGCGACGACGAGGACCAGCTCGAAAAGTCGGTCCAGACGATCCAGCGACTCACCAGCCGGCTGACGGCGGTCACGCGGCGCAACGTCGAGAACCTGCGGTCGACCGACCGGCTTGACGTCGGTCCGGTCGACGTCATCACCGACGTGCAGGTGGTCTGTGAGGACTGCGGCCGCCAGTACGACGCCGTCGAACTGGTCGAGCGCGGGTCCTGCGTGTGCAAGGACGACGACGCCTGAACGCCGGCGTCTCTCCAGTCACGCAGTCTCGACGGCTCCGTCGGAGAGCCGGTCGACGAGCCGGTCGAGGAGCGCCGTGGCGGTCGGGTGCTCGCCGTAAGCGTCGGTGACGCGGAACGTACAGCCACACAGCTGCCCGTCACCCCGGGCACGGACCACGAGCGGACTCGAGTAGTTGGCGAGCCACCCCTCGACGGACCCCGCGTAGACCGCGTCGGCGTCGTCGAGGTCCGCAACGAGGTCGTAGGGGAAGAGGTCCTCGAAGGCCCAGCCGACGCGGGCGTCGGTCGCGAGTCCGGCGAAGAGGTCGCTGTCCTGGTAGAGCAGCGACGCCACGAGGTTCCAGCTGTCCGCCGTGGGCAGATTGCGGTACTCGAACGCGTCGCTCGCGGCCATGCGCCCGTCCGGTTCGGGGACGACGACAGCGCGGCCGCCGTCCACGACGAACGCCGACACCTCGTCGGTCACCTCGGTGACGACCGCGACGTCCGCGTCGTCGACCGAGTCGACCACGGTGTGGCGCTCGCCGAGCGCGTCCGCGAGGGCCTCGTCGGCGTAGAGCGCCCGGTCACCTGTCGGTTCCGCGCCGACGACGAACACGGGTTCGGAGCCGGTCACCTCGCGGTCGCTGGCGTCGAACGTCACCGCGACCTCCCCGGGGCCGGTCTCGGCGTCCGTCGGCGGTGCGACCGTCGCGACGGCCTCGAACGTGGTCGTCCCGAACCCGTCGACCGACACCTCCCGCGCGCCCTCGGTCCCGGGGCCGTCCCAGCGAAGCGTCCCCGTCAGCGAGTCGCCGGTGTCGTTGACCACGTGGACGTCCACCGGGACCTCCTCGCCGGGCGCGACAACGTGACTCGCGGGGTCGACAGAGACGAGCAGGTCGGCGTTGAGCCGGGCGAACTCGTCGGCGAAGGACTTGCGCTCGCGCAGGTAGTCGAGGACCCCGTTGAACTCCCACTCGATGTCGGAGAACTCGGTAATGACGTAGCCTGCCATCTCGTCGCGGATGCGCATCTCCTCGATCACGCCCTGTAGCGAGACGGATTCGCGGGTCTGCCAGGCCTCGGCGAGGGCGTCGTAGTCGCCGAAGACGTCGGGCAGGTCCGTCGACTCGAAGCGGTCGTCGACGCCCTCGGGCCGTTTGAGCGGGACGTCGAGGAAGTCGTGCGTGAACCACGGCGGGTCGCCGCCGTAGTGGTCCCGCAGTGCCGGCAGGTCGGGAAAGCCCCAGGTGCCGAACTCCGAGACCAGCACCGGCGCCTCGTCGGCGGGCGTGTTCTCGACGCCGTAGTTCTCGCCGGGATTCGCGAGGAGGTGGGCGAGGCCCTCCTCCCAGGCGCCGTGGCGGTCGGGGCTGGCGTAGTACTCGTGGTAGTCGTTGAGGTCGGTCGCGACGTGGGCCCATCCTGAGTTATCGCAGACAAGTCGGGTCGGGTCCCACTCCTTGGCCTCGTGGTAGAGGTCGGTCAGGTACTCCTGTTTCTCGGGGTCGTTCCAGAGGCGGTCGGGGTGGTCCGAATCGGTGCGATTATCGAGGGAAAGACCGATGCCCCACTCCTCGTTGTAGAGGCTCCATATCACGACGCTGGGGCTGTTGTAGTCGCGGTCGATCATACCCCGCAACTGCTCGCGGACTTCCCGTTTCGAGCGGTCGGTGTATATCGTGGGGTTGGCGGGTTCCTGCCAGACCAGCATCCCCAGTCGGTCGGCCGCCTCGACGAAGTCGGGGTGGGCCGGCTTGATGTGTTTGCGGAGCATATTGAACCCCAGTTGTTTGGCTGTGTCGACCTCGTACTCGAAGAGATTCGCGTACTGGTCGCCGACGCCGTCGCCGAGCTGGTCGACGTCGAAGGGGTTGTAGAGCCTGTCGGGGTAGTACGCCTGGTCGAGCGCGCCGCGGACGTACAGCGGTTCGCCGTTGAGATAGAGACGCTCGTCGTCGGTACTCACCGAGCGCATCCCGAAGTAGTCAGCGTGACTGTCGACGATATCGCCGCCCGCCCGCAGGTCGACGCGGAGGTCGTAGAGATCGGGTTCGTCGGGCGTCCAGTAGTCGGCGTCGGGGACCGAGAGGTGACACGACCCCGACCCGTCGTCGAGTTCGCAGGCGCCGGCAACGACCTCGTCGCCGTCCCTGTGAACCGTGACCTCGGCTTCGAGCGCCGTCGCGTCGGCGGCCGTCTGACCGTCACCACCAGCGTCGACTGTCACGCCGACCTCGACGGAGTCGTCGTCCAGGTTCGGCGTCGCCTGCACGTCGCTCACGAACGCTCCCGGACGGGTCTCCAGGGTCACCGACTGCCAGACCCCGCTGACGCGGGTGTACCAGGGGTCGCCCTGCTTGCCGTGGGGGACCTCGGTGAGGTCCGCCGGGTCCGTGACCCGCACGACCACCGCGTTCTCGCCGGGCGTGAGGTGGTCGGTGACCTCCACCTCGAAGGGGAGGTACCCCTCGGGATTGGTCCCCGCTTCGCGGCCGTCGACGTAGACGGTCGCCTCGTAATCGACGGCGCCAAAGCGCAGGAACGCCCGCTCGCCCCTGCCGTCGTACTCGACCGTCCGCCGGTACCACGCCGTCCCGGTGTACTCGCGGTAGCGGTCGTCCTCCTGCCAGGCGTGGGGCACCGTCACCTCGTGAGCGCCGGACCAGTCCGCGTCGGGCTCGTGCAGTCCCCGCGCAGCGCCGTCCCCATCTGGGTCGGTGACGAACTGCCACTCGCCGTCGAGCGAGACCGAGCGTCGCGACTGTGCTGTCTGCTGGACCATTGAGTCACCGTTCCCGGCGGGAGTGCAAAATACTACCGTCTCCGGGGCCGTTCGCCGGAGCGGGAGCAGGTTTAAGTCTCGGCTGGCGGAACAGGTTCGTGATGGAGCTCTCACGCCGAGACGCAGTCGCGGCGCTGGCGGCCATCGGCATCGGCGGTGCAGTGGCGTACACGCAACTGGACGGGGCGAACGACGGACCGCCAGGGGACGGGAGTCGGGGGGACGGTTCCCCCGACGCTCCCGGCGATTCGACGACGCTCGTGGAGACGGCCGTCGCCCTCGGGAACGTGCTCTACCCCCCCGAGGTCGACGGGGTCGAGACGTTCGTCCGGACGTACGTGCGCGGTCGGACCGACGACGACGACGCCCGCAGGACGGCGATGACCGACGCGGTCGCGACCCTCGACACCCGCGCCGACGAGGAGTACGGCGCCCCGTTTCGCGACCTCGACCCGGCCGACGGGGACGCGCTCCTCGAGGGGATGGACATGGAGAACGTCGACCCGGACCCCGAGGGGAGCGACCGCGAGCGGGTCCGCTACTACCTCGTCAACGAACTGCTGTACGCGCTGATGACTTCACCGAAAGGCGGCGCGCTGGTCGGCATCGAGAGCCCGCCCGGCTATCCCGGCGGACTCGACGCCTACCAGCAGGGGCCACAGGGGTGACCGTGAGCGACACTGCGCGGACGGTCGACGACGTGCGCGTCGACCGCACCCCGTCGGACCGCGTCGACGTCTGCGTCGTCGGGGCGGGGCCGGCCGGTGCCATCGCCGCCGCCCGCCTGGCCGCGGCGGGTCACGAGGTGGTCCTCCTCGACGCGGGGGCGCGGGTCCCGCCCGAGGAGCGACTGCGCCGCATGGAGTACGCCCAGCGCCCCGCCCACGACTGGACGGACGTCTGGGATATGGACGCCGAGCGCGACGCCTACGCCTCGACCGGCGACGTCGACTACCCGCTCAACAACACGCGGGTCAAGGGGGTCGGCGGGACGACGCTGCACTGGATCGGCTACACGCCGCGTCTCCACCCCAAAGACTTCGAGATGGAAACGCGGTACGGGCTGGCCGTCGACTGGCCCCTCTCGTATGCGGACCTGCGCCCCTACTACGCCGCGGCCGAATCCGAAATGGGCGTCGCCGGCGCCCAGGACAACCCCTTCGCCCCGCCACGCGAGGAGTCCTTCCCCATGGACCGGTTCCCGCCGAGTCACGCCGATACGGTCCTGGGTGAGGCCGCCGAGGCGGTCGGCGTCGAGGTCCACTCGGTCCCCCAGGCGCGCAACAGCGAGGCCTACGACGGCCGCAGCGAGTGCGTCGGTTACGGGACCTGTCACCCGGTCTGTCCCTCCGGCGCGAAGTACGACGCGTCGGTCCACGTCCGGAAGGCCGAAGAGGACGGTGCGCGAGTGATCGACCGCGCGCCGGTCCAGCGCCTCGAACACGGCCCCGACGGCGACCGCGTCACCGCCGCCGTCTACGCCACCCCCGACGGGACCGAACACCGCCAGGCGGCCCGCCAGTTCGTCCTCGCCGGCGGTGCCATCGAGACGCCGCGCCTGCTCCTGTTGTCGGAGTCCGAACAGTATCCCGACGGCCTGGCCAACTCATCGGGCGCCGTCGGCCGGTACCTGATGGACCACCTGCTGTACATCGTGACGGGGCAGTTGATGGAACCCACCGGACAACATCAGGTCGGGTTCTCGACGACCGTGACCCACCAGTTCTACGACCACGAGGACCCCACGCCCGGGAGTTACTTCGTCGGGTTTCTCAACTACGCCGGCCCGTCGCCGGTCGAGGTGGCTCTCGAGGACGGCCGGTGGGGCGAGGACCTCCCGACGGCACTCGCCCGGGCCTACGGCGGCCACGTCGGCACGGAAGCGCTCGTCGAACAGCTCCCGACCCCCGAGAGCCGCGTCACGCTCTCGGACACCGAGACCGACGACCACGGCAACCCCGCGCCCGAGGTCCACTGGACCGTCGGCGACCACGGCGTCGAGACCGGCCGGGACGCGCTCGCCCGACAGCGCGAGATACTGAACGAGGCAGGCGCGCGCGTCGGGTACAGCACGCCCGCCGCGCAACCCCTCTCGGGGAGTCACCCGATGGGAACGACCCGGATGGGGACGGACCCGGGCGCGAGCGTCGTCGACCCCCGACTGCGCACCCACGACCTCGAGAACCTCACCGTCGCCTCGAGCAGCGTCTTCCCGACCGGCGGCGCGATGAACCCCACCCTCACCATCGCCGCGCTCACCCTCAAAGCCGCCGAGCACGTCGATGCCGACCTCTGAAAAGCGCTCCACCCGGAGCGCCTGCCTCGCTCTACTTCCGGAGGATGTCCGGCAGCGACAGTTCGTGGTCGTAGCCGACGGCCTCGACCGTCCTCGTGGGGAACTCGCCGGTCTCTGAGAGGCGGTCGACGCCGTCCGCCGTCACGAGGACGGTGTCCTCGGACTTGGCGCCGGGGACCGTCGGGTTCCACCCGAAGGCTGTCGGGAGGCGGACTGGCACGTCCAGATCCGGCGTCGCGACCCACTCCCGGGAGGCGAACCCGAGCGCCCCGCCCTGGTGGTGGTTCGCCCACTCGCCCTCGTAGCCCAGGTGGGTGTAGGCGTCCTGGATGGCGCCGAACGCGTCGCCCGCGGTTCCGTCCTCGCGGCCGGCCGCCCGGGTCGCGGCCGCGGCAGTCGCGGCGACCCGCGAGACGGTCTCGTGGCGGTCGTCGAGCCAGCCGGGCGCGTCGTCGAACGCGACGGTCCGGGTGACGGCGACGTGACAGCCCTGGCGGACGCCGACGACGGTCAGGACCGCGTATCCCTCGACGGGGACGTCCTTCGGGGTGAAGTGACGGTACCGGCCGAGGCGGTCCTCGCCGCCGACCAGCACCACCGGGGAGTCGATGCCGCGAGCCTGCAGCGCCCGGTGAAGCTCCGCCGCGAGGGCGCGCTCGGTGTCCCCGGGAGACGCCTCGCGCGCCACGGATTCGACGGCGCGGGCGGTCTCCTCGCTCACCGTCTGGTAGCGGGCAAGGTCCTCATCGGTAAGGGGTTGTGTCAGGTCCGTCCGGTCGACGCGCTCGAACCCCGGCACGTCGACGTCCGCGGCGGCGGGCGTCGCCGCCTCGTCGGCCACCGCATCGGCGAGGTCCCGCTCGTGCCAGGGGAACTTGACGACGTCGACGTCCGCCGGGAGTTCCTCGTCGCGGAGGCGCTGTCCCTCGATGTCCGAGGTCACGACGGTCACGCCCTCGCCGTCGTAGCCCGCGGCGGCGACGCTGCCCGCTCCGCCGCGGTCGATCAGTGGGTCGCCGCCGGTCAGCCACCCGAACAGCGGCGGCGTCATCAGCCACACCGATCCGAGGTCGTTCGCCGCGAGGTACGCGTCGAGTCGGTCGCGCTTCTCGTCGTCCATCGCGTCGGCGTTCCGGCCCGACGGGCTTAAAACCAGTCGAGTGGGTCGGCTACCGCAGTACGGACCGGAACGCCGGGAGAACGCTTTTGCTCGTCCCGTTCGACCGTGCGGTATGCGACGGAGAGAGCTCCTCGCGGGGAGTCTCGGCAGCGCGGTCGCTGCGCTCGCCGGCTGTCCCGACTCGCTGGCCGGCGACGGCGGAACGCCCGAAGCCACCTACGAGAACCCGGTGTTCGAACCGATCCTCGCCGACCCGACGGTCGTCAGGACGCCCGACGGGACCTTCTACGCCTACGGCACCGAGGACAACTGGCGGGACGGCGAGGGCTTCCGGTACGTGCCACTCGTTCGCTCGGCGGACCTCGTCGACTGGGAGTACGTCGGCGAGGCCTTCGAGACGAAACCCGACTGGAAGGACAGGGGTTTCCTCTGGGCGCCCGCGGTCGTGCGCCTGAACGGTACCTATCACATGTACTACTCCTACTCGGAGTGGGGCGACCCGAACCCCGGGATCGGCCTGGCCACCAGCGACGACCCCGCCGGCCCCTTCGAGGACCGGGGGAAACTCTTTCTCAGCGACGAGATCGGCGTCCCGAACTCCATCGACCCGATGGTCTGCTTCGAGGACGGGACCCCCTATCTCTTCTGGGGGAGTTTCAACGGTATCTACGCGGTGGAACTCTCGGCGGACGGTCGGGAGGTCGTCGGCGAGAAGACCCGGGTCGCCGGCGACGATTACGAGGGGACCTACATCCACGAGCGCGACGGGCAGTACTACTTCTTCGGGTCCGTGGGGTCGTGCTGTGACGGCGTGTTCAGCACCTACCACGTGCGCGTGGGTCGGTCGGACTCGCTGCTCGGCCCCTACGAGGACCCCGACGGGACGGACCTCCGGGAGACGCTCGGGCCCGTCGTCGTCGAGGAAGGCAACGGGTTCGTCGGGCCGGGCCACACCACGCTCGTTACCGACGACGCGGGGCGCGAGTGGCTGCTCTATCACGCCTACGAGGAAGACCGGGGATTCATCGGCGAGACGCCGCGGCGGCCGCTGCTGCTCGACCGCCTGCGCTGGGAAGACGGCTGGCCCCGGCTGCCGGACCGGACCCCCAGCCAGGAGGCGCACGTCCCCACCGTCGAGTGAGTCGCCCGCCACTCGCGGGCGGACCGACCCTTCGGGGCGGCCGGTCACCCGTCCCGTGGTCCGGCGTATCCGGCCGACCCGGAGCGGTCCTCGGCGCCGCTGACCAGTTCGCGCTCGGGGACGAACAGCGGCCGCAGCAACGTCGTGTGGAACCAGGCGGCGACCGCCGGGAACACCAGCACGAACGCGATAGTGAGCACGAGCGACAGCGCCAGGAGCAGGCCGGTGAGCAACAGCGTCGAGAGCGCGGCCACCGAGCGGGTGATCGTCCACCGGTAACTCGTCCGGACGGCCGCGGAGAGCGGGACGCCGGCGGCCAGTCCGACGAACGTCGGGACCAGCACGAGCACGAGGTGGACGGTCACGTACAGGCCGGCGACGCCGAGGACGCCGGCGACGGTCGCCCCCGTCCGCACGAACCGGGCCAGGTAGAGGACGCTGACTCCCGCAATGAGGACGACGACGCCCCCGAGCAGGACGGCGTCGACGCCGTGCTCGCGCACCGTCTCGCGAACGGCGGCGACGTCGACGGTCCCGTGCTCGCGCAGCGAGGCGACCGCGGCGTAGGCGCCCAGCGTCGCCGGACCGACCGTCACCAGCGGGAGCGACGCGACGACCCACGCGAGACTCACGCCGACGACCCAGAGGGCGTTCCCCGCGACGAACCCGAACGACGCGCTGAAGGCGCCGTGGACCGCCTCGACGTCGACCGCCTCGGGACCCGTCCGCGGGGCACCCTCGTCGACGGCGGTGTCCGTAGGGTCCCCGTCCGCGAGCGGGCCGCCAGGTCCGGTCATGGCTCCCGTTCGCGCCTCACGTACCTCGGTCGTGCGGTCCCGGCCAAAATTGCTGTGTCCGTGGCCGACGGCTCGCCCGACTGCGCGTGGCCCCGGGCGACCGGTCGCGGACAGTGAACCGCCGGGCGGGGCCTGCGAGCGGCGTCCGGAACGAGCTCGCGACGGCCGCCGCCCGTGAGGGGGCAGCCGGCCGCTCGTCGTCGAGTCCGACCGGCGCGACCGACTTCTGGTGGCTCACTGGGGGTTTTATTTCCGGGACGGTCCCACGATGGACTATGTCACGAGAGAGCCCCGGCGTCGAGCAGCGGGGTCGCCGGTCTTCGGGGGAGCACTGCGAACCGCCTGCGGGGCCGAGCCGTCGCGACCTCCTGAAACTCGGCGCCGGCGGGGTCGTCGCGGGACTCGCCGGCTGTTCGCTGCCGGCGTCGGAGGCGGACGCCCCGGCGCCCGACCCGGGGACTGCGGCGTCCTCGGCCCGCCGCTCCGAGTTCGAACCCGGCGACCCGCCGATGGAGACGCCGTGGACGGGCGACGTCGACCCGGTGAACCCCCGACCGGAGTACCCGCGGCCACAGCTGACCCGCGAGCGCTGGCTCGGACTGAACGGCGTCTGGGGGTTCCGGCCCGCCGAGGAGGGGGAGTCGCCGCCGTTCGGCGAGCGCCTGCCCGAGACGGTCCTGGTACCGTTCCCCGTCGAGTCCGCGCTCTCGGGAGTCCAGCGCGAGGAGTCGCGGATGTGGTACCGCCGGACGTTCTCGGTCCCCGAGGGGTGGGACGAGCGCGTCCACCTGCACTTCGAGGCCGCCGACTTCGAGACGACCGTCTACGTCGACGGGCGGACGGTCAGCAGTCACGCGGGCGGGTACGACCCGTTCGCGATGGACATCACCGACGCGCTCGCCGAGGGGGGAGACGACCACGAACTCGTCGTCGGCGTCGTCGACCCGACCGACGACGGCCAACAGCCGCTCGGAAAGCAACGCGACGAGCCCGAGGAGATATACTACACGTCGTGTTCGGGCATCTGGGGGTCGGTGTGGCTCGAACCCGTCCCCGACCCGCACGTCGCGAGCCTCGATACCGTCCCGGACCCCGGGAACGAGGAGGTAGGACTGACTGTCGGGACCGACGCCGGGGACGGAACGGCGGCGACCCGCGTTCGGGCGACGGCCCTCGCAGACGGGACGGCGGTCGGAACGGTCACGGGGTCGGCCGACGAGGAACTCGCCGTTCCGGTCCCGGACCCGCGGCTGTGGAGTCCCGACGACCCGTTCCTGTACGACCTGCGGGTGGAACTGCTCGTCGAGGACGACGCGGTCGATACCGTGGGGAGCTACGTCGGGATGCGTTCGGTGGGGATGGAAACCGTGGACGGTGCACCGCGATTCACGCTCAACGGCGACCCCGTCTTCCACATGGGAACCCTCGACCAGGGCTACTGGCCGGACGGCGTCTACACCGCGCCGACCGACGAGGCGCTTCGGGCGGACCTGCAGGCCCACGTCGACATGGGGTTCAACGCCGTCCGCAAACACGTCAAGGTCGAACCCCGCCGGTGGTACTACCACGCCGACCGACTGGGGCTGCTCGTCTGGCAGGACATGGCCGCCTCGGCGGTCCGGGGGGAACGCCCCCGGGAGTCGGCACGCGAGCAGTTCGAGACCGGCCTCCGGCGGATGGTCGCGGAACTGGACTCCCACCCCTCGGTCGTCGCGTGGGTGCCGTTCAACGAGGGGTGGGGCACGTTCGACGTCCCGCGGATCGTCGACCTGATCCGCGAACTCGACCCGAGTCGGCCGGTCGACGCCCAGAGCGGCATCGGCGTCTGCGAGGGGACCGGCCGGATCTGCGGGCCGCGGGGTGCCGGCGACGTCCTCGATTACCACAACTACCCCGGGCCGGGCAGCGTGCCGACAGGCGGGGATCAGGCCGCTGTGCTGGGCGAGTACGGCGGCGTCGGCCTCCAGATAGAGGGCCATCTCTGGAACCCCGACCGGGAGTACGCCTACGCGTCGGCGAGCGACGGCGCCGAACTGACCGACATCTACGTCCAGAAACTCGCGGGCGTCCGGGCGATGGCCGCCGGCTGTGGGGGGCTCGCGGCGGCCTTCTACACGCAACTGACCGACGTCGAACGCGAGATCAACGGCCTCCTGACCTACGACCGGCAGGTCGAGAAGGTCGACGTCGAGCGAGTCCGGCGGGCCCACGAGGCGCTCTTCGAGGCCGTCGACCGCTCGCCCGGCGCTGGCGAGACGGCCACCGCGACGGAAGGGGACCCGGCGGGCGTCGCCTACTGGCCGCTCGATGCGGGCGAGGAGTCGGTCGCGGGAGACCGGGTCGGCGGAAACGACGCGCGGTTCGAGGACTTGCTGGGCGAACCGCCCCAGTGGGCCGACGGGCGGGTCGGCGGTGCCGTCGCGTTCGACGGCGACCACGACGTCCTCGACACGGGCGTGTCGGTCGTCGATACGAGCGGGCCGTTCGGCGCGGCGGCGTGGGTTCGCCTCGCCGAACGGGGCACCGACAGGGCGGCGGTGAGTCAGGACGGGGACGGCGAGAGCGCGTTCGCGCTCGAATACCGGGACGGCCCGGGCCAGTTCGCGTTCGCGGTCGGGACGAGCGCGGCCGTCGGCGGCCCCGCGGTCGAAGCCGACCGCTGGTACCACGTCGCCGGGACCGTCGCCGACTGCACGGCCAGACTGTACGTCGACGGGCAGGAGGTCGCGTCGACGACAGTCGGGTCGACCGCAACCGGGACCGAGGGACGGACGGTCATCGGCCGCGGCCAGGCGGGCGGAGTGGTGACCGACTACTGGGAGGGACGCATCGACGAGGTCCACCTCTACGAGCGGGCGCTGTCGGCGGCGGACGTCCGGCGCCTCGTCGAGGAGGGCTGAGGGCGCCGGACGCGGGACCCCGAGCGGTCGGCGGCGGCCGCCGTCAGTTCCGGAGACCAAAGTAACCGGCGGCGGTCGGCTCCCCTCCGGCGGTGTGGGCCCCGAGGTGGGGCCGGCGACCGGCACGAGCGGTTCAGTGTGGCAGGGACCCCGGGGCGACCAGCACGACTCACTTTCGACACCCGCGTTCGATCTGTTCACCATTTTCCCGTCTTGCGGTTTTGTGGAATGGTTGAGGAGTCAACATTTTCTGAAAACGGGGCTGAGTGCAGCGGGACCGATCTCAGGGTCCCAGCTCTGGCTTGCACAGATAGCCGAGAGAGTTGTCATAGACGGTATTATTCCCCGGTTCACTAATCTTGGGGCAAGGACTGTATCTATGGTAACTAGAATTTTTTAATTTCATATATAATATTCGATAATCGACAGACGGAAAATTGATCGAGTGGATTTCTCCGGGTGTCGAAAGTGAGGCACGACGGTGGCCGTCAGCGGTGCCGGCCGGAACGCCCGATAAACCACGGTGTCGTCCCCGCCGTCACCTATCGGGATTCACGGGTCCGGGGACGGACAGGTCGGGGGAGTCGGCGTGGAAGTGAACGGCGAGAACGGGAAGAGTGGCCGGGGTCGGATGGCGCTTACTCCGTGACGCCCTGCATCTCGACGGCCTGCACGAGGTACCGCTGGAGCACGAGGAAGACCAGAAGCAGCGGCAGCGACGCGATGAGCGCCGCGGCCATGGTGCGCCCCGGGCGGTAGATCTGGGCGTTCAGCAGCGAGACGAGGCCGATCGGGAGCGTGAACGCCGCGTTGTCCTGCAACACGACCAGCGGCCACAGGAACGCGTTCCAGTTGAACACGAACATGAACAGCGCCAGCGCGGTCAACACCGGCCGCGCGAGCGGCAGGATGATCCGCGAGTAGATCTGGAAGTTCGAGAAGCCGTCCAGCCGCGCGGCCTCCTCGTACTCGTCGGGGATGTCCTTGAAGAACTGGTAGAGCAAGAATACGCCGAGCGGGCTCGCCACGGCGGGCAGCACGACGCCCCAGTAGCTGTTGACGAGCCCCAGGTCCGCGATGATCGTGAACAGCGGCACGATGTTCAGGTAGTACGGGACCATGAAGCTGGCGACGATGATGCCGAGGATGGTCGCCTGGCCCGGCCAGTCGAGCCGGGACAGCGAGTAGGCGACCATCGAGTCGGCGACCAGGATCAGCACCGTCGCCCCGCCGGCGATGATGAACGTGTTGATCGTCCAGTCGATGATGAGCGAGTTCTCGAACAGGAACTGGTAGTGTTCGAGCGTGAACTCCGGCGGGATCCAGTACGGGATCCCGTCGATCGCGGTGCTCCGTGGCTGGAAGGACAGCGTCAGCATGTAGAGATACGGGAGGAGGAAGACAAGCGCGACCCCGTACAGGAACGCGTGGATGCCTACGCTCTCGAGCGTGAGGGTACTCGTCAGTTCGTCGAACGACCGCGGGACGCGGCCGGCGACCGACTCGTCGGGGCGTGCGTCACTCATTGTCTCCTCCGATGACGTAGTAGTTCACGAGCGAGATCGCGACCAGGATGGCAAAGAGGATGTACCCGATGGCCGCGGCGTAGCCGAACGACTGCTGGTTGAACGCGGACTGGTAGAGGTAGTAGACGATCGTCCGCGTCGACTGGTTGGGCCCGCCGCCGGTCATGACGTAGGGCTGGCCGAACACCTGGAACTGGTAGATGAACTGGATGATGACGACGAACAGCAGGGCGTTTCGCATCTGCGGGAGCGTGATGTCCCGGAACTGCCGCCAGGTGTTGGCGCCGTCGAGTCGTGCGGCCTCGTAAAGCCGCTCGGGGACGTTCTGGCGGGCCGCGAGCAGGATGATGAAGTTGAACCCTAGCAGCCACCAGATCGTCGTCGTCGCCAGGGACGGCATCGCGAACAGCTCCGAGGTCAGCCACTGCAGCCGGACCCCGAAGAGCATGTCCAGGTAGTAGTTGATCGGCCCGAAGTCCGTCGAGAGGAACTCCAGCCAGACGATCGCCACGACCGCGATCGTCAACACGTAGGGACTGAAGTAGATGGTCCGGAGCGCCGTCTTGCCCTTCACGTTGCGGTTGACGCCCAGCGCGAGGGCGAGGCTCAGGACCACCATCGGGGCCACCGTCAGTATCACGAAGTAGACCGTGTTCCAGAGGGCGCTCCAGAAGAACGGGTCGCCCAGCAGTTCCACGTAGTTCTGGACCCCGATCCACTCCGACGCCGACGGGAGCAGCGGGTTCCAGTCGTGGGCACTCATCCACAGCCCCTTGAACAGGGGCCACAGGAGGAACACGGCGAACGCGGCCAGGTACGGCAGCGCCCAGAGATAGCCCTGGATGGTCTCCCGGCTGACCGCACCGATGCTCTGGCGCTTGCGGCCCTCCTCGGTCCGCGTCAGACCGGACAGTTTGTTGCGTATCGACATTGTGGGTGGTTATGACCGAGGAGGTCAGTTCCCGAGCGAGTTCTGGACCGTCTCGTAGCCCGACTGGAGCGCCTCGTCGGGTCCCGAGTTGCCCGACCAGGCGTCGATCAGCCAGTTCCAGTTGGCCGCGTCGTTGGGGTCGCCCTGGGGCCACTGCGGGTGGAAAAAGTACTCCTCGTTTTCGGCCATCTCGAGGAACTTGCTCAGCGTCTCGTCGTAGACCGGCGACTCCTCGAGCGCGCCGGACTCGTTTATCTCGCGACCGGCGGGCAGGTGGCCCGCCTCGGTCCCCCACTCGGGGTTTTGCGTGGTGATCCAGTTGGCGGCCTTGGCGGCCAGTTCGGTCTTCTCCTCGCCGCGGTCGGCGCTCTGGGGCAGGATAATGGTGTGTCCGTCCGCCCAGTTGGCGTTTTGCTCCTTGCCCGGCGCGACGTAGGGCTTGAAAAAGCCCCAGTCGAAGTCCTCGAGTTCGCGCATCACGTTGACGTACCAGGTCCCGTTGGTGACCATCCCGAGGTTGCCGTTCTGGAAGACGCGGTTGCCCCAGTTCTCCTCGGAGGTCTGCTCGGCCCAGCCCCAGTCGCCCGTCATGTCGGCGAACGTCTGGATCATCTCCCCGGCCACGTCATTGTTGAACAGGGCCTCGCTTTTGTCCTCGTTGAACAGTTCGCCGCCGGCCTGTCTGACCCACCCGCTCCAGGCGCGATAGGCACCGACCCCGTCGTTGTACGGCGTCGGCACCCACGCGTGGTTGTCGGTCTCGGAGGCGATCGCGTCGCCCGCGGCCTTGAACTCCTCCCAGTTGCTCGGCGGGCTCTCCGGGTCGAGCCCCGCTTCCTCGAAGATCGTCTTGTTGTAGTAGATCCCGACCGGGTGGAAGTCCATCGGCAGCGCCTGGGCCTCGCCGTTGATCGTGACCAGGTCGGCGTGGGAGTTGAGGTATTCCTCTTGCAGACCGGCGTCGAGGTACTGCGTGGGGTCCACGAGGACGTCGCTGAACCGGCGCAACAGCGACCCGTGCATGATCCCCATGTCGGGCGCGGCGCCGCCCGTCAGCGAGGTGAACAGCCTGTCGTAGTACTGGTCCCACGGGACGCGCTGGCGCCGGATCCCGACGTCGGCGCCCAGCGGCTGCTCCTCGTTGAATTTGTCGATGATGCTCGACATCACGACGCCGTCGCCGCCGCCGAACAGCGTCCAGTAGGTGAGGACCGTGTCCGCGTCCGGCGGTGTCACGGTCGGGGTCGGGGTCGCGGTTCCACCGCCACCACCGCCACCGCCACCGTCGCCACCGTCGCCGCCGTCCCCACCGTCGCCGCCGTCCCCACCGCTACATCCGGCGAGTCCGACAGCGCCTGCGACACCGGCGGCCTTGATAAATTTCCGACGACGCCTATTCACGCCGTTGTCATCGAATGACATAGGGATGAATATTGAACGATAGTATATAAAGATGCCGATGGCGTTAAAAGACTAGAAGGCGATACTATCTATCTTACACGAACGGTGGCCGTCCCGCGAACGCGGCGGGCGCGGCTGGGGGAGACACGGGACAGCCGAGAGGGAGAGGTGGATTTGCGCGTCCGGGGTCTCGGGGCGGCGGGCTCATACGGACCGTTGTAATTCGTTACCGCCGTCGCGAACCACGGTGAACGCATC
>JAZKRZ010000063.1:0-16767 GCA_036626395.1 Haloarculaceae archaeon
TCGCCCATCCGTCGACGGCATCGCCGAAAATGGGTACAACGGTCCGTATCAGTCCTCGGCGGTCGCGACCGAGCTCTCGCCGGGGGCGGCCGCCTGGGCGGTCGGTTCGATGTCCACGAGGACGTTCCGGCCGGTCTTCTCGCGGAAGAGGTGGAGGTTCGACTCGTCGAACCGGACCGTGACGTCGGTCCCCTCATCGGGTTTGACGTCCCCGGGGACGCGGACGCGACACTCCTCGCCGCCCATCGTGAGATAGAGGTAGTTGTCGCTGCCTATCGGTTCGCGGACGTCGAGGTGGGCGTCGATGGCGTTCTCCTCGGAGCCCTCGGTCAGGTGGATGTTCTCCGGCCGGATCCCCAGGATGAGCTGTTCGCCGTCGCTGGCGTACTCTCTGACCTGTTCGAGGTGCTGGTCCGAGAGGTGATAGTCGAAGGCGTCACCGACGAGCGTGTTCCCGTTCAGTCTGACGTCGAAGGTGTTCATCGACGGACTGCCGATGAAGTCGGCGACGAACAGGTTCGCGGGCTCGTTGTAGATCTCCTCGGGCGTCCCGACCTGCTGGATCTGGCCCGCGTCCAGGACGACGATCCGGTCGGACATCGTCATGGCCTCCTCCTGGTCGTGGGTCACGTAGATCGACGTCGTCCCGAGTTCCTCCTGGATGCGCTGGAGCTCCGTGCGCATGTGAACGCGCAGCTTCGCGTCAAGGTTCGAGAGGGGCTCGTCGAACAGGAACACCTCTGGGTCGCGGACGATCGCCCGGCCGGTGGCGACGCGCTGTTGCTGGCCCCCCGAGAGGCTCCCCGGTTTCTTGTCGAGCTGGTCCTCGATGCCCATCATCTCGGCGGCCTCCTCGACGCGCTCGGCGACCTCGTCGTCAGAGAGGTTCGAGGTCAGCTTCAGCCCGTAGGACATGTTCTTCCGGGCGGTCATGTGGGGATACAGCGCGTAGTTCTGGAAGACCATCGCCACCCCCCTGTCCTGGGGCTGGACGTCGTTTATCACCCGGTCGCCGATCTTCATCGTCCCCTCCGTGATGTCTTCGAGTCCCGCCACCATCCGCAACAGTGTCGACTTCCCCGACCCCGACGGACCGACGATTGTCACGAACTCCCCGTCCTCGACCTCCAGACTGACGCCGTCGACAGCCAGTATCCGTCCCTCGTCGCTGTCCTCGTAGATCTTCGTCGCGTCTTCGATGCTAACACTAGCCATATCGCCCCATATGCCGGGACCTGTTAAAATATCTTTGGCCGCTCGTTCGCTACCGACGAAACAGTTAAGCCTCCCATCCGGATACCGGGGAATATGCAGTCCCAGAGAGCGACCGGTCGGAGCGTCGCGGCACTCACGTGGCGAGGTGGACGGTGAGCGCGACGCGGACGCCGTCGGACCGCGTCGACGTCTGCGTCGTCGGGGCGGGGCCGGCCGGTGCCATCGCCGCCGCCCGCCTGGCCGCGGCGGGCCACGAGGTGGTCGTCCTCGACGCGGGCCCGCGGTTCGATTTCGCCGACCGACAGCGCCGGATGGAGCGGTACCTGCGTCCCGCCCACGGCTGGACGGACGTCTGGGACATGGGGGGACCGCGCGACGCCTACACGTCGAGCGGACGCATCGACTACCCTCTGAACACGACCCGCGTCAAGGGAGTCGGCGGGACGACGCTACACTGGCTCGGGCTCACGCCCCGCCTGCACGAGAAGGACTTCGAGATGGAAACGCGGTACGGGCTGGCCGTCGACTGGCCCCTCTCGTATGCGGACCTCAGACCCTGCTACGCCGCGGCCGAATCCGAGATGGGCGTCGCCGGCGCCCAGGACAACCCCTTCGCCCCGCCACGCGAGGAGGCATTCCCCATGGACCGCTTCCCGCCGAGTTACTCGGACTCGCTGTTCGCAGCGGCCTGTGACGAGGTCGGCGTCGAGATGCACTCGGTCCCGCAGGCGCGCAACAGCGAGGCCTACGACGGCCGGTCGGCGTGTCAGGGGTGGGGGACCTGTGCGCCCGTCTGCCCCTCGGGCGCGAAGTACGACGCGACCGTCCACGTCCGGAAAGCCGAGGCCGAGGGCGCACGCGTGATCGACCGCGCACCGGTCCAACGGCTCGAACACGGCCCCGGCGGCGACCGCGTCGAGGCCGCGGTCTACGCCACCCCCGACGGGACCGAACACCGCCAGGCGGCCCGCCAGTTCGTGGTTGCCTGTGGCGGCATCGAGACGCCGCGCCTGCTCCTGTTGTCGAAGTCCGAACAGTACCCCGACGGCCTGGCCAACTCCTCGGGCGCCGTCGGCCGATACCTGATGGAACACGCCTTCGCAGGCACGAACGCGCTCCTCCTGGAGCGGACCGAACAGCACGAGACCGGGTTCATCACCAGCGAGTCCCACCAGTTCTACGACCACGAGGAACCGACGCCGGGGAGCGTCAAACTCGAGTTCTTCAACTACGCCGGCCCGTCGCCGCTGGAGGTCGCTCTCGGGGACGGGCGGTGGGGGACGGCCCTGCACGAGGCCGTCGACTTCGAGTTCGGCAACCACCTGCAGATGGGCGCCCTCGTCGAACAGTTGCCCGACCCAACGAACCGCGTCACGCTCGACACCGGCGGGACCGACGACCACGGCAACCCCGTGCCGGACGTCTCCTGGGACGTCGGCGACCACGCGGTCGCGTCCCTGGAACGGGCCCATTCGGTCCAGCGCCGGGTCCTCTCGGCGATGAACACGCAGATCACCGGCCGGACCGACGTCAACAACCCCGGGGCCGCCCGCCACCCCGCCGGCACGACCCGGATGGGGACGGACCCGGGCGCAAGCGTCGTCGACCCCCGACTGCGCACCCACGACCTCGAGAACCTCACCGTCGCCTCGAGCAGCGTCTTCCCGACCGGCGGCGCGATGAACCCCACCCTCACCATCGCCGCGCTCACCCTCAAAGCCGCCGAGCACGTCGACGCCGACCTCTGACCGCCGGGGCCGCCCCCGCGGGAGACGCCCCCAGCCCTTATTTTCCCCAGTCTCCACGCGCGAGTATGACCAGACGACCGACGACGAGACGGGGGTTTCTCCGGACCGGGCTGGCGACGGGCGGGGCGGCGGCCGGCGTCACGCTCGCCGGGTGTGCGTCGCGCTCCGGGGACGACCGGGCGTTCGTGCTGTCGTTTTTCCGGACCGGCGTCGAGGCGATGCACCTCGCGACGAGCACGGACGGCTACGCGTGGGAGACGCTGAACGGCGGCGACCCCGTGTTGCGGGGCTCTGTCCGGACGGAGACACTCCGGGACCCGTTTCTCTTCGAGGACCGGGAAGGGACCTTTCACCTGCTCTCGACGGACGGGTGGGAGAGCCAGTACGTCGTCCACGCGACGTCGTCCGACCTGGTCGAGTGGTCCGACCAGGAGGCGTTCCCCGTGATGACTGGCGTCGAGGGGGCGAAAAACGCCTGGGCACCGGAGTGTTACTACGACCGCGAGAACGACGAGTACCGCCTGCTGTGGTCGTCGACGGTCGAGACCGACCCCGGCGAGGAGTACAACAACCGGATCTGGTCGGCGACCACCGACGACTTCGAGACGGTCGGACCGGCCGAGTGGTTCGTCGACCCGGGGTTCGAGGTGATAGACGCCACCGTCGTGCACCACGACGGGGCCTACCACATGGCGCTCAAGGACGAACGCGGCGTCAACGAACTCGACACCGATTACAAGGCGGTCAGGACGGCGACTGCGGCGGACGGCGAGGGCCCCTTCGACGACCTCTCGGATCTCGTGACCCCCTCCCCGGTCGAGGGGCCGACGCTCTTTCGCAACGAGGGGGAGTGGTGGCTGTTCTACGACTACTTCCTGGAGGACCGCTACGGCGCCTCGCGCAGCGAGGACTTCGAGACGTGGGAGACGTTCGGGGACGAGGTCGACTTCCCGGCGAAGCCCCGGCACGCGTCGGTACTGGCGGTCGACGCCGACGTCGTCGAGGGGCTGCGTGACGCCTGGGGGTGACGACGGCGCCCGTCACGGAGCGGCGCCCGGGTCCTGGGCGCGGACGAGGTCGGTCTCGACGGACTTGCCGGCGGCCACGAGTAGACTCGCGACGTCTTCGTCGAGCCGTCGCCCCGAGAGGGTCGCGGCCGGGCCCGTCACTTCCAGGGCCGCGACGCCGTACCCGTCGGGCGTGCGGACGGGGACGGCCGCGCTGTGGAGGTCCCTGTACGGGTCGTCGTGTCCGGTGACGTGTCGGTGCCCTTCGAGCGCGCCGGCGCTGAACCCGCCCGAGTCCGCGGCGTCCCGTTCGACGACGAGCCGCTGGTCGCGCAGGGCGTCCAACTCCGCGCGCACCTCCTCGACGTCGGCCGCTCGGTCGCTCTCCGCCAGCAGCGCCTCGACGGCTGCGAAGGGCCGATAGGAGTAGATCGCCTTCCCGCCGACGGACGCGAGCGCCGGGATCCGGTCGCCCTCGGGGACGGGTCCGTCTGGCTCCGCCCCGTCACTGACCTGTGACAGGTACACCGCGTCACCGTCCTCGGCGACGACCAGCGACGCCGTCTCGCCGGTCCGGCGCGCGAGCCGTTCCAGTTCCCGCCACGCCACCGCGTAGGCGGGGTTCCGCTCGCGCACTCGCGACCCGGTCCGGAACCACCGGTAGGACAGCGCGTATTCCCCGTCGTCCCGCGAGACGTATCCGGTTGCCCGGAGCGTGTCCAGGTGCTTGTACACCGAACTCTTCGCGACGCCCGTCTCCCGGGCGATGTCTGTAACCCCCAGCGTCCCCCGGCGTTCCAGCACCTCGACGATCCGAAACGCCGTCGCGAGGGAGTTGATGTGGTGGTCCGACTCGGCCATTGCGACGGACGTAGGGCGTGACCGGTGAAAACGTTTCTCGTGAAGAAACGCGACACGTGCACTCGGGGCGGGAGCGCTTTCACGGGGTGGCCACCACCTCCACCGAAGGCTTATTCTCGCCTCCCCGTCTGCCCGTGTGCATGAGACGGAGGCCGTATCGACCGCCGGCCGCGGACCGAGTACACGCCCCTTCCGGGAGGAGATAGCGTGGCACACACATCGGAGAGTGGCGCGACGCTCCGGCGGACACGCTCTCTGGACGGCACCTGGGAGTTCGTCGCGGACCCGGACGACACCGGAACCGACGCTGCGTGGTACGACTCCGGGGTCCGATGGCCGGACCGCGCCCGGACGGTCGAGGTTCCGCACGCCTGGCAGGAGATGGGAGACTACCGCGAGTACACCGGTGTCGCCTGGTACCGGCGGCCCGTCGAGGTCGCCGACGACGCCCTCGACGGCCGCGACGCTGTGTTGCGGTTCGGGGCCGTCGATTACGAGACGACGGTCTGGGTGAACGGCCGCGAGGTCGGGAGGAACCGCGGCGGGTTCCTCCCGTTCGAGGTCGCCGCGACCGACGCACTCGAACCGGGGGAGAACACGGTGGTCGTCCGTGTCGTGGACCCCGCGGACCTCACCGAGATCCCCCACGGCAAGCAGGGCGACCCCTGGTACACCCGCGTCAGCGGTATCTGGCAGTCGGTGACGCTCGCCGTCCGGCCCCGCTCCCGGGTCACCGGGGCCCGCGTGACACCGGACCTGTCGACCGACACCGCGACGGTCGACGTCGACGTCGAGTCGGGGCCGCGACAGCTCGAGGACCTGGCCTGTACCGTGCGTGCGCTCCGGGACGGTGACGTCGTCGCGAGCGCCGACGTCGCTCTCGGCGACGGGACCACCGCGGTCCTCTCGTTCGCGGACCCGGACTACTGGTGGCCCTCCGACCCGGCGCTGTACGACCTCGACGTCCGCCTGCGGGAGGGCGGCGATAGCGCCGAGGACGGGGAAGGCCGACATGGCGACCTCCTGGACCGGTACGCGGACACGTTCGGTCTGCGCAGCATCGCGGCCGACGACGAGGGATTCCGGCTGAACGGCGAGCCGTTCCGGATCCGGGGCGTCCTCGAACAGGGGTACTACCCGGAGACGCTGTACCGTCCCCACGAGGGGTGGTCCTTCGAGCGCGAGGTCGCGACGGCGAAGCAACTGGGGTTCAACCTGGTCCGCAAGCACATCAAGCCGGCCCACCCGGACTTCCTGGCGGCGGCCGACCGGCAGGGGGTCCTCGTCTGGGAAGAACCGGCGAACCCGACTCGCGACACCGAGCGCTCCCGTCGGGAGGTGACAGCACAGGTCCGCGGGCTGGTCGAGCGTGACTACAACCACCCGAGCGTCGTCGTCTGGGGGCTGTACAACGAGGAATGGGGCCTCGGCCACGCCGACGGCGAGGAGACCCTCTGGATCGACGAGGAGAAACAGCGGTTTCTCGCCGACGAGGTAACACGGCTCAGAGAGCGGGACCCGACGCGACTCGTCTGTGACAACTCCGGGTGGGCACACGTCGCGACGGACGTCAACGACTTCCACCGGTACTTCGCCAGCCCGGAGCAGGCGACGGACTGGGAGCGCGACCTCGACCACATCTGTCACTACGCCGCAGACAACTACGCGACCGGCGCCTTCGAGACGCCGGACGCACCGGTCGTCGTCTCGGAATGCGGCGCGTGGGGACTGGGAGCGGTTGGCCGACTCCGGGACCGCTACGGTGGCGACCCGCCGTGGTTCGACCACGACTTCCTCACGGAGGCGTACAAACGACCGGCCGGCGTCGACCGCCGGTTCGCCGCGACGGGGCTGTCCGACGCCTTCGCGGACCTGTCGGACCTGGCGAACGCTTGGCAGGCCCGCCAGTTCACGGCCGTCAAACACGTCCTCGAGGCGATGCGGGTGCGCGAGCGCGTCGACGGCTACGTCCTCACGCAACTCTCGGATATCGAATGGGAATTCAACGGGCTCCTGGAGTACGACCGCGAACAGAAGTCGTTCCTGCGGGCGTTCGAGGAAGTGAACGCGCCGCTCGCGGTCGTCGCGCGGCCGTCCTCCCGCGTCGTCCGGGCGGGCGACTCGCTGGAACCCACCGTCCACCTCGTCAACGACACGGCGCGCGAGCGCTCGGGGACCATCGAGTGGGCGCTCGGCGACCGCCGCGGGACCGTCGAGGCCACTGTCGGGTCCGGTGCCGTCGAGACGGTCACGCTCCCGTCGGTGGCCGTCGACCCGGTGGCCGACGGGCCGGTCGGCCACCGCGAGTTGACTGTCAGGTTCCGCGCGGGCGACCGGACCGCCCGGACGACCGAACCGGTGACCGTCCTCGACCGCGACGGCGGCCCATCGGTCCCGGCGACGGTCTATGCGGAGGGGGCGCTCGCGCCGCGACTTGCCCGGAACGGGGTCACGGTCACGCACGACCTCTCGGACGAGGTCGACCTGGCGTTCGCGCGAGACGTGACCGGAGAGGTCGAGCGGTTCGCTTCGCAGGGCGGCACTGTCGTTCACGTTCCCGACGAGGACGGACGGATGCGCGGCGGCGGGCCGTTCACGTACCGGACGCTCCCCGACAGCGAGAGCTGGGTCCGCTCGGCGGGCCTCTTTTATCGCCGCTCGTCGCTTCTGGCCGACCTCTGCCCCGACCGTGTCCTCGGCTGGGAGTTCGACGGCATCTACCCCGTGGCAGTGGCGACCGACGTCGACTCGGACCGCGTCCACGTCGGCTACGTCGAGGGATGGCTCGCCAACGTAGCGAACCCGCTCGTCGCCCGCGAGTACGGCGACGGGACGGTCGTCGCGTGTACCTTCCGCGTCCCGGGGTCGTACGGGTCGAATCCCGCGGCGACGCTCCTCTGTGACCGGCTCGTCGAGACACTCACCGACACCGCCTGAACGCCGCGACCGCACCGATACTCGCCGGACCTCGGAGTCCGTCGCCGACGGCTATGCCCGGCGCGTGCGTGGTCGGTCCGCTCGAACTGTTTCTCAATACGAAACGACTCCCGCCCGTTCGAATGCGAACGCACGCCGAACCCACACACTCATGAAAGAGAGTGGTGAATCGCGCGGATTTCGGCCTCCAGGCAGTCCGGTCAGGTCGCGGCGGTCAACCGGGTGTTTCTCTATGAGAAACAGATTCGAGTATCGGCGTCCGCGTTCCCGGTCGGTGACGGTCGAAGCGGTCGTCCTGGGGGTTTCAAAAACGACGGGCGAGCGGCGGGGGCTTACTCGATCGAGACGCCGAGGACAGTCGACGGCGGGAGGTCAGCGGTGAGCGTGCCGTCGCTCTCGACGCCCACGTCGAAGGCCTCGGGTTCGAACGACGCGGCGTTGTCGGCGTCCACCACGGCGTCGGGATCCTGCCCGTCGAAGAGGATCTGTGCGTCGACGGTGTCGGGGTCGCCGTCCTCGACGTCGACCGCGACGCTGTGCTCGCCGCGAACGTCGAGGTTGGTGAGCGTGAGGTACGTCTCGTCGTCGGACCGGGACGCGGAGGCACCGACCAGCGGCAGGTCGTCGTCCGTCCGCTCGGCGTCGCGGACGGGCGCGTCGACGGTCGTCCGGACGGCGTCGTTACCCTGGTGGGGGGAGTACAGGTCGAAGACCTGGTAGGTCGGGCGCGCCCAGGCGTCGTCGCCTTCGGTCTCGACGAGACACTGGAGGACGTTCACCGTCTGGGCGATGTTGCCCATGGTCATCACGTCGGCGTGGTGGTTGAAGATGTCGAGGACGGCGGCGGCCGAGATCGCGTCGATGACGGTCCCGGGCTGTTCGAGGCCGCTCTCGGACACCGACTCGGTGTGCCAGGCGCCCCACTCGTCGATGATGACGCCGATGTCACGCGTCGTCGCCGTCGCGTTGATCGCGGCGGCGATCCGCTCGATGTGGTCGTCCATCTCCAGGGCCTCCACGAGGAACTGGTCGTACTTGTCCTCGTCGTCGGTCTCGACGACGGACATCGTCCGCCCGTAGTAGTGGTGCAGCGTGAGGTGGTCCAGCGGAAACTCGGCGCCCCAGCTCGACTCGCTGATCTCCTCCATGAAGCGGCGGTTCCACTCGTGGTCCTCGAACCCGACGGCGATCAGGTCGAACTCCTGGTCGGCCAGCAGGTGGTCCATCGTGCCGACGTACGTGGCAAAGCGGCGGTACTCCCGGGCGTACTGCTCGGGGGACATCTGGCCGCCACAGCCCCAGTTCTCGTTGCCGATGCCCCAGTAGGGGACGTCGAACGGGTCCTCGCGGCCGTTCTCGCGGCGGCGGTTTGCGAGGTCCGTGTCGCCGCCGTAGGTGCAGTACTCGACCCAGTCCGTGGCCTCACGGGGGTCGCCCGACCCGACGTTGAGCGCAAGATACGGGTCCGCGCCGATGCGTTCGCAGAGTTCGAGGAACTCGTGGGTGCCGAAGGTGTTGGGCTCCTCGGGGACCTCCTCGCGGCCCTGTGCCCAGAAGAGGTTGCGCCGCTGGGGTCGGTCGTCGCCGACGCCGTCCTCCCAGTGGTAGTCGTCGGCGAAACAGCCACCCGGCCAGCGCAGGACGGGCATGTCCAGGTCCGCGAGCAGGGAGACGACGTCCTCGCGGTAGCCCTCGCCGTCGGCGGCCTCGTCGTGCCAGATCCCGTCGTAGATACACCGGCCGAGGTGTTCGGAGAAGTGGCCGTGTAGCGCCGGTTCGATGCGGTCGATACGCGCCTCTGAGTGGACCGTCACTCGTGTGTCTGCCATACGCCCTATACTGCTCGGAGGGGGTACAAAAAACCAGATGCTATCCGGGGAGCCGTCGACGGGTCGGGAAAACGAGGGCGGATCCGGTGGGACTGGAGCCGCAGTCTAGAGCTGTTCGACGGTGTTTTCGAGCGTCCCGATGTTCTCGATCTCGATGCTGATCTCGTCGCCCTCGCGCAGCGTGACGTCGTCGGGCGGGATGATCGACGTGCCGGTCAGCAGTACCGAAAGCTCCGGCACCTCGTTGTAGCGCGTGTAGTAGTCGACCAGTTCCTCGACGGTCCGGACCATCTGGTTCGTCGAGGTCGAGTCCTCGAAGACGGTCTCGCCGTCGCGGGCGATCGTCAGTCCCATCTCGACGTCGAGCGGGTCCCCTATCGTCTCGGGCGAAGCGACACAGGGGCCGATGGCACAGCTCTTCGCGTAGGTCTTGCTCTGGGGGAGATACAGGAGGTTCTCGCGTTCGATGTCCCGGCTGCAGACGTCGTTACCGACGGTGAAACCGACGACCTCGTCGCCGTAGAGCACGAAAGACAGTTCCGGTTCGGGGACGTCCCACTCGGAGTCGCCGCGGATCCCGACCGTCTCGCCCGGTCCGACCGTGCGACTCGGCGTCGCCTTGAAGTACACCTCGGGGCGGTCGCCCTCGTAGGCGTTGAGATACGCCTCGGCGAGGCCGCCCTCCTCCTGGCGGGCCTCCTGACTGATCGCGTAGGTGACGCCGGCCCCCCAGACCTCGTCGGGGTCCAGCGGCCGCACGATGTCCTCGGCGACGGCGTCGATATCGACCGTCGGCGCCGCCTCGACGAGTCGTCCCGCGACGTCGTCGACCGTGCCACCTGTCAGCGACGCCGCCGACGCCAGTTCCAGAAACGACGACGGCCCGGGTTCGGTTGCCGTCAGGTCGTACGCCGTCGACCCGTTCTCCGCGAGAAGCGAGGTCTCCTCGCCCTGCTCGATGCGGTAGTAGCGCATGAGCGCATCTGGCCCGGGACCGGGTAAATAGTTTTTGTTCAAACCATCCGCGAGCGACTAATTCACGCGAGGGAGTCGAGACCTGGTCATCCGGTCTTGTCGAACGCGTCGGGGCCCGGCCGGGCGTCTCAGCGGATGGCATCCAGTCCCGACCGCCGCGGCGTCGGCCGCGCGTGGCGGGAGCGCGGTCGCCCCGGCTGTGATCCGTCGAGAACTGCCGATCGGACGGCGAGAACGGTGGATTCAGCTGTGCTGGAGGTTGACCTCGATGATGTTGGCGGTCCGGAGCACCTCGACGGGGATGGTCTCCTCGAAGCGTTCGTCGCTCATCCGGCGTCGCGGCGCGGAGATGCTCAGACCGCCGACGACGCGCTCGTCGGTGGAGATCGCCGCGGCGACACACCGGATCCCCGGGAGGCGCTCCTCGTTGTCGATGGCGTACCCTCGTTCGCGGGTCCGTTCCAAGTCCTCCATGAGTTCCGCCCGGTCGGTGATGGTGTTGTCCGTGACCGCCGGGAGCCCGTGTCTGTCGAGGATCGCGTCGCGCTTCTCGGCGGGCAGTTCGGCGAGGATGGCCTTGCCCATCGCAGTCGTGTGGAGGGACACCTCCATCCCCTCGTAGGTGTCGAGGTTGACCGACTCCGAACCCTTGACCTTGTAGAGGAACACGCCCTTGCCGTTTTCCTCTACCATGAGGTTCGCGTGTTCGCCCGTCTCCTTGGCGAGTTCGCGGACCTTCGACTCGGCGACCTGAAAGAACTGGAACCGCGAGCGCACCCGTCCGCCGAAGTTGAGAAACCGCAGACTGAGCCGATAGGTCCCGTCCTCGTTCACGAGGTAGCCCATCCGCGTGAGCGTCGTCAGGTGGTCGTGGACGGTGCTCTTCGGCATGTCGAACTCGTCGACGATCGCCGGGAGCGTCACCTCCCCGCGGTCGTGGACCGCCTCCAGGAGGTCGAAACTGAAGGCCGTCGATTTGATCGGGGGGTCGTCATCGGCGTGCATGTTCCCCCAGAAGTGATCCGTGATAATTAATCACGCGATCTGTCCGGGAATACCGGACCGAAGGAACCGCTCGCGCGGGTCGTTCTCGTTGGTGGCGTCACCCCGGCGCTCCGTCTCTGGCATACTCCGACTGGTCGACCGTCCTCATCAAGACTGTTGCTTAGCGGTACCGTCGCTCGACCTCGAAGCTCGCCGAGCGGTCCCCCACCATAGCGGTGACCGTCCCGGGTTCGACCGTCCGTCGGCCGTCGTCGCCCATCACGCCGACCGCCTCGACGGGGAGGTCGAACCGCGCAGTTCCCCGCTCGCCGGCGTCGAGGGCCACCCGCGTGACCCCCGCGAGTTCGCGGACGGGCGTCACGCGTGAACTGCGCTCGTCGCGCACGAACAGCTCGACGGGGTGGCTCCCGTCCCGGTCGCCCGTGTTCGCCACCGTGACCCCGACATCGACCACGTCGCCCGGACCGACGACCGTCTCCGAAAGCGTCAGGTCCTCGTACTCGAACGTGGTGTAGGAGAGCCCGTGGCCGTACTCGAACAGCGGGTCGTAGGAGGGGGCGTGGGACCCGGGGGCGCCGTGACGTCTCGGATGGGGCAGGTGGTTGAACCGCGTCGGCAGGTGACCCTCCGACTTCGGGATCGATATCGGCAACGCACCGGAAGGATTGTACTCGCCGAACAGCGTCTCGGCGACCGCGTGGCCGCCCTCAGACCCCGGGCGGTAGGCCATGAGGATCGCCGGCACGTACTCGGCGATCCACGGCGTCGCCAGCACGCGCCCGGTGACGAAGACGACGACCGTCGGCGTGCCGGTCCCGTGGACGGCCTCTGCGAGGCGCCGCTGGGCGTCCGGCAACTGCAAGGACACCCGCGTGGGGAACGTCTCCGCGTCGCCCTCCGCCGTGCTCCGGGAGAACTCGTGGACGTAGTCGGGTTCGCCGAGGACGAGGACCGCGGCATCGGCGTCGGCCGCCGCGTCACGGGCCGCCGCGACGTCGCGCTCTTCGGTGACCGTACACCCCGGTTCGTGGGTGACAGTCGTGTCGTCGCTCGCGACCGCCTCGATCCCCTCGAGGACCGTCTCCCCGAGCGGTTCGGGGTCGTCGCCGGTGTGGCCCCACCCGCCGTGCTGGTGGGCGATATCGTCGGCGTTGGGCCCCGCGACGAGCACCTCGTCGAGGTCGGGCGCCAGTGGTAGCGTCTCGCTCTCGTTTCCCAGCAGCGTCATCGACTCGCGGGCGAGGTCGCGGGCCGTCTCGCGGTGACTGTCGCACCCGAGCGTCCCTGGCGCGGTGTCCGCGTCGACGTAGGGCTCTTCGAACAGGCCCATCCGGACCTTCGCCCGGAGGACGCGCCGGGCGCTCTCCTCGACGCGCGCCGCCGACAGTTCGCCGTCTTCGACCAGCGACCGGATCGTCTCGGCGTACTCGACCCCGCCGGAGGGCAGCAGGTCGACCCCGGCGGTGACCGCCCGCCAGAGCGACTCCTCGAGCGAGTCCGTAACGCCGTGGCCGCGGTGGAGGTCCTCCGCCCCGGTGTAGTCCGCGAGGACGAACCCGGAAAAGCCCAGGTCCCGCCGGAGCAGGTCACGCAGATATCGGGGCGACCCGTGGACCGGTTCGCCGTTGATCGAGTTGTAACAGGGCATGACCCCGCCGGCCCCGGCCTCGATGGCCGCCTCGTAGGGCGGGACGTGCACGCGCCGGAGCGTGTACTGCGAGTGGTCGTTGGGCGCGGCGTCCTCCCCGCGGACCCCCTCGCTGTACATCGGGAAGTGTTTCGTGACCGCGACGACGGCGTCGGACGCCGACAGGTCTTCGCCCTGGTACCCCTCGACCATCGCCGCGGCCAGCGTCCCACAGAGGTGGGGACTCTCGCCGAAGGTCTCCTCGATGCGCCCCCAGCGGTGGTCGCGGGCGACGTCGCCGATCGGACTGCTCGTCGACTGGATGCCGACCGCACGCAGTTCGGCGGCGGTGACCCTGGCGGCCTCCTCGACCAGCTCGGGGTCGCGTGCCGCGGCCATCCCGAGTTGCTGGGGGAACGCGGTCGCGCCGGCGACCGCGGTCGCGCCGTGCTCGGCCATCGTCCGCTGGAAGAGCGGCACTCCGTGGCTCGTCTCCTCGAGGGCGACCGCCTGGATGCGGTTGGCGAAGGCGGCCTGTTCGGCCGGCGTGTTGTACGGCGTCCCGCCGAAGTGGACCGACCCGACGTGGTGGTCCACGACCGCCTCGCGGACCTCCGCGAAGTCGGCGCTGGGCGGCGTCCCGACCATCTGTCCGACCTGCTCGTCGACGGTCATCGCCGCGATCAGCCGGTCGACCCGCTGTTCGACGCGTTCGGTATCCATAGGTGTCCCCCGCGACGGAGTGGAAAAGAAGTTGGGGTGGCGGCACTCGACGCGCTACTCGTCGGCCGGGACCTCGCCGAGGAAGCCGATCTCCGCCTCGTCTTCGAGTGCGGGGCTGTCCCAGTACTCGTGGTCGTCGAGCGCCCGGAAACAGGCCGCCCCCCTGCTCGCCTCGGTCTCGTAACGCCCGGGGTGCTGGCGACTGCAGACTTCCCGGGCCTCCCGACAGCGCGTGTGGAACTTACAGCCCGAGGGCGGGCGACGGGGGACGAGAGGGGGGCGGAGACGCTGACGGCACCGACGACCTGGTCCGGGGAGACGATCGGGGCGGCGACACAGCGGACCCCCTCGACCCGTTCCTCGTTGTCTATGGCGTAGCCGCGTTCGTGGATGTCGTCCAGTTCCGATTCGAGTCGACGGCGGTCCGTGATCGTCTCGCTGGTCACCGGGTCGAGCCCGTGTTCGGCGACGATCTCGTCTCGCCGTTCCCGGGAGATCCCTGCCAGGACAGCCTTCCCCATCGCCGTCGTATGCAGATCTACTTCTATCCCCTCGTAGGTGTCCAGACGCACGGACCGGGAGCCTTTCACCTTGTAGAGGAACGCCCCCCGGCCGTTCTCCTCGACCATCAGATTGGCGTGCTCGCCGGTGTCACTCGCCAGTTCTCTGACTTCTGTCTCGGCCACCCGGAAGAGTCGCGAAGCGGCGCGTGCGCGACCACCGAGGTTGATACTGTCGGACACAAGTGAGGCCACCGTCGGTGGCTCGTTCGACCGGGAACGGGCGTTTCGCTGGCGTGTTCCCGACGAGCGTGTTCACGTACCTGTGTCTGACAGTATGAGAAACCGGACGCTCACCCGGAACTCCCGACCCTCCTTGGCCAGGTAGCCCGCGTCGGTGAGCGTCTGGAGGTGGTCGTGGACCGTGCTCTTCGGTTTGTCGAACCGGTTGGCGAGTTCCGAGAGCGTCGCACCGTCCCGCTGGTTTACCGCCTCGACGATGTCGAGACTCGTCGCCGTCGATTTGATCGGGGGGTTGCCGTCGGTGTGCATACGCCACGGACAGGGCCGCGTCCGTATTACTCGTCCGGTATAGTCGGACACGCCGCGGACCGATGGATTTAACACTCTCGTCGGGGCCACTCCAACCATGTCGGACGTAGAAATCACCGACGTCGAGACGCACCTGGTCGCCAACCCATGGAAACCGTGGGTGTTCGTCCGCCTGCACACGGACGCGGGCGTGACGGGGGTCGCCGAGGCGACGACCCACGACAAGCCCCGGACCGTGGCGGCGGCCATCGAGGAGATGTCGGACTTCTTCATCGGCAGAGACCCCTTCGACACGGAGGCCCTCTGGCTGGAGATGTACCGCGACGAGTGGTTCTCGAAGAACGTCATCAACACGACGGTCGTCTCCGCGGTCGACATGGCCTGCTGGGACATCAAGGGCAAGATCCTCGACGAGCCGGTGTACGACCTCCTCGGTGGCCCCATCCAGGGGATGGAACTGCGCGCGTACGCGAACGGGTGGTACACCGACGCCGACGGCGAACCGGAGGGGTTCGCCGAGGCCGCCCAGCGCGTCGTCGACGACGGGTACGACGCGATGAAGTTCGACCCCTTCGGCACGGCGTGGCAGTCGATGACCCGCGCCGAGAAGAACCACGCCGTCGACATCGTGCGTGCGGTCCGCGAGGCCGTCGGTCCGGACGTCGACCTGCTCATCGAGTGTCACGGGCGCTTCTCGGCCGCCCAGGCCGTCGAGACCGCCCGGGAACTCGCCGAGTTCGACCCGACGTGGTACGAAGAGCCCTGCCCGCCGGACTCGATCAACAGCCTGCGCGAGGTCGCCGAGAAGTCGCCGATCCCCGTCGTGACCGGCGAGCGCCACATGACCAAACACGACTTCTTCGAACTGGTCACGCGCACGGACATCGACGTGTTCCAGCCCGACCTGATGAACACCGGCGGCATCACCGAGGGCAAGAAGATCGCCGGCCTCGCCGAGGCCGACCACGTCGACATCGCGCCCCACAACCCCCAGGGCCCGGTCGCGGGCGCCATCTACTCGCACTTCTGTACCTCCATCCCCAACTTCCGCATCCAGGAGATGTTCCAGACCTACGACGTCGACTGGGTCGACGACCTGCTGGTGGACCCCCTCGTCGTCGAGGACGGCTACGTCCAGGTTCCCGAGGGCCCCGGCTACGGCATCGAACTCGACATGGACGTCGTCGCAGCCCACGAGTACACCGAGGACGCCGTCCACACGATCGACCTCTGGGAGACCGACTGGGAGAAACGCGCCGACGACCTGCGGTAGCGACACCCCCTCCCGACCGGGCACACCATCGACGGTCTCCGGTATTCTCGGACAGACGTGCAGTCCGCACACGCGACCCGTGTGCGGTCGCGAGCCCCGAAACCGCCGACCGAGACAGGGGGACGTGCCCGAACTCGCGGCCGCCCGCGGACGTGACGTATCTGTTCGAGAATACCGGAGAGACGGCCGTTCCGACACCGAACTCACGCTCGCTAGAATCCGGCCGCGTGGGGTCTGACGTCCGTCGAACGGCAACAGAAACGGTGCAGGTAGAGTGTCCGCCGGAGAGCGGTTCGAGCGGAGCGCCGCCTCGCGATACGTCCGACGATGCCGGAAACGGGGCTCTTTTCGGGACGACGGTATCCCATGGGATTACAATTATAGCTCTGTAATCGAGTGGCGGGACTGCGAGTGACGAGACGCCGACCGGGCGCCGGTCGTACGAGGACGGCGATAACGAGACGCCCCATCCAAGTGAAGTGTGATTACGCATAGCTCGCCGTCGTTCTTCTCAA
>JAZKRZ010000064.1:0-16390 GCA_036626395.1 Haloarculaceae archaeon
GTCGTAGAGCGCCCGGGTGACGAAGTGGACGGGGTTAGTGTAGTTGAACACCCACGCGTCGGGGCAGTTGTCACGCACCGCTGCGGCAAAGCGCCGGTAGACGGGGATCGTCCGCATCGCCCGGAAGATACCGCCAGGACCGATAGTCGCGGCGACGGCCCCGTAGATCCCGTATTCGCGGGGGATCCGCAGGTCGTGAACGAACGTCTCGCGGGGGTCGTACTGCGTCGAGAGGATGACGACGTCCGCGCCCGCCAGCGCGTCGCCCAGGCTCTCGACGGCCTCGTAGGACCACTCGGCGGTGGCGTCCGGATCCTCCTGGACCCAGTTGCCGAACTCCGCGTTGCGTTCTGCCGCTTCCTGGTTGGTGTCGTAGAGACGGACGTGCCCGTCGAAGTTCGACAGCGCGAGGTCGCGGATGAGGTTGGGGGCCCACTGGCGGCTCCCGCCGCCGACGTAGGCGATGGTCGTATCTGACGGGTCTATTGCCTGCTCGACGTGCGTGGCCTCTGTCATCACTCTGGAGTTCGCGCGACGAGTCATAAGGACTTGGAAAGCGGCACTAGCCGGCCGGGGGACCCGCCGGCGAATCGCGCTCGCCGCCTTCGTCGTCCTCTCCCGACCCGTCTGCCAGCGAGAGTCCGCCAGCGGTCAGGAGAGCGAGCGCGCCCACGCCGACCAGTCCGGCGACGAGACACCCCTCCGGAGTGAGACCGCCCGATACGAACAGTATCGCGACCGTCCAGGCCGCGAGGACCAGTCCGGTCAGGCCGAGCGCAACCCCAGTGTCGGGGTGCCAGCGGAACAGACAGACGACGGACCCGGCCAGCGCGCCACCGACGAGGACGGCGACGGCGCCGACAGCGGTGACGTCGGCCGCCGAGACTGCGATCAGGAAGACGCCGGTGGCACCCTGCCGGACGAACGGGTCGACGACGAGCGACGTGGCAGGTCCCAGGAGCGGCCGCGAGAGGGCCAGCGGGCCGACGACGAGCAGCCAGCCCGAAAGCGCGAGCCAGCCGGCCAGGGGTGCCCGGGGCCGCCGCAGGGCGAGCGCCCGGAGGCCGACGTCGCGTCCGTCGCTGTTCGCGAGTAGCGCGCCGACTACTATCAGCCCGCCGCCGACTGTCGCGGCCAGCCGCCCGCCGTCGAGCGGGTTCTCGCCGGTCGCGGTGATGGTCACGAGGACACCGAGGCCCGCGACGACGCCCATCGCGGAATCCGTCCACCGGACGACCGCGACCAGGAAGGCGGCGGTCGCCAGACCGAGAACGAGGTAGTAGCCGGGGACACCCACCCCTGCCTCGGGGAGTGGCGAGGGCGCGCCGAACCGGAAGACCCGCGCGTGCCAGGGGAGACGTCCGCCCAGGAGCACGCCCGCGAGTCCCGCTCCGACGGCGAGCACCGGGAGCGTTGCGAGGTGAGACAGCGACCGCCCGCGCTCGTGGCGCAGCGCGACCGGGGGGCCGACGAGGCCCCGAGCCACCGAGATACTGTTCGCGAAGACGAGTCCGAGCCCCAGAGTACAGGTGAGTCCGACCGCCAGTGCCGCGACGAGGAACCCCACGAGAGGGTCGACCAGTCGGGCGATCGGGGTCGCGACGACGAGCGACGGGACGACCAGCGGGAACCCGAGCACGCCGACCCGGAGGTCCGGACCCCACCGGTAGAGGACGACCCCGACCCCGCAGACGAGGACCGTCGCGACGAGGACCAGTCCGGCGAAGCGGTCCACGAGGCCGTCCGCCGACGGGAGGACCGTGACCGCGGCCAGGCCACCGACGGCGAGCGCTCCGACGGCGGCGAGCCACCCATCGGTCGGCGGCGAGGGGGTCACGAGGGGGACACGCCGGAGGTCGAAACGGGGGTCGTAATAATATCCCGCGGCGCCCCCGAGGAGGATGGCCGTCCCGCCGAGGAACGCGGCGACCCGGCCGGCGCTCCAGACGCTCCCTTTCGCCGTGAGCGCGACCGCGAGCCCCGCCGTCGCCGCCGCCAGACAGGTCCGTTCGGTCGGGCGGGACGCGACCACGACGAGCGCGAGGATCGCGAGCGGAGCGACGGCGAGATACGGTGCGTGACGGAAGCCGGGTTCGCTCCAGCCCGGGTCGGCCCACCCGAGGACGCCGGCGACGGCCACGAGGAAGAGACCGAGAACTGCTCCGACGGCGGGTGCGGGCGCGCGAACGGGGACCTTCCGTTCCATCGTCCCCTATCCCGACCGGGTCGGAAAAGTAACTGTCGAGAGGGCCACGCGTTCGATAACGGTCCGCTACGCGGGCCGTTTACCCCAGTTCGAGCGTGTCGCGGACGCCCTCCTCGACCGTGGTCCCCTCGCTCGTCTCGAAGAACTCCATGCCGACGTAGCCGTCGTAGCCCGCTTCCTCGAGGGCGTCGAGGATGTTCTCGTAGGCCATTTCGCCCGACCCGGGTTCGTAGCGCCCGGGGTTGTCAGCGACGTGAACGTGGCCGACGTCGTCGACGTTCTCCGTGAGATTTCGGATCACGTCGCCCTCCGTTATCTGCTGGTGGTAGGCGTCGAAGAGCACTGCCACGCGCTCGCTGTCGACCGCGCGGACGACGTCGAACGCCTCCTGCGATTCGGTGAGGAAGTAGCCGGGATGGTCGACGAGGGGGTTCAGGGGTTCGATGGCGACGGTGACGCCCACCGCCTCGGCGGTGGGCGCGACCGCACGGAGGACGTCCTCGAGCGCCCGACGCTGTGTGGCGCGGTCGAACCCCCCCTGGTCGGGGCCGACGGTACAGATGAGGGTCGCGGCGTCGACGGCGGCCGCCGATTCCAGCGCGTCTTCCAGGGCCGCGACGACCGTCTCGTGGTCGTACGGGTTGACCGCCGCGGGCGCGTCGCGGTCGTCGATGTTCGCGGCGTCGCCGGACCCGAGGACGGCCGCCACCGCGACCCCGTGTTCCTCGCAGGCCGCACGGACGGCCGCCGCGTCCGCGCCCGCCAGGTCGAAGAACTCGACGGCGCCGACACCCAGTTCGGCGGCCCTCGCGACCCCCGCCGGAACGGGGTCGTCCGGGGCGACAATACCGGTGTTGACGGCGAACTCCACCATCAGTCGCGCCTCCCGGAAGGACTGGCCCTCTCGGAGGGCAGGTCCGCTATGCGCTTTCCGGTCGACTGTCCGTCCGCCGCACGCGTTCGGGTCGGTTCGAGTCGCATTGGCCGGTCGACGCGTCGGAGGCTCTTGAAACTGGGTTTGCCGGCGAAGTGGCTCGCCCGGACGGCGCGGCAACGCTTAAATCGGGTGGGCACGACGTGGCGGTATGGTTCAGGAGGGCGCACGGACAGTCGTCGGGGAGTCGTTCGAGGACCTGCCGATGCGCGTCGGGGCGGGACAGTTCATGGACCCCACCTCCCAGCGACTCCGCTTTATCCGGCAACTGGGCTGTGAGGACGTCCTCCTCAACATGTACCAGTACGACGAGCCGGACTACGAACACATGCCCGACGACGACCGGATACCACTGGAGGGCGACGGGGAGTGGTCCGCCGAGAACCTCCGGCGACTCCGCGAGCGTGTCGAGGCAGCGGGCTTGCGACTCAACGCCATCGAGAACGTCCCCGTCTCCTTCTACGAGGACGTCATGCTCGACGGACCGGGGCGGGACGAACAGCTGGAAAAGATGAAACGCACGGTCCGGAACATGGGCGAGGCGGGCATCCCCGTCTTCGGCTACCACTGGGCGCCGGCGGGCGTCTGGCGGACCGGCCACGACACGACGCGGGGCGGTGCCCGGGTCTCGGTCTTCGACGCCGACGCGACCGACACGGAAGAGCCGACTCACGGCCGGGAGTACTCCGAAGCGGAACTCTGGGAGAACTACGAGTACTGGCTCGACGAGGTCCTCCCCGTCGCCGAGGAGGCAGGCGTGAAACTGTGTCTCCACCCGAACGACCCCCCGATGGAGCGGCTCGGCGGCGTCCCGCAACTGTTCCGGAACTTCGAGAACTTCAAGCGGGCCATGGACTATCGCGACACCGACAACCACGGGCTAGAGCTCTGTCTGGGCTGCTGGTCGGAGATGGGCGAACCGCTGGACGAGGTGATCCGCTACTTCGGCGAGCGCGACGAGATATTCTACGTCCACTTCCGGGACGTCTCGGGAACAGTCCCCGAGTTCGAGGAGGAGTTCGTCGACCGGGGCAACTACGACGAGTACGAGGTCCTGAAACTCCTGGACGAGGTGGGATTCTCTGGCATGATGATCCCCGACCACACGCCGCGCCTCGAGGGCGACTCCGACTGGGAACACCGCGGCCGTGCCTTCACTATCGGCTACCTCCGCGGGCTGCTCAGGGCGATGCGGGCCGAACAGGACGCCGATACCGCCGACTGACCGGTGGACCGCGAGCGAACGGAGCCGCGCCTCCGGGGAGGGCGTTCGTTTCTTTCTTCGTCATCCCCCGTGTGTCGGGGACGACGACAGCCGGTCCACCACTCGCAAGTTCGTCTCGCGGATGCCCGCCTACCATACACATTCCACGCATGGTGGACTGACTATCCCGGTCGAATATTCATCGAGGACTCCGGGTTCGGGGTACTGAGTGGCTGACACGCGTGTTAGTCGGTCACATACACCCTCGCGACCGCTGTGTTTTATTACATTATTATGAACGTAATTGGATACGCCGTTTCCACTATCAGTAGAATTTATGTGTGTAAGTTCGTAAACCCCGGCATGGGAATCGGCGACGCGGGCGACGGTGGAAAACGGGTCGCGTCGGTCGAGCGAGCGTTCGCCGTGATCGAACAGTTACGGGGTGAAGGATCGATGCGTATCGAGGCGGTAGCGGAGGCGCTCGACGTCTCGACGAGCACCGCGCACGTCCACCTCAAGACACTGGAGGAGGTGGAGTACGTCGTCAGGGACTCCGGGGGTTACCGGCTGGGCTACCGGTTCCTCCGGAACGGAGTCGAAACTCGCGAACGCTCGCGGGTCTACGAGGTCACGCGGGACGAGGTCGACGAACTCGCGGCCGAGACGGGTGAGGTGGCCAACCTCGGGGTCGAGGAGGAGGGAAAGCGTGTCCTCCTCCACCAGGCGGAGGGGACGAACGCGGTCTACGACAACGCGCCCATCGGCGAGTACACGAACATGCACTGGACTGCGCTGGGCAAGGCGATCCTGGCCCATCTCCCCGAGGGGTATGCGGGAGACGTGATAGACGTCCACGGTCTCCCGGACCGACAGGAGTCGACGATCACCGACCGGGACGAACTGGCCGAGGAGTTCGCTCGCGTACGCGACCGCAAATACGCTATCGAAGACGAGGAGCGTCGCCTCGGCATCCGGTCGGTCGCCGTCCCGATACTCGTCGAGGACTCGGTGGTCGGTGCGCTGTCCGTTTCCGGCCCGAAGGAGCGACTCGACGACCGACGCATCGAGGGGGAACTCCTGCCGGCGCTGCGCAGTCGCGTCAACGTCGTCGAGGTCAAGTACGCCTACGAGTGAGGCGTCTGCGCAGTACCGACGTGGCGACCGCTTACTGCTCGCGGAAGTACGGGATGACCGTCTCCTCGAAGTGCGTCATTGTCTCCTCGAACTCGCCCACGGGGATGATGACGAGGTTGTCCAGTCCGGCGTCGACCCAGCGCTCGATGTCGGCGATGACCTCGTCGGGCGTGCCCGCGATGGTCGCCGCCTCGACGGCCTCGTCGGGGATCCGGTCGGCGGCGGAAAGCAGGCGCTCTTCCTGCTCCTCGTCGAAGGCCATCTCGAACATGATCGGCGTGTCCGCCGCGATCTCGGGATAGCCGAGTTTCTCCAGTAGCGGCGGGCGAAGTGCGAGCGTCGTCTTGTTGCGTTCGATGGCCGCCTCGCGGGCCTCGTCGCCGTCCTCGGAGACGTTCGTGGGGAGACAGACCGCGCGGTCGATGTCAGCGGGGTCGCGTCCGCGGTCCCTGGCGACGTCGAGGACTCGCTGGAGGTCCGCTTCGTAGGGGCCCGGCGCGTGAACCCAGGGGAACCAGCCGTCGGCCAGCGCGCCGGTGAACCCGCGCATGCTCGGGCCGTAGCCGCCGACCCACATCGGCGGGCGGGGCTCCTGGACCGGCTTCATGCCCATGTGTGCGCCGTCGAGCTGGTAGAACTCGCCGTCGAACTCGAACGGGTCCGCCGCCGTCGACTCCCAGAGCCCGTCGATGACTTTGAACGCCTCGGTGAACCGCCCGAACGGGTCCGACCAGTCGATATCCGCGACGGGGGCGAAATTGAACGCCTCGCCGGCGCCGATACCCAGCCCGAAGCGACCGCCGGACATCCGGTCGATAGTCACCGCGACGTGGGCCAGTTCCGTCGGGTGACGCCGTACCGAGTCGGTGACGCCCGGCATCAACATCGCCTCCTCGGTGCGCTGGGCGATAGCACCGAGGACGCTGAAACACTCCCAGGGCGGTTCCGTCAGGAACTCGTCGGAGCCGGTCGGATGGAAGAGGTGGTCGGGGACGGTGATCGCGTCGAAGCCCGCTTCCTCTACGCGGGTCGCGTCCTCGACGGTCCCTTCGACGTCGCCGTAGGTCACGACCTGACACCCGAACTGCAGGTCTCCCGGGCCTGGTCCACTCATACCCGAGGGTTCGCCCGATCCCAGTAAATAACTGATCCTTTCGAACGGCGACGCCGCCGGGACCCCGAGCGAAACTGGTTCGCACGCAGAACCGTTCGAGGGGGGGGGCGGCCGAAGACCTGGGGTCGACGACGGTATCTTTACGTTCCGTACCTGTGAAACTACCGACAGAGATGGGCTTTCTGGACGAGGACTACCTCCTCGAAACCGAGGCGGCACGGGACCTCTACGACCGTATCGCGGACAGACCGATTATCGACCCCCACACGCACGCCGACATCCGAGAGATAGTCGAGAACGACGGCTGGGAGGACCTCTGGGAGGTCGAGGGCGCGACCGACCACTACGTCTGGTCGATGATGCGAAAGCGCGGCGTCGACGAGGAACTGATCACCGGGAACGCCACGAACAGGGAGAAGTGGACGGCCCTCGCCGAAGTGGCTCCCGAGTTGGCCGGTAACCCCGTCTACGAGTGGCTCCACCTCGACCTGCGGCGTCGGTTCGGCATCGACGAACCCGTCTCGGCGGCAACGGCCGACGACATCTGGGAGGAGACCCGGGCCCAGCTGGCGAGCGACGAGATGCGTCCCCGGGAACTCCTCCGCGAAATGAACGTCGAGATGGTGGGGACGACCGACGACCCCACGGACAGTCTGGAATACCACGAGCGGGCCCGCGACGAGGTCGACGGAGCCGACCTGCGCCCGACCTGGCGCGGTGACCGCGCGGTGAACGTTCAGCTCGCCGACTTCTCGGAGTTCGTGGCCGAACTCGACGCGTGCGTCGACGCCGACGTCGGGACGTTCGAGGGGTTCCTATCGGGACTGGCGACGAGCCACGACCGCTTCGCCGAGCGGGGTTGTGTCGCCTGTGACATCGGGGTCGGCCAGCCGGTCAGTCGACCGGTCAGCGACGAGCGCGCGCGCCGCGTCTTCGAGAAGCGCCTCGCGGGCGACCGGCTCACCGACCGCGAGGTCGAGGACTTTCAGGCGTACGTGCTGGAGTACGTCACCGAACTGAACGTCGAGAAAGACTGGGTCACGCAGTTGCACATGGGCCCGGTCCGGAACTACCGCGAGCGCCTCTCCGAGGAACTCGGACCGGCCTCGGGCGGGACCGTCACGACCGGGGACGTCGAGTACGCAGAGGCGCTGCGCTACTACCTCAACCGCTTCGACGGCGCCGGCGATGTCGTCCTCTACTGTGTGGACCCGACTCATTACCCGACGCTAGTCACCATCGCCCGAGCCTTCCCCAGCGTGAGCGTGGGGCCGGCGTGGTGGTACAACGACAGCCCGTTCGGGATGGGCCACCAGCTGGAGTACGTCGGCTCGGTCGACCTGCTGGCCGACCACGCCGGCATGGTCAGTGACTCGCGCAAGCTCCTCTCGTTCGACTCGCGCTTCGAGATGTTCCGGCGCTCGCTCGCCGACGTCGTCGGCCGGCAGGTCGACCGCGGGCAGGTCCCGGCGGACGTCGCGGCCGACCTCGTCGACCACCTCGCATACGACCGCCCGAAGGAACTCTACGGGGTCTGACCACCGCTATCGGGCACCGAGGAGCCCGACCGCCAGCTGGCGGTGGCCTTCGCCGGGAACCGCTATTATTTGTGGGCGGCTTCCCTCGCGTGGCGTATGGACGTAGACGTCCCATCGACGTTCGAGGAACGCGACTGGGCCCGCGAGGTCACTGGCGACCCGGTTCGGTTCGCCGTCGTCGGCCTGGGGTGGTTCGGGCCCGACGTGGCCATCCCCGCGATCGCGGAGTCCGACTACTGCGAGACGACCGTCTGTGTCAGCGGCGACAAGGACAAAGCCGAACGCGTCGCCGACGAAAACGGCGCCCACCACGGGATCACCTACGACGAGTACGCGGACGGCGAGGCGGTCGAGGCCTACGACGCCGTCTACGTCGTCACGCCCAACGCGCTCCACCTGCCCCACGTCGAGACGGCGGCGGAGCACGGCAAGGACGTCCTCTGTGAGAAACCTCTCGAAGCGACCGCCGAGCGCGCCCGACAGTGCGTGGACGTCTGTGCGGACGCCGGCGTCGAACTGATGACCGCCTACCGGATGCACGCGGCGCGCTCGGTCCGGTACGCCCGCGGCCTCGTCGCCGACGGGGTGGTCGGCGACCCGGTGCACACGCGCGGTGCCTTCTCGTACAACCTGGTCGCCGCGGGCGAGTCGATGGACCAGTGGCGGCTGGACCCCGACCTCGCGGGTGGCGGTCCCCTGATGGATCTGGGAGTTTACCCGCTCAATACCTCGCGGTTCGTCCTCGATTCCGACCCGACGGCGGTGCACGCTTCGGTCGTCGATGGACCGCCCGAGTTCGACGGCCTGGAGGAGTACTGCGCGTTCACGATGGAGTTCCCCGGCGGACCGGTCGCCGCCTGTGACACCGGCTACCGGGTCGCCGGCGACAACTACTTCGAGGTCGGCGGGACGCACGGCCGCCTCCGGATCGACGACCCGTTCAGCGTCGACGCCGACCGCACGATCACGGTACGGGCCGACGGCGAGGAGGTCGTCGCCGAGGTCGAGGAGCCCTCGGAGATGGTCGAGGAGTTCGACTACTTCGCCACCGCCCTCCGCTCGGACAAGGAGTTCGGCCCCGACGGCGAACACGGCGCCTTCGACGTGGCCATTACCGAGGCGATCTACGAGTCCGCCGAGGCCGGCGAGCGCGTCGAGTTGTAGCGGGTACGGACCGTAGCTACTGGATTCGTCACGGATAGCGTCCTCACGTATCAGAGGTCGGTGGCCACGATGCACAGTCAGGCGTGAAACTCGTGAACTCACCCCTCGTAGTTCGCCAGTGTGTCCTTGACCGCGTGGTAGGCGGACTTGGGGTCGTTGCCGGCGTCGAACAGCAGCGGGTCGCCGGTGAGCGATTCGAACCAGTTGGGAACCCACGAATCAGAGTCGCGGACGCCCCAGACGACGAGCGTGTCGACGCCCTCGTCCAGACAGACCTCGACGATGTCCCGGTAGAACTCCGCCTGCATCTCCCAGCGAGCGGCCCGGTCGCCGGGGTCGTCCTCCGGGGTGTATGCGACGTCCATCTCCGTCACCTGGACGTCCAGTCCAAGGTCTCTGAACCGGCGGACGTTCTCCGCGACCGACGCGGGGTCGGGTTTGCCGTGGAGCGCGTGCATCTGGAGGCCGACGCCGTCGATGGGGACCCCCCGGTCGAGCAGGCGGGAAACCAGGTCGTAGACCGCGTCGGATTTCGCGTTCACGCCGTCAGCCCCGTAGTCGTTGTAGTAGAGGTCGGTCCCGTCGTCGGTCACCTCGTCAGCGAACTCGAAGGCGAGGTCGAGGTAGTTCTCGCCCAGCGCCTCGTACCAGAGGTTCTCGCGCATCGTCCCGTCGTCGGCGACGGCTTCGTTGACGACGTCCCAGTCGGCGAGTTTGCTGCGGTACCGGCCCGCCGTCGTGTGGACGTGCTCGCGCAGGAACTCGCGGATCTGACCCGAGGTGTGGTCCCACTCCTGGAACCACTCGGGCGTCTGGTTGTGCCAGGCGAGCGTGTGCCCGCGGACGCTCATGTCGTGTTCCCTGGCGTAGTCGACGACGGCGTCGGCGTCAGCGAAGTCGTAGACGCCGGGTTCGGGTCGGAGCGGCCCCATCTTCAGCGCGTTCTCGGTCGTCACGTAGTTGAACTCGTTGCGGAGCGTCTTCTTGTAGCCCGCGTCCGTTCGCAGCGGCCGGGCCGCCACGGCAGCCCCGATCTCGAAGCCGCGGTCGTCGGCCACGTCGCGGAGTCTATTGTCGTCCGACATGCCCGGAGATCCCAGCGTGGAGCGGTTAAAGATACCGGGACCGACAGGCACGCCCCCGAACGTCTCTCGGGGGATAGTCCGGAAATGTCGGAATCACCGGTCTGATCTCGCGAAGCGGACACGACGCCCTTTTCAACACACGTGAGGACGGCCCGAACCGGCCAACCCGGGGTCCGGGTAGTGTTCGGCCCGAGGTGCGGCGCAGTCGCGAACGTCGAACTCCGGAGTGAGGCCGACCTTCGGGCACAGTCTTGCCGGTTGGCGAAACAGGATGTCCTCGGCCCTCGAGAATTCGGGCATGACCCGAGTCACGGTCTGGAACGAGTTCGTCCACGAGCGAGAGAGCGACGTCGTCGCGGACGTCTACCCCGACGGCATCCACGCGACGATCGCCGACGCGCTCGAAGACCACGGCTTCGAGACGCGGACGGCGACCCTCCAGGAACCCGAACACGGTCTCACCGAAGACGTCCTGGAGGAGACGGACGTCCTGACGTGGTGGGGCCACGCCGCCCACGACGAGGTCGAAGACGAGGTGGTCGACCGGGTGAAGTCGCACGTGCTGGACGGAATGGGGTTGCTGGTGCTCCATTCGGCTCACTACTCGAAGATATTCCGGGCGCTGATGGGGACAACCTGCGGATTGAAGTGGCGCGAGGCCGCCGAGCGCGAGCGCCTGTGGGTGGTCGAACCGGGCCATCCCATCGCCGCGGGCATCGACGACTGCATCGAACTCGACGAAGCGGAGATGTACGGCGAGCGCTTCGATGTTCCCCAACCCGACGCACTCGTGTTCAACTCCTGGTTCGAGGGGGGCGAGGTCTTCCGCTCGGGCTGTTGTTACCGGCGAGGCAACGGTCGGGTCTTCTACTTCCGGCCGGGACACGAGACCTACCCCATCTACCACGACGAGGCGATCCAGCAGGTGCTCGCCAACGGAGTCGAGTGGGCCGCGCCGACCGAGGACATGGCGACGTCGGGTTCGGGTAACTCCGAGCCTCGCGAGGGGATCGACACGAGCGACGAGCGGACCGTCCACTGAACGGACGGCGGTCGAAAACGCCGGCTACCCGGCCTGTTCGGTTTCGGTCGGTGACTGCTTGTCCGCCCGTTCTCCGGTCTCTTCCTCGTCGTCTTCGGTTTCGAGGTCGATAATACGCGGGACCATGACCCGGTCGAAGTAGACCGTCCAGAGCAGTCCCAGAACCGCGACCATCCCGACCTGGACGGGGTTGAGTGCGGGCCACGTCGGGTCGGAGACCCACAGCCCCGTCACGAGCACGGCCAGCGTGTACACGAACACGACCACCGGCGTCATCCTGTTGTCCATATCAGGGCTGTGAGTCCCGCTTACAAAGAGTTGGCGTCCGAGTACCCGTCGCCGGGGAGAACGCCCGGTTCCGGCCGGGAAACGCCGGCCTGCGGGAGCTGGCGTTTGCACCGGTGGAGAGTCACCCGTCGTGCCATCGCGCCGTCGCGTCGGGTCGTCGAAACGGGTGCCTCGACAGCGCGACCCCCGGACCGGCCGGGTCCCCGGCGACCGTGTGACAACGGTTAAACCACGGCGGGGCATGACGACGCCCATGGACAGAACGTTCGAGCGGTCGACCCGGCGCCGGCGACGGACGCTGGACGGCCAGTGGGAGTTCGTCACAGACCCCCGCGACGTCGGTGTCGAGGAGGGATACGCGGAATCGTTCCCCGGGGACGCCGAGACGGTGCCGGTCCCGTGTTCGTGGAACGCCCTGTCCGGCTACGCCGACTACGTCGGTCCGGCGTGGTATCACCGGACAGTGAGTCTGCCGGAGTCGACGGGGGCGGTGTTCACGTTCCACGGTGTCGGTCACGACGCGACTGTCTACCTCGACGGCGAGGGGATCCTCTCCCACGCCGGCGGCTACACGCCCTTCTCGACGTACGTGCGGGACTTAGACGCCGGCGAACACGACCTGGTCGTCAGGGCCGACAACAGCCGCGACGAGACGACGCTGTTGCACGGCGACGCGGACTGGTTCCCGCACGGCGGCCTCTACCGAGAGGTCGTCGTGGCGGAGGTATCCGGTATCTGGGTCTCCGAGTTCGACGTGGACTACGAACTCGACGGCGACGGGGCGTCCGTCGAGTCGACGGTCGTGTTGCACAACGTCTCGCCGACGCCGACCGAGGGCCAGGCCGTGTTCTCGGTGGGCGAGGCGACAGTGACCGAGGAGGTCGCGGTCGGCGGCCTCGACGCGGACCGCGTCGTCTTCGAGGCCACCGTCGCGGACGTCGACCGGTGGTCGCCCGCGGACCCGACGCTGTACGACGCGGTCGTGGCAGTCTCGGACGACCGGGGCGGGGACGACCTCCGCGAGCGCATCGGGTTCCGCGAGATCGACGTCGACGACGAGTCCCTCCGCGTCAACGGCGACCCGGTCGACGTCGTGGGGGTCAACCGCGGCGAGTTCCACCCCGACTGGGGGCACGCGGAACCGTTGCGCGTCCAGCGCGGCGACGTCAAGGCAATCGTCGACGCGGGGTTCAACGCCGTGCGTGCTGCCCGCTACCCGGTCCACCCGCGCTTTCTCGACCTCTGTGACGAGGCCGGTCTGCTCGTCATCGAGGGTGTCTCACCTCACGAGGTCGACCCGACCGTCGAGAACGTCACCGAGGGTGATACCGAGGCCGAAATCGAGACCATCCGGGAAGCCGCCGAGAGCGACCTCGTCCCCGACCACGTCACCCGTACTGCCGGCGTCGGGTCCTCCCCCGACGACCCCGTCTCCGAGGGGGACGGCTCCGACGACCAGTCGGTCACTGAGTTCGACGACCCAACCGGCGAAGCCCGCCGGATCATGACCGAGATGATCCAGCGCGACGCCAACCACCCGTGCATCGTCGCCTGGAGTCTGGGTAACGGGACGGCGGACCCGAGCGACCGAATGGAGAACACGCTCCGGACGCTGTCAGGAACCGCGACCGGTGTCGACGGCACCCGTCCGGTGACGGGCGCGACCGACCTCGAAGACGTCGACGAGGGCGTCGACATCCTCGAACACTCGGACCTGGTCTGTGTCAACGCCGGCCGACGGACCGAACCCGACTGGGACGAGACGATAGATAGCCTCTCGGAAGCGTTCCCTGACAAACCGCTACTGGTCACGGAGTTCGGGCCGGAGGGCGTCGCCGGCGAACGCACGCTCGCCGACCGCCGCGAGTCCGAATCCCGGCAGGCGAGGGAACTCCTCGACGCGGTCGAGACGTTCGAGGCTCGCGACGACCTCGGCGGCTTCGCTGTCCGACGGTTCAGCGACGCGCTCGCCGGCGCCCGCCCCGACGCTGGCGTCCGAACCATCGACTACTCGGGGCTTGTGACCGCTCACCGCCGGCCGAAGGAAGCCTACCGCACACTCTGTCGACACCTCGCCGACGATTGACCTCGCGACCCGCTCCGTCTCCCGGTCTGCCTCGCCTCGTGTTCCTTCTGTTCTCCCGATCGTCTTTTTCTACAGAACAGTAGTTAGTTCTGCTGTCGGAATTTTCTCTCAGATTCGAGGACAGGCACCGATGCGATCGTGATATGTAGCGGCTACCGTAGCGACTATCTACCCGCGAAGTGCCATCACGCACGACGAGGCACGAGTCGGTCGTGTCGTCCTATCACGTCGATATTTTTCCGATGAGAAACGTGTTTAGATGGAGAAAACAGCCTTGGCAAGGAGAGAAACGATCCGCGACCAGGCCGTCGACAGTCGTTCAGTGCTCGGCGTCGTCCCCGGCGGACCGGGGGTCGAGTTCGCCCGACTCGACCATGGCCTCCAGCGGGTTGTCCTCGACCGCCAGCGGGAACTCGACGCGGCCGCGGCGTCGGGCCGACTCCCAGGCACCGAAGATTATCTCGGTGGCGTTCAGGGCGTTGCGGGCCGACAGTTCGGAGGGGTCACCGGTCTCGACGGCCTCGACGACGCTCTCGATGGCCCGCTCGATGAACCCCTCGCCGTGGAGGCCTTCGCCGTCGGTGTCGAGTTCCTCCCAGTCGCCGCCGTCGCGGCGGATCCGGAGCGGGATCTGAGAGCCGACCCCGCCGTTGCCGGGTCCGACCTCGATGACGCCGTCGGTACCCACGAGGCGGTTGTGGCAGTTCAGCCCCTCGCTGCCGTCGCCCGTCGTCGCCAGCCCGGTGACGTCGTTCTCGTAGGCCCACTGGACGACAGCGTGGTTCTCGTTGTGCGCGCCGAAGAGCTTCTGTTCCTCGCTGTAATCGAGCCCGCAGAGCACCCACTCGGCCGGAGTCTCGTCGTTGAAGTAGCCACAGAGGTCGAAGGAGTGGCTCCCGTAATCGAAGACGTTGGGCGCGGAGAACTCCACGCGCTCGAGGTCGCCGATCTCGCCGCCGTCCAGCAGTTCCTTCGCGTGCCGGAAGGGGCGACCGAAGCGGCGCTGGTGATTGAACGTGAGGTGGACGTCGTGGCGCCAGGCGGCCTCGGCCATGTTGCGGGCGCCGCCGTAGGTCAGCGCCATCGGTTTCTCGCAGTGGACCGCCCGAACCGACCCGCTCCTGATGCAGTCGACGGAGATCTGCTCGTGGAGCGCGGGCGGGACTGTGACGCTGACGACGTCCGGTTCGACCGCCCCGACCATCTCGCTGTAGTCCTCGAAAATAACGTCGTCGTCGAGGCCGAACCTGTCCGCGAACGCCTGCGCGTTCTCGGGGACGATGTCCGCACAGGCGACGAGTTCGACGTCGTCGTGTGCCTCGAAGGCCTCGGCGTGCTGGTAGCCCATCGCATAGCCGTCGCCGGACGGGTTCTCGGGGTCCGGACCGGTGCCGATGACCGCTGCGCTGTATGCCATACTCGCCCCACGTCGGGTGGTCACATTAATCCCTGTATCCCGGCAGTCCGGTCGGCGAGCCCCGGCTTCGGTAAACCCCGACCCGTCACCGGGGCCACAACGGCGCGAAAACGTCCGGAGAGTCGTGTTCCGGCACGGTGATCACAAGTATAGTATTGTAATACGGTCGACCCCGGTCCTCGCACTCACTCGGTGAAGGCGACTTCTATCTCGTTGACAGTGCTGACGACCTGACCGACGAGGTCCTCCTCGAAGTACCGACCGCGCAGGCGTTCGGAGGGCCCCTCGATCATGAGCGCTGCTCCGCGGTCGGACTCTCCAGAACCGATTGGGGCGGCGACGCCGACGACACCATCGTACTGTTCTTCTCTACAGAACGCCACGCTACTGTCCCGGATCCGTCTGATCTCCGCTTCGAGCTCTCCGCGATCGGTGACCGTGCTGTCGGTGGCGGCGGTCAACTCCAGTTCTGCGAGGACGCCCGCGAGACGGTCGTCCGGTAGAGACGAGAGGATCGCCTTGCCAGCCGCGTTCACGTGGAGCGACATCCGTTCACCGCAGGTATGCGGGGGTAACCAGCCGCTGGACCCGGCCGCGATGGCGATGGGAACTGCGTAGTGTTCTTCCATAAGGAATAGCTCGACTGCCTCGCCCGTGGCGTCGGCGAGGTTCTCGACCGCGGGCCAGCCCTCCCGGTACCTGTCGGTCGACCCACGCGTCCGTTCGGCCAGGGCCAGCAGACGCAACGACGGCGCGTACTCGCGGTCGCGCTTGGCGACGTACCCCCGGTTACGAAGCGTCGACAGGTGGTTGTGCACCACGCTTTTGGAAATTCCGAGGTCGACGGCCAACTCCGAGACGCCGACCGGCTCTCCCGCGTCGACGAGGTGTTCCAGTACGTCCAGCGACGTCCCAGTCGCGTCGATCTCGTAGGAGGCGTCGGACGTCATCATCGCATATTCGGCCGAGGACTACTTAATTGTTCCTCAGAGCAGAATCGTGCCGGTCGTTCCGGCGGATTGAGTATTAAAAATAATTATATATAGACGCCCCCATTTGTTTGCAAGATCTCGATGACGAAATGAACGCGCACATTCGTCTCTCAAGAACGGCCCGGACAGTCACGAGGGAATTCAAGTAGGTACGGCACGGGGAAACGAATATGAAAGTCACGG
>JAZKRZ010000065.1:0-15991 GCA_036626395.1 Haloarculaceae archaeon
CTACGGGACAGCGTCCTAAGCGCTGCGCCTTTTCCTGGCTTGGCTACCCGCGCTCACCACCGGCTATCACCGACCCCACGAAAAACCTGACGCTCTAATCGCTCGCGCCGACGTTCTCGGTGCTCTCCAGACACGCCGGGTCGGGCTCGATGTTCGCGTACTCCACGGCACGCTCACCGAGCGTCGCCACCCGCTCGGCCGACTTCTCGTCGACGAACTCGTCGCCCTCGAACGCGTTACGCGCCTTCGGCAGGGCGGCCTGGTGGGGGATGACCCAGGCGTTCAGCGCCCGACACACCGAGCGAAGGTGGTCCAGCGAGGTCACGGGGAAGCCCCCGCCGGAGACACACAAGAGCCCGACGGTGGTGTTCTCGAACTCGTCGAACCCGCAGTAATCCAGCGCGTTCTTCAGCGGCGTCGCGTACGAACCGTGATACACCGGCGTCCCCAGCAGGACAGAGTCGGCGGCGCCGACGGTCTCCTGTAACCGCCGGGCAGGCGGCAGTTCGTCGCTGTTCGGGTCGAAGACGGGCAGGTCGTACTCCCGCAGGTCGACGAGTTCGACCGACGCGCCCCGGTCCTCGGCGGCGTCGAGGGCGTGCCGGAGCGCCTTGCGCGTGTAACTGTCGTCCCTGAGACTGCCACAGACTCCGACGACGCGTGGTGGTGCCATGCACCCGCTATCGTGGCGACCTGTCAAAACGCCGGCGGTATCGAGCGAGCGGTCACTCCCGCAGTCGCGCGACCGTCTCGCACTCTCGCTCCTCGACGGCGACCAGGCCGTCGTCGGCGAGGTCGTCGACGAGGCCGCGCAGCCACTCGCGGCCGTACTCGCCGTCGGGGACGTAGTCGACGCGGACCCGCGGCCCCAGTTCGTCCAGCGCGAGTTCGTCGTACTCGCGAAGCGCGGAGACGACGCGCCCGCGCATCTGCCGGCGCGACCCCTCGAACTCGGGCTGAGTGGGGACGTCCGGCGCGGTGAAATCGCCCGTCTCGTAGGCGTGACACCACGGCCGCCAGGGACACCCCGCGGCGTCGCACTTGGGGGACTTCTCACAGGCGACCCCGCCCAGTTCCATGATGGCGTTGTTCCAGACGCGTGACTCGCCCGGCGGCATCAGGTCGGCCGCGACCCGCCCGAACGTCGCGTCGTCGTCCGGCACGTCGAAAGCGCGGTACAGCACTCGTTTGACGTTGGTGTCGACGACGGCGTCCCCGTTGTCGAAGGCGAAACTCGCGACGGCGTTTGCGGTGTAGGGACCGACGCCCATGAGTTCGGCGAGTTCGTCGGGGTCACGGGGGAACTGGCCGTCGTACTCCGCAATGACCTGGCGCGCGGCCTCGTGGAGGTACTTCGCGCGGTTGTTGTACCCGAGGCTGTGGTCGGTCCAGAAGCCCACGACGTCGGCCCGGTCGGCGGCCGCCAGGTCCGCGGCTGCCGGCCACCGGTCGAGGAAGGCCTCCCAGGCTTCGACGACCCGTCCCAACTGGGTCTGCTGGCTCATCACCTCGGAGACGAGGACCTCGTAGGGGTCGTCGGTCTCGCGCCAGGGGAAGGGTCGGTGGTCGTCCTCGTACCACTCGACCAGCGCCCGCCGCACCGATTCGCGGTCTGCGGGGACGTACTCGTCGGACGCCGGCGCGTCGACGTCGGTCATTGTCCGCCCGTTGCGAGCGGGTGGGCTTGTGCGTGACGGTCGGTCACCGGTTTGAACAGCCACAGTATCGTGTCAAAGCGTCCTCGTCGGTGTGCTCCAATCTCCACTGTGGACCTCGGACGAGTCGACGAACGTACGAGAGCCGTGATCGAGGCCGAGGACGACCGCGCGGTAACTGTCAGGACCGTGGTCCGCTACGGGTCCGCCGAGCGCGGCGACTTCGTTCCGGGGGTGAGCGACCTCGATTACGGGGATCCGAACGGAAATCGACGGGACGGGATGACGTCAGAGCGCGACGACGAGACTGACGACCACCTGGAGCACGCCGGAGATGGTTTCGACGACGGTTTCCCAGACCGAGAAGCCGGTCAGGACGGCGAGGAACGTATCCAGCCCGAAGAAAAAGAAGATGGCGGCGGCGCCGGCGTGGGCCTTCCGGGCGTCGAACCGGTCCGCGAACGTGTGGAAAAAGTACGCGTTCGCGAGGCTCACCGGGACGATCGCGAGCATCTCCCCGACCCAGATACCCGGGTGGGCGCCGTACTGGACAGCGAGGCCGATAGTCACGAGTTGCGTCTTGTCGCCGAACTCGCCGGTCGCCATCATCGCGAAGATAGCGAGGAACGTCCGAAGCCCGTCGGACATGCGTTCGCCCAGTGGGACGCTGACTCCCTCGACGGCCGCGAGCCCCCCGTCGGTCTCGGCGGCCGGTTCGAGCGACGCACCCTCGGGCATCGACCGGAGCAACAGGACGCCAAAGAGCACGAAGAGCCCACCGGTGAAGACGTCGAGGTATAGCTGTGGTAACGCACCCTTGAGCGCCTGGCCGAACCAGATCTCCAGGGCGGTCCAGCCGGCAAACGCCAGCCCCGCGGCGCTCACGACGACGAGCGGCCGGTACCGCGTCGATAGCCCCGCGATGATGAACTGGACCTTCTCGCCTGGCAGGACGAGCAACTGGGCGACCAGCGCCGCGATGACGACTGTCGCGAACTCGCTCATCGTGTGATCACTCGTCCTCCAGGGGTAGCTCCCGACGAACCCGCGTCGGGGTCGGCGAGCGCCCGCGACCCCGACCGCCCGACGTCGGTCTCGTCGCGTTCCTGCTCCACGTTACCCCGAATTAGACGCATCTAATCGTTAAATCTGTCGGATCGAAGGATCGCACGAACGACAGAACTGCGCCCCAGAAACGCGACAGCACTGGCCTACTACCAGGTTGTACAGTCGAAGAATACTTGGCGCCGAGCGCGGAAGCGGTCGGGTATGAGGTTCACGGACGAGTTACGCCAGACGGCCGAGCCGGTCTGGGACGCGACGCTGGACCACCCGATGGTCGAGCGGCTGGGCGAGGGAACGCTGGCGGCGGCGCCGTTCAGTTCTGACGAGCCTGCGGGACCTGCCGCTGTGCCACCTGGACGCGAGTCCGGTTGCGTATCGCAAAGAGGGTCTTGCCGGTGCGGTTGATGGTCAGTCCGCCGACGCGCGTCTCGTTCGCGGGGTCGGGGATCGGAGCTCGACCGAGCGTGCGGTTACCCCGCGTGACGACCAGGTCGAACCCCCGCTCGGTCGGCCGTATCGAGACGTTTCGACCGGCGATGGTCGGCGATGCCGTCACCCGGTCGGTCCGGAAGGCGAGTTTCCGGGGTTCGTCCTCTTGACGGAGGTACACCTTGTAGCTCGAGCCGTTGCCCTGGAGCGACCAGCCCTGGCGCGAGGCGACCACCTCCTCGCGCCAGCCGATGCCGCCGACGGTGACGTCCGTCCTGCCGAGGAAGGTCAGGCGCCCCTTCGAAACCGCCTCGATCCATATCCCGCGGCGCTCGCTGAACACCACCACGCCGCTGGAGCGGACGTTCGATGCCTCGCGGGCGTCGAAGGCGAACTCGCGGCCGAACACTTCGAACGAGACGTCGATCCCCGGGACGTACTGGTTGGGGACACCCTCGACGTAGGTGACGGTGTAGTCGCGCACCTCGACGGTCGTGGCGTCCTCGGGGAGGTCGCCGTCGACGCTCGCGAAACCGAAGGGGACCGCGGAGAGACTCAGGCCGGCCAGCAGGACGACGACGACCAGTCCCGCTGCCCGCCGGCGACCCGGTAACCCTTCCAGGAGCGGGCGGAGACGGCCCCGGAGTCCCTCGAGACCCGGCACGCGGCCGGGAGACGGGAACCGGTCGGCCCGGAAGTCGGGCACGAGCGAGCGGTCCGAGGCCGCGACTGCGGCGGTGACGACCGCCGCGAACAGAAAGACGAGGGCGGTCCCGACGGCGCGAAAGAGGCCGAACTCGCTGGCGCCGACCGGGCGATACAGCGCCCAGAGGTTCTCCGAGACGGCCACGATCAGCGCCGCGACCCACAGCGAGAGCGGGTCGGGGTGGTCGCCGCGCCGGCGCAAAAAGAGGACGCCGAGGACGACGCCCAGCAGGATGCCGATAGCGTGGCCCTGGATGGCCACGTCGGCCCACCACGGCGAGAAGAAGCCGGGCTGGGCCTTCCTGGTGATGTAGGGGAAGCGAAACGCACGGTAGAGGAGGTCGAGGGCACTCGACCCCACGATGACGACCACCGTGAGCAGCGGTCGGGTCACCGTCGCGAACCCGATGTACGCGAAGACGACCCCCGAGAAACCGATCACGGGGCCGAGCGAGAAGAGCCCGGTGAAGACCCCGGCGAAGAGGCTCCCGGCGGGGACGAGCAGTATCCGTACGAAGGGGTTGGTCGCGAGCGAGTCGAACGTCTGCGAGCCCCGTTCGTGCGGGTAGTGCGAGACGGCGTACTCGACGACGGGCGCGAAGGCAGCGGTCGCCAGCAGGTTGCCGGTGATGTGGCCGACGCCGTTGTGCCCGAACCCGGCGACGAGGACGCCGACGGGGTAGGTGTACGACCACGAGCGAAAGGGGATCACGAGCGGGTCCTTGGGGTCGGCCCACCCGCCCTGGAGGACCCAGTAGACGAGTAACACGCCGAGGGCCGTCAGGAGCGTCCCCCAGGGCACGCCGAGGACGAACCGCCGGCGGATCCGGTCGCCCCAGCGCGTCCCGCTCGTCAGCCGGCGGGCGACGAGAAGCGAGGCCACGACCGCGCCCACGAGAAAGAGCCGCTGGAGGAGTCCCAGCGGGAGGGCCGACACCCACGGAGCCTGCATACGCTATCCTCTGGTGGCGGGGACAGTTATCGGTATCGCCGCTGTGGGTCGGTCGGGCTCACGCCCTCGGCGGGTCTCGGAGGTGTCCCCTCCGTGTCCGCGGCCTCCCGAGGGGAGTGTCGGGGCGGGGGGTCGCGGCCCGCAGGATTTTCGGGGGTTCGTCCCGTTGGGTCGGTCGATGGGAGTACGGCCACCGTCAAACGACGTCGACGACGAACCGGACGTCGTCGAGTTCGGTATCGCGGCGCTGGACGCGCGCCTCGAGGACACCGAGGTCAGTTACCCGGTCTCGGCCGCCGAACTCGCCGACGAGTACGGCCACACCGAGGTGCCGTTCGACGCGGCCGGCAACAGCATCACCGTCGGCGACGCGCTCGCCGAGGTCGACCGCGACCGGTTCGACTCACAGCAGGACCTGCTGAACGCGCTCCACCCGGTCTTCGAGCGCAAGCGCCAGGCCGCCTCCAACAGTCTGCTCGCACAGCTGCGCGCGCTGGTCCCCTTCTAATCCTCGGAGGAGTCGGCCGCCTCGACCACGCCGGCGTCCTCCGGCCTCGCGTCACCGACGGCCCCGTCGCCGGCGGTGTCTCCGCTCCCCGGACTGCCGCCCGAGGAGAACCCGGGCGACTCGTCGTCGCTCAGTCGACGCGCCAGTTCCTCCAGTCGTCGGGTCTGTTCGCGGTTGACCGTCACCATCATGTCCGAGAGGACGCCGAACATCAGCAACTGGACGCCGAAGAGGATCGCAAACGACCCCACGACCGCGATGACCTCGTGTGAGATGCCCCGAACGACCCACTCGTAGGCGACCCACGCGCCCAGTCCGACGCCCGTCAGCGTGCTCGCGATGCCGACGCTCCCGAAATAAAAGAGCGGGTTGCTGGTCTTGGCCATCCGGTACAGCGTCAGGATGATGTCCGCGCCGTCGCGGAAGGGGTTGAGGTTCGTCTCCGAGTCGCCGGGTCGCCTGCGGTAGCGGATCGGAACGACCTCGGTGCGAACGTTGTGTTTGACGCACTCGACGGCCAGTTCCGTCTCGATGCCGAAGCCGTCCTCGGAGAGCGAGACGCGCTCGGTGGCCTCGCGGGTCAGCGCCCGGTAGCCGCTGAGGATGTCGACGTAGTCCCGGCCGTGGATCAGTCGGAACCCCAGGTTGATGACCCGGTTGCCCACGGCGTTCAGACGCGTTATCGCGCCGGGTTCCATGTCGGCGAAGCGGTTGCCGATAACGTGGTCGGCCCGCCCGGCGAAGACCGGTTCGAGCATCGCCTCGGCGTCTTCCGCCCGGTAGGTCCAGTCGCCGTCGAGCATCAACACGACGTCGGCCTCGGACATGTGCAGGCCCTCTCTGACGGCCTGGCCTTTCATATTGCCCTTGCCCCGGCCGGACTGTTCGACGACGCGGGCGCCGGCGTCCGCGGCGACGTCGCGCGTCCCGTCGGTCGAACCGCCGTCGACCACGAGGACGTTCTCGAAGCCTTCCTCGCGGAACGACCCCACGACGTCACCGATGGTCTCGGCCTCGTTGTAGGTCGGGATCAGCACGCAGACGCGCTCGTGGTCGACCATCGGCGGCGATACGCCCCTCCCCGGGAAAAGTTTCGTGGTCCGCTCGTCCGCCGGGCACCGCTCGAACACGCAGGGTTCGTCCGCCAGCGAGGACGACCGCCGGTCAGTTCGCCCCCTCGAGGGCGTCGGTGCGCAACCGCTCGCCGCGTTCCGTCTCGACCCGCAACTCCGGAACCGGCGTCGGCTGGCGGTCGTCGTCGACGGCGACGTAGACGGCGTAGGACTCGGTGGTGAACTCGCGCTCGCCGGTCCGGGGGTTCTCGCGGTGGACGCGGACCCTGACGCGGACGCTAGTTCGACCGGCCGCGTAGACGTACGCCTCGACGACGGCGGCCTCGCCCACCGGGATGGGACGTCTGAACTCGACGCCGTCGACGCTGGCGGTGACGCAGTTCTCGCCGGCAAAGCGCATCGCGGCCATCGCACCGAGCTCGTCCATCCACTTGAGGACGTTCCCGCCGTGTGTGGTCCCCAGGGAGTTCGCGTGGCTGGGCTGGACGAGCCAGCGGTTCTCCAGATAGGTGTCGAGGAGGTCGGGCATGTGTCCCCGTTCGCGGAGCCGTCGGATATGTCTCCCCCGGTTCGTCCGTCGGGGCAGTCCACGCGGGTTCCGCTGTGAGCGTCGGAAGGGATGGGGATTTATACTCCGGCGAGGCAGGTGAGAGCGTATGGAAAGCGTTGACGTCGCCATCGTGGGCGGGGGCCCCGCGGGGTCGTCGGCCGCCCGGGCCGCCGCCGCGGAGGGCGCCGACGCGCTCGTCATCGAGAAGGGCGTGCCCCGCGCGGACCGCGAGGGACTGGGCCCCGACTCGACGGACGCCGCAGGGATGCTCGACTACTGGCTCGAGATCATGGGGCTCGAGGCCGGCGACTTCCCCGACGACGTGATCCTCAGCGAACTCGACGGCGCCGAGTTCATCGGCCCCAATCGAAAGATGACCCTCGAACAGACCGGTATCGAGTCCAGTTACGACGAGTTCGGGTTCGCGTTCCACCGCGCTCGCTTCGACGACTGGTTGCGCGAACGCGCCGAGGCGGCCGGCGCCACCTACAGGGTGGGCACCAGCGTCTCCGCCGTGGAGACGGACACTGCCAGCGGCTACACGCACAGACTGACGCTCGCGGACGGTGGAGGGGTCGAGGCGGACAAACTCGTGCTCGCCGACGGTCCACAGCGAACGGTGACCACCGGCGTCGTCGACCAGTTCATGCCGGAGGGGCGGTCGGTCGCCGACGTGCTCGGCCCCAATGAGGCCAACCACATCGCCTACCAGGAGCACCGCCGCATCCCCGAGGAACTGTTCGAGCCGGGGTATCTGAAGTTCTGGTGGGGGTTGATGCCCGGACACACGGCCTATCCGTGGATCTTCCCGAACGACGACGGCGTCGCCCGCGTCGGTCTGACCATGCCCATCGGCGTCGACCTGGACGCTGTCGAGAACCGTGACGCCTACGACCTCCTTCGGCCGGACGACGAGCAGGTCCCCTCGGGGGCGGTCTACCTGCGCCGGCTGCTCGAACGCGAGTACCCCGACTACGACATCGAGGACTTCCCGCTGGTCGAAGACCGCGGCAAGCGCGGCGGGACGGAGGCCTATCCCATCTCCTCGACGCGTCCCATCGAATCCCCGGTCGGCGCCGACGTCGCGGTCGTCGGCGGCGCCATGGGTGCCACCTCGGCGTTCCACGAGGGCGGAGACCACGTCGCCTACCGGACAGGCGAGGTCGCCGGGCGACTCGCCGGTCAGGACCGACTCGACCGGTACAACGCGGAGTGGCAGGCCGCCATCGGCGACGAGGTGTTGCGCAACGTCGCGTTCGCCGAACTCGTCCGTGGCTGGGGGCCCGCCGACTGGGACGCCGCTTTCCGGGCCGGCGACCACATGCAACATCTCGGTGGGTACGACTGGCGCGAGGCGGTCCGGACGGGCTGGACCGGCGTGAAGGTCGTCGGCGCCTACAAGTGGTACAAGCGGAAGTTCCGCGACGGGGCGTACGTCCAGGTCCGCGAAGAGGAGTACACCGCCTGAAAGCCCGGAGAGCGGACCGAAGCCGACCGGAGGGTCGTGGATCGGGCGACGCGACCCCCGACCGCGAAACGTTTTACGCTGGCACTGCAAGGGCAGACGCGTGCCTCAGTCCCCGCCCGAGTACGTCCGTACGGGCGCGATGACCGCGCGGAGAACCCGGGCACGCGACACCCGCCCCCCATCGGGGGCAGCGGTCGAGGCGGTTCGCGCCGCCTCGGCATTTGGGGGCACCCGTCGGTGCCCCTCGCCCGGCACGAGGGTTTCCCGGCCGACCCGGCACGCCGCCTGGTGTGACGCCGGTCGTTAGTGTTCCGGGCGCACATTTTGTGACCGAATAGCACAGAGGCTGCCCGGTCCCTCGACCGACGCCCTCACCCGTATCCATCGGCGACCGGAATGGCTCAAACGGTCGTTTGATACTTGCAAAGCCCCTTTAGGACGGGAGACTGTATACCGAGTGATGAGTCGTCTCCTTCCGTTCAAGTCGGAGCCGACGCAGTCGCCGGACGGACCGCGGGTCCTCTCGCTCGAGGACGACGCGACCGAGGAGGCGCTGTCGGCGCTGTCCTCGGACACTGCGCGGGAGATCCTCTCTCTCGTCTACGAGGAACCCCGGACGCCGCCGGAGATACGCGACGAGGTCGGCTCGTCGCTCCAGAACGTCCACTACCACCTGGAGAACCTGGAAGAGGCGGACCTGATCCAGCCCGCGGGTTCGGGCTACTCCGAGAAGGGGACCGAGATGACGGTGTACGCCCCGGCCAGCGAGGCGGTCGTGCTGTTCGCGGGCGCCCAGGATGAGGGCGGACGACTCCAGACGGCGCTGACGCGACTGCTCGGCGCTATCGGGTTGCTCGCGGTGGCGAGTCTGGTCGTCCGCCGTGTCGCCCGGACGACGCTCGGTGGCGTCAGCCCGACCGGCTCCGGTGCCGACGGTGGGACCGGTGGCGATGCCGGCGGACAGTCGGGCGGCGACGGTGCCGCACCCGGAACTGAAGCCGCCGGCGACGGCGGTGACGTCGGTATCGCGAGCCAGGAGACGCCGACAGCCACCGAACGGCTGGCAGATACACAGGCTGTGACTGAAACGCCCGCGAGCACTCCGACGCCCGCTCCCGCGGGGACGCCCACGCCCGCAGCGACCGCTTCGCCGACGCCGAAGGACACGCCGGTGTCGACGCCCGCCGAGTCGATCGGAACGCCCACGGCGTCGCCCTCGCCGAGTTCGACGCCCGAGCCAACGACTGTCGGGGCTGGCGACGTGGTCGCGGCCGCGGGCGACGGCGGCCTGCTGGCGGACCCGGCCGTGGCTTTCTTCCTCGGCGGACTCTTCATGATCGCCCTCGGTGCCGCCTGGTGGTATCTGGCACGATAGCAAACTGTTTTGGCCGACTCGGCCGAACAGTCGGTATGAGAGTTCGAAGCGTCGAGTCGCTGGCGCCCGCAGAGCGAGGGTCGCTTTTCGACCGCGATTCGGGGGTCGAGGCCGTCCGCGAGGACGTCCGGGACATCCTGGAGCGCGTCCGTACAGAGGGTGACGTCGCACTCCGGGCGTTCGCCGAGGAGTTCGACGGCGTGAACGTCGGCAACCTCGAGGTCACCGACCAGGCCGAACGCGCGGTCGACGCGATAGACGACGACGTCCGCCGGGCGGTCGAGGACGCCGCCGCGAACGTCCGCTCGTTCCACGAACGCCAGGTGCCGGAAGACTGGCTGTCGACCGTCGCCGAGGGCCGGGAACTCGGCCGGCGGTTCAGTCCCATCGAGAGCGCGGGCGTCTACGCGCCCGGCGGGACGGCCGCGTACCCGTCGAGCGTGCTCATGGGCGTCATCCCGGCCAAGGTCGCGGGCGTCGACCACGTCGCGGTCGCGACGCCGCCCGCAGAGTCGCTCCCGCAGGCGACGCTGGCCGCCGCGGAGATAGCCGGCGCCGACGCCGTCTTCCAGGTCGGCGGCGCACAGGCCATCGGCGCGTTCGCCTACGGCACGGAGACCGTCTCGCCCGTCGAGAAGGTGGTCGGCCCGGGCAACAAGTGGGTGACCGCCGCCAAGGCGGAGGTCCGCGACGCCGTCGCCATCGACTTCCTGGCGGGGCCGAGCGAGGTGCTCGTCGTTGCCGACGAGACGGCAGACCCCGACGCCGTCGCCGCGGACATGGTGGCACAGGCCGAGCACGACCCCGAGGCGGCGGTCGTCTGCGTCACCGCCGACGACGGGACCGCCGACGCCGTCGCCCAAGCAGTCGAGTCTCACGCCGCGGGACGACAGCGCGAGGAGACGATCCGGCAGGCTCTGGGCAACGACGCGAGCGGCGTCTTCCTCGCCCGGTCGACGAGCGAGGCGGTCCTGTTCGCCGAATCGTACGCCCCGGAACACCTCTCGATACAGGCCGACGACGCCGAGGCGTTGCTCGACCGGATCCCCAGCGCCGGGAGCGCGTTTCTCGGCCGCTACAGCCCCGTCGCGGCCGGCGACTACGCCACCGGGACGAACCACGTCCTCCCGACCGGCGGGGGCGCTCGCGTCGTCGGCGGACTCTCGGTCGACACGTTCCGCCGGTCGACGACCGTCCAGCGCCTCTCGGAGGCGGGACTGGCCGACCTCCGGGAGACGGTGACGACGCTCGCGGACGTCGAGGGCCTGGAGGCCCACGCCCACAGCGTCGACGCTCGCTTCGACGAGTAGCGACAGTCGGCCGGTCTGTGGCCCCGCTGTTCGTGGATTCGACGCGTGTCGTCACGCCTTTGTCTCTCGACGTTCTCCCCTCGGAGTATGGCAGACGACGTCACGGTCCGCGTCTCGCACCCGGGCGATATCGCGGCCGTCCAGCGGGTCGCCGAAGCGGCCTGGCACGCGGCGTACGACGACGTTCTCGGCGCGGACCTGGTCGACCGTGTCCTCGACGAGTGGTACGAGGACGCCGCGGTCGAGGCGGGTATCACCCACGACGCACAGGACTTTTTCGTCGCCGAGCGCGGTGACGACGTGCTCGGGTACGCACACGTCGGCCCTCATCCGCCCCGGCGGGTCCACCAGCTCTATCGACTGTACGTCCACCCCGACGAGTGGCGCCAGGGCATCGGGCGACAGCTGCTCGCGGAGGTGGAACAGGCGCTGTACGACCGCGACGTCGGGCGCTACGAGGTGGAAGTCCTCGCCGACAACGAGGTCGGTATCGCCTTCTACGAGGCCACCGGGTTCGAGCGCCTCGAACGCTCCGAGCGGGAGATGGCCGGCGAGGCGGTCACCGAGTACATCTTCGGCAAGCGCATCTGAGCGGGTCGGGTTCCGACCGCGACGGTGTCCCTGTTCCGGCCAACAGGGTTAACACGGTCGGGCCGGTATACCACGGTATGAGTTCCACGCCGGAGGCCGAGACGGGCGGCGACCCCGAACCGGGCGGTGACGATATCGAGGTCACGGAATCCGCGGCGTCGGAGGCCCTCTCGCTGTTGCGCGGCGAAGACATGGACACCGACGTCTCGGGGCTCCGACTGTTCGTCCAGCAGGGCGGCTGTGCCGGCCTCTCCTACGGGATGCGCTTCGAGTACGAACCCGACGAGGACGACACCGTCTACGAACACCACGGCCTGCGCGTGTTCGTCGACCCCGCGAGCATGAACTACGTCGAGGGGTCGGTGCTCGACTACGAGGGCGGCCTGCAGGGTGCCGGCTTCCACGTCGAGAACCCCAACGTCGTCAGCGAGTGTGGCTGTGGCGAGAGTTTCCGCACCTGACACTCATACGGACCGTTGTACCCATTTTCGGCGATGCCGTCGACGTATGGACGAGTCACGGCCCGATGCGTTCACCGTGGTTCGCGACGGTGGTAACGAAGTACAACGGTCCGTATCACTCCCCGGGCTCTTCGAGTTCGAACGCGACTTCGACTTCCGCCTGGTACTCCCTCCCTTCGACGCTCGCTATCTCGACGCCCAGTTCGTCGACTTCGACCCAGTAGATGTTCTCCAGCGTGTGTTCTGCGCGGTCGACCGCGTCGTCGACCGCCTCGTCGAAACTCTCCGAACTCGTCCCGATCAGCGTGATCTTCTTGAATACCATGTGTGTTCACCGTGTTCTCGACGGGCGTAGCGGACTCCGTAAACCAGCTAAGCCCTACCTCCCCCTATTCTCGGAAGTCTGATATAGATTGCGGGGATACTCAGGTGACATTCCTGGCGAGTCGCCAGCGTTTCGTGCCCGCCACTGGCGCGGGTACCCACGCCCGGCTCGGACGAAGTCAGGGATCGGCACTACGTCGAACCACTCACGAAAGCAGTCACTCACGGTGGTCGGGACTGGTCGCGTGGGCTCCCGAGACGGAACTGGTCGGTGGTCGCTGTCCGGGTCACCCCGGCGGGCCGGCGGTTACGCGCCGGTCGGTCGCGCTGTTACCTCGTAGTCGCCGTCGTCGTCGACGCCGATAATCGCCCACTCGTAATCGGGGTCGAACCGTTCGAGGCGTCGCTCGACTTCGTCGACGTCGTCGTGGTGAGCGACGAAACATCGATACTCTCCCGATTCCGGCGGTCGGGCGTCGGCCTCGACCGTTGTGATGCGGACGACCCGCCACTTGCGTTCGGCCAGGAGTTCGGATCCGTGACTGGACACCGCGTACCCGAGGTCTGCGAAAATCGACCGTGCCTGCTCGTCGAGTGGCTTGGTAACAGCCCTCATTCACGTTTCATTACCGCGCCCCGGGCAATAAGTCTTCCTCCGGCAGTGACCACGGGAGACCCGCGTCGTCTCGGCTGCTCGCCGCCGATTCGGTCCCTCTCGGGCGGTCGCGGGCGTCACTCGTGGGCGGCGTCCCACTCGTCGGGTTTCTTGAGGTTCCCGCAGTCGTTGCACTGGACCCGTCCCATCGAGTCCATGGCCGTGTCGAACGACTCGCAGTGGCCACAGAAGTATCCCCAGCGGCGTTCGCCCGCGGGGTCACGGTACACGACGAAGAACGGGCCCTCGGCGCCGCGCTCGGTGTCATCGGTGTCCACGTACAGTCGGTCGCCGTCGGGACCGGTCCGCTCGTCCATACGGGACCCAGCGCCGGTGGTCGCTAAACGGTTTCGTCGCGAAAGGAAACATTCACCCGCAGTGGCATCGAATCGGTACCCGATGACGCAGGTCGTCGTGCCCGTTCGCTACCCGCTGAGCGAACACTCGAAGGCTACGCTGGCTACCGCCATCGACATCGCGCTCGACCGCGACGCCGATCTGACCGTCCTCCACGTCAACCAGTACCAGGACGGTCGCCGGACCACGCGGGCCGACCTGAAAAACGCCGTCGAACGGGAGTTCGGGCACCTCGAGAGAGCCCGGTTCGTGGTCCGGAACGGTCTGCTCGTCGAGGAGACGTTACTCGAGGAGATCGCCGCCGAGGACGCCGACGTGGTCGTCATCGGCAAGAAACAGGCCGGGCGCTGGCGGGCGATGATCCGTCGCCTCGTCGACGACCCCGACATCGAGCGCTACCTGCGCGACGAACTCGACTGCGACGTCGTCACCGCCGAACCCTGACCGGGGTCCGCGACCCGCTCGCCGTCAGTTCCCCGGCGTTTCGCTGTCTTCCGGTTGGTCCTCGACGGTCCCCGTACCGTCGCCGTCGAGCGGTTCGTCCCCTTCAACATCCGCGAGACTGTCACTGACCGCCGCGGATGGTGGCCCTCCCGGGCCGTCGTCGGTGGCGTCGTCGGCGATGGACACCTGCATCGTGCCGCTCGTCTCGTCGAAGACCTGGTGCTGGTGGGGATAGGCGATCTCGATGTCCTCGTCCTCGATGGCCTCCCACAGCGCCGTCTGGATCCGCGAGCGCATCCGCAACAGCCAGTAGGGCTCCCCTATCCAGTAGCGCAGTCGCAGGTTCACGCCGTGGTCGCCGTAGTCGTCGATGTAACAGGTCGGCCCCGCCGGATATCGGGCCGCACCGACCCGGATGGCCGGCCCGCCCTCGACGACCCCCTCGACGTTTCGGGCGGCCCGCTCGAAGAGTTCTCGCGCCCGTTCGATGTCGCTCTCGTAGGTGACCAGCAGGTCCAGCGTCTGTCGAGTTCGCGTGTCCTCGGCGGAGTAGTTGATGACGTCGCGGTCCCGCATCGCGCCGTTTGGGATAACGAGGAACGTATTGTCGAGAGTGAATATCTTGGTGTAGCGCAGGGTGATGTCCTCGACGAAGCCACGCTGGTTCTCGTCTGCGAGTTCGACCATGTCGCCGATCTCGTAGGGCTGGTCGGCCAGCAGGAACACGCCGCTGATGACGCTGCCGACGATGGGCGCGAGGATGACACCGAGCACGGCCGTGAAGACGGTCACCGAGAGAACGAGGTCGTCAAGGCCGTACCCGTAGATACCGAGGATCGTAAGCAGTGCGAAGACGGCCACACCGACCCGGATCCCCCGGAGGGCGGTGCGGGTGAGGCTCGGCCGGCGGAAGCGGCGAGCGATCCGGCGTCCCAGCAGTCGCACGAGGAGTCTGGAGACGAGGTAAGCGAGGACGATCACGAGGGCGGACTGGCCGAGGTCGACGAGCCACTGTGGGGCGTTCCGCAGGACTTCGCGGGCGACGGCCGGGAGGTACTCGCCGCCGGCCACCGGCGTGTCGGTCCCGGTCGGTGTCCCCGTCGGCGTCGCGCCAGTCTGGCGGGTGCTCATCCTGTCATCACCCGGTCGACCATAGCGTGTGCAACGGGGGGCCCGGGAAAAGGGTTTGCGTCCGGCCCGGCCGGCGTGACGCGTCGACGGGGCGGCGGGGGTGCCCGGAACGGTTACGCTCATAGGCGCTCCGCTGATAGCCATGGTATGGACCCGACAGCGACCGAGGCGTTCGAGTTCGTCGACGACCGCGAACCGACGGGTGACGTACTGGTGTGTGGCCTCTCGTCGTTCGGACTCGCCGGACTGACGGCCGTCGATTATCTCGTCGACCAGACGACCCTGGAGCAGTGCGGGTCCGTGCGAGCGGACGCGGCGACGATCACGCCCTTCGAAGCGGGTCGGCCTCGCCACCCGGTCCGCCTGTTCGATTCGCCGGACCTGGCGACGACCGTCCTCGTCAGCGAACTGTGGATCCCGCCGGCCGTGAGCCACTCGTTCAGCGAGGGACTGCTCGCCTGGTGCGACGCGACCGACATCGACGAGGTCGCGGTCCTCCAGGGCGTCCCGATACCCCACGGCCCCGAGGACCACCGCACCTTCCACGTCGCGACGGACGACTACCGCGACCACCGTCTCGCCGGCGAGCAGGCTCCCCCCGGGATGGGCACCGGCTACCTCGACGGCGTCCCGGCGAGCCTCCTCGCAGACGGGATGGGATCCCCCCTCCGTGTCGGGGCCTTCGTCACGCCCGTTCACGAACGGGCACCCGACGTCGAGGCCGCACTGCGCCTGATCGAGACGCTCTCGGGCGTGTACGACCTGGACGTCGACACCGGGCCGCTGGAGGCGTTCGCGGCCGACGTCCAGCAGTACTACGCGGACCTGGCCGCACGACTCGAACAGGTCCCCGACGAACAGCTCCCGGACGACCGGATGTACATGTGAACGGCTGCGAACGTCCGGGTCATACTGTCGGACAAAGTACGTGAACACGC
>JAZKRZ010000066.1:0-15367 GCA_036626395.1 Haloarculaceae archaeon
AGAACCAGGAGTACATCGAGCAGAAACTCGAAGAGCAGGAACGCGAGGAGATCTTCCGCATGAAAAAGGTCAAAGACAAAAAGGACGAGGAGGAACGCGCCGAGCGCGAGGCCGACGAGGAAGCCGCCCGTCTCGAAGCCGAAGCGGACGACTGATACGGTCGGTTGTAAGTCAGTTCCGGATTTCGCCGGACCGCTCGGCGAAATACCGGAGTCGCGTCTAGCGGACCAGATCCGAACTACGCGGTAGCTGTCCCGACTCACGACTGCTATCTCACACTCGCACGTACAGCGAGCCGGTGGTGGTCCCTCTCAGCGACCCGGTTCCAGAGGTTCGCACAGCGTCCAGACGTCGGTCAGAGGATCGAGCCGGTGTGGTTCGGCCCCTCGCTCGGTGAGTATCCCACAGTGATACAGCATCGCCTTCAGCTGGAAGACCGTGGGCGAGTGAAAGACGGTTCCGGCTGCCAGCTGTGAGGCGTCGAGTCCGCCCTCCTCGTCGAGCACTCGTGAGCGAACCTCTTCGCTCCCGCGCAGGAACAGTTCGACGGTGAACGTCGGATGCTGGACGTGAAGCCACTCGACGAGGGCGACCAGTGACGGGTCGCGGATACCGTCGTCGTGCATCGTCTGCAGCTCTTCGACGAGGAGCTGTGTCGCCGGGTACTGCCATGCCACGCGTCTGGCCAGCAGTCCCCATTCGGGCGCGACGTCGCAGAACCGTTTTCGTGACCCCGCCCAGTCTTCGAAGGCCCGCAGTGCGTCGTCGACCGACGCGTATCGACGCAGCGCGAACCGGACCACTTCCCCACCGAGCGGGGTGAGTGCGATGCGGTCGGGATGCTCCTCGACGAGCCCGAGGAACGCCGCACCCCTGCGCGCGTCGTCGACGGCACGGACGACGTGTTCGGCGAGTACAGCATCGGTCTCACCGGAGTGGTACACCGCGATCGGATAGGCGAGATAGTTTTTCGGGTGGTTTAGGCCAAACGACCTGTCGGCGACGCCCTGTGCCGTGGCCTGAAACCGAACGGCCGTCGCGTCGTCCGAGGTCCGGTTACCGACGACACGCGGTATCTCGAGCGGGTCGACGCTCCCGTCGGGCGTGACACCCAGAACGCCGACGTTGAGTTCTCGCGCGAGCGTCCGGGCCGACTGCGAGACGGCTCGTTCGGGAGCTGCGACGTAGGCAGCGTTCGCCTCGTGGAGCCGGTCGTACGCCTGGACGACGCCGCGCTCGACGTCGACCGCCCGGTCTCCGGCGTAGCCCTTCGCCTCGATGGCCACCAGCGGAGGGTCGTCCCCGAAGCGGTCGACGGCGAGGAACTCCGATTCGAGCCGCCTGACGCCGACCAGGTCCGGATACCCGGATCCGACCTGCACGTGATTGAACGGCGCGAGCTGGTCGCGCAGTTCGGCGTCTATCGGCTCACCGGCGAGCCACTCGTCGACCGCGAACTGCGTATCGACGACCGCGTACGTATCGTCTTCGGCCGGGTTCGGGAACAGACGTCGCTTCGCGTGTGCGAGGACGTTCGGTTCGGAGAGCGACGCGACGCTGGCCATGCTGGCCCACTCGATCGAGGGCATCAAGAAGGTTCGGTCGAGGTCCTCGGCCCGGAGAAACAGCCCCTGGAGTACTGACCCGCCGCGAGACCGACCCCGGCGCCGCGACCCCCGTTCCCGTCGCGGCACGTTTTATACTGTCGGACACACGTGAGGCCACCGCCGGTGGCTCGTTCGACCGGGAACGGGCGTTTCGATAGCGTGTTCCTGGCGAGCGTGTTCACGTACTTGTGTCCGACAGTATTAGTCGCCCCTCACCTAAGCGCCGGTGTCGAACAGTGACTGTCGAGTTCCGGTCCGCACACAACAGCGGGGACGGACAGCCGTCGCTCGCCGAGGCGCTTTTCCCGCCGGACCGGCCGAGCGAAACGGGAAAGCACGGGCCGGGTTCGGTCCAATACCGCACACCAGGAGCGGTCGACGGAGCGGAGGGCGAGCGATGAACGAGGGCGAGGACCGACTGATATCGCGGCGGGTCGTCCTGCGGTCGGCGGCACTCGCCGGTTCGGTGGCCGGTGGCGGGGCTGTCGCGGGCCAGACGGAGTCGTCGGGAACCCGGCCGGTCTTTCCCGAGTACGTACGCGACGCCCGCGGTACGTACGCCGACCTGCGGGGGGAGCAGTCGGTCACGGTCGAGGTCGGCGCCGGGAAACGGAAATTCGCGTTCGCACCGGCGCTGGTCTGGGTGGACCCGGCGACGACGGTCACCTTCGAGTGGGTGTCGGACAACCACAACGTCGTACACTGGAGCCGCCCCGCCGGCACGGACTGGCGGGGAACGGGACCGTCGATCCACGACGCGGGGCACACCCACTCGCACGCGTTCGAGACGCCGGGGATGTACACCTACTACTGCCAGCCCCACGACCAGCTCCGGATGAAGGGGGCGGTCCCGTCGGGTCGGACGTCCCGACGACGGAACGCCGCCTCCGGACGGCGGTCGAACACCGCGAACGGGCCGAAACGGCGCTCGCCGACGGCGAACACGAGGCGGCCCGCGAGGCACTCGACCGTGCGGTCGCGGCACTCGACCGGGCCGGGGAACTGGACGCCGAGCACGACCTCGGCGCCGGCAGACGCGTCGCGGGGGAACGCGAGGTCGTCGCGTCGCTCCGGGAGCGTCGCGAGGGGCGGTGAGCGACGAGGCGGCCGGGCGACTCGTTCGCGGACGGCCCCGGTGGCCGCTCGCCCGGACACACTTTTCCTCCGGGCGAGTGTAGGTCGGCCATGGACTGTCCAGCCTGCGGCGCGGCGACGGTCGCGTTCACCGTCCCCGAGCAGTACCGCGACCTTCTCAGGGGTGAGGACCCGGGCGCGGCGCTTTGCACCGGGTGTCTCCGGCTGCACCCGGTGACCGACCCGCCCGACGAGACGCCCGACTTCACGGCGGTCAGCAACGCGTTCCCGGGCAACGCCGAGGCAGCGGTGCCGCTGGCCATCCTCGTGGGGCTGCTGGAAACGCTTGCGACCCACCGCGCGGAGATCACCGAACTGCTCGGCGCGGTCGAGCGCGCCGGGACGGACCCGTTTCTCGCCGTCGACCGGCTGGCCGACGACCCCGCTATCGACGCGGCAGCGGACCTGCGGCGCCGACGCCACCAGCTCGAACAGCTGCTGTGACCCCGGCTGGCTCCCGAGGATTCTCCACCGTTCCCCGGTCGCTTCGAGGTGCTCCCCCGGTCGCACCTCGCACCGCTCGGCGGACTCGACAGCGCGTGCCACCGTTGCTCACGGCTCGCCCTGGATACAACCACGTCTGCCGGGTAGCACTGGAGACACGGACGTTTACACGCCGGTGGAGTACCGCAGGATGCCGGCGACGCCGCCGAAGGCCGACAGCAACTGTTCGCCCTTCTCGAAGTCCGTCGAGACGAAGTGGGTCTCGGTGCCGCGCTGGTCGGCCAGTTGCATCAGGTGCTCGATGGCGTCCTCGCGTCCGACGTCCATGGGTTCGCCACACCGCGAGCACTCACGCTCGGGCAGGTCGGCGCCGCGGTCGATGAACTCCCGTTCGGTATGGTCGTTCTCGCAGGTCAGGACGGCGACGTCCTTGCGCAGGTCCTCCGACAGCAACAGCGTCTCGACGGCGCCCATGTTGAGGTTCTCCCGCGTGGGACCGAACCCGTAGGTCGCCAGGTCGCCGTCGTGGAGTTCCTTGAAAAAGCGCTCCATGAGTTTCTTGTCCTGGAGCATCTCGTGTTCGTCGAGGACCTCCTGGGCGGCGTCGACGAGGTCGTAGAGTCCGGACTCGTCAGTATACGAGACGTCGAACTTGCCCAGCACCATGTCCCCGAGTTCGTGGTGGAGGTAGTCGCCGTCGAGGAACTCGTCTTTCGTCGGCGAGGGCCCGCCCACCAGCACCCCTTCCATCTCGTGGCGCTTGTCGACGAAGAGGTCGTTGGCCATGCCCGCGACCTCCTGGTAGAAGTTGTCGATCGCCTCCAGCCGGAGGCGGGCGAACCGCTGGGCGGACTGCCCACCTTTGCGCTGTTTGCCCGGGACGAGCGACGACGCGGACTTGACGGGTTCGACGCGCTTGCCCCTGAGCCAGCCGACGTTCGCCTCCCGCCGGTCGAGGACGATCAGGCCGAAGAGACCCTGGTCGGCCATCATCTCCTCCAGGGGTTCGAGCAGGAACTCGGCGTCGCAGTGATACCGGAACGACTCGATGGGCTGGGGCGGACTCTCCAGGGTGCGGGTGACCATCTCCGAGCGGCCGCCGCCGGTGTCCACCGCACCGGAGAAGACCACCATGCCGTTTTCGGGCGGGTAGGTGTCGTAGTAACGCAGGCGGTCCTTGATGGAGGTCAGGGCGTCCTGGACGTTCGTGCGCGTCTCCTTCGATTTGATGTTCGAGGCCTCGGAGTGCTCCTGGGTGACGTGGGCGACGACGGCGCTGATCTGCTTGTCCTCGGGGATGTAGATAGAGACGAGTTGCGTGCCCGAGCCGCGGTAGTCCTGCAGCTCCTCGATGACCTTCTTGAACTCGTATTTCTGCCTGTCCGTCCCTTCCTGCTCGCTCATTGTCCACGACTCGGGTTCTGGAACCTAAGTAAGTGTTGGCCTCGCCGGACGGGCGAACGCGGGCCGCCGACCGGGTCTCGACGGCGGGCGTGGGCTGCCGGTCGAGACCTGGTCGGACGCCGGTGCGGTCGGTCGTGAGGGAACCGGCGGCGGGTTTATGTGACACCCGACCGGTCGTACGCACAATGGCTGGCTACGTCTGTACCGTCGCGGGGGGCAAAGGTGGAGTCGGGAAGACGACCACGGCCATCAACATCGGTGCGGCCATGGAGGAACAGGGCTACGACGTCGTGGTGGTCGACGCCGACCTCGGGATGGCCAACCTCGGGGCCATGCTCGACGTCGACCCGGAGACGAGCATCCACGAGGTGCTCGCCGACGGCGACGCCATCAGTGCCGCCCTGACCGACGTCCAGGGCGGGATCACCATCGTCCCCGGCGAGCAGAGTCTGGAAGCGTTCGCGGACGCCGACCCGGCCAAGCTCAAGTCGGTCGTCCGGACGCTGCGCAACGCCTACGACGTCGTCGTCGTCGACACCGGCGCCGGGCTCAGCCACGAGGCGACCGTCCCGCTGGGACTGGCCGACGGCATCGTCCTCGTCACGACGCCGGACGACGTCGCCATCGGCGACACGGTCAAGACCGCCGAACTCGCCGACCGCGTCGGCGGCGAGGTGCTCGGTACCGTGTTGAACCGCGTCACCGCCGAGACCGACGTCGAGGACATCGCCGACAAGTTCGACGAGCCGCTGCTCGCGGTCGTCCCGGACGACGTCGGCGCGACCGAGACCGAACCGCTCGTGCTCAACGCGCCCGACAGCCCCGCCGCCGAGGCGTTCCGCCAGCTCAGCGAACTGCTCGGTGGCGTCTTCTTCGAGGGCCTCACGCTCGACGACGTCGATCCGATCGTGGAGCCCGAGTGGTTCCTGGACGAGGACGAGGAAACAGAGGACGACGACGATTCGGGCGGCCGGTTCGGCATCTTCGGCTGACCGGGGTCGTCTCGGCCGCTCGGGCCGGTCAGCTGGCACGGCGCCCGTGGAAGTCCGTCATTCCTATATCCGCCGGTCGAAAACCCGGGTGTATGTTCCTCGCGATGCGGTCGGAAGTCGAGTCCGCGCTGGCCGACGCGCTGGCCGCCCTCGACGTGCCGACCGACGACCTGGGCATCGAGCGCCCGCCCGAAGGCGTCGACGCCGTCCTCGCTTCGAGCGTCGCCTTCCGGCTGGCCGGCGAGGTGGGCGCACCCCCGCCCGAGGTGGCCGCGGACGTCGCCGGCGCCGTCGAAACCGACGACCTGGCGTACGTCGCCGACGTCCGCACGCAGGGTCCCTACGTCAACTTCTTTCCGAGCGACGCGTACTTCCGCGAGACGGTCGCCCGCGCGGGCGACTCCGAGTACGGCCGCCTGCCCGACCGCGACACCTCGGTCGTCGTCGAACACACCTCCGCGAACCCGACGGGGCCGGTCCACGTCGGCCGGGCGCGCAACCCCATCATCGCCGACGCGCTCGTCCGCGTGCTCGACTTCGCGGGCTACGATGTCGAGACCCACTACTACGTCAACGACGCCGGCCGCCAGATGGCCGTGTTCACGTGGGCCTACGAGACCTTCGACGAGAGCGACCTCCCCGAGCCCGAGCGTGACAAGCCCGACTACGACCTCGTGCGCTACTACCGGAAGGGCAACGCCTATCTCGAGACGGCCGACGACGAGGACGTCGCGGCCGCCGAAGCCGAGGTCGAGGCCATCATGCAGGGGCTGGAGGCCGGCGACGACGACGTCTACGAGCGCGTCAGCGAGGTCGTCGACGCCGTCCTCTCGGGGATGGTCGAGACGCTGGAGCGCCTGCCCGCTCACTTCGACGAGTTCGTCAGAGAGACCCGTTTCATGCGCGACGGGTCGGCCGACGACGTCGTCTCCCGGTTGCAGGACCTCGACGAGGCGGTCTACGAGGAGGGGGCCTGGCAACTCGACCTGCCCGACTTCGAGGACAACCTCGTCTTCCTGCGCTCGGACGGGACGAGTCTCTACACCACCCGGGACCTCGCCCACCACGAGTGGAAGTTCGACAACTTCGACCGCGCCATCACGGTCATCGGCGAGGACCACCAGCTCACGTTCGCGCAACTGCGCGCGGCGCTCGAACTCCTGGGCCACGACACCGACCAGTTGGACCAGGTCTTCTACTCGTGGGTGAACCTCCCCGGCGGCGAGGGCATGTCCACCCGCGAGGGGACGGGCATCGACCTCGACGACCTGCTCGACGAGGCCGAAGAGCGCGCCCGTGCCGAAGTCGAAAAACGCATCGACGACCGCATCCGCGACGACGACCTGGACGAGGACGACGTCGAGCGCATCGCCCGCCAGGTCGGCATCGGCGCCGTCCGCTACGACATCGTCTCGAAACAGCCACGGAAGGCCATCACCTTCGAGTGGGAGCGCGCCCTCGACTTCGAGGCCCAGTCGGCGCCGTACGTCCAGTACGTCCACGCGCGGACCTGCGGCATCATCGACGAGGCCCGCAGCGAGGGTCTGGAACCTGCCACGGCGGTCGACCCCGCGCTCCTGGCGACGCCCGCGGAACGGGACCTGTTGCGGACGGTCGCGCGGTTCCCGGCGGCCGTCGAGGACGCCGCCGATGAACTCGAACCCCACCGCCTCGCCACGTACACCCGCGAGTTCGCCGAGCGGTTCAACGCCTTCTACCGGGAGTGTCCGGTCCTCACGGCCGACGACGAGGCGACCCGCCGCGCTCGCCTCGCGGTGGTCGTCGCCGCCCGCCACACCGTCGGCAACGCCCTCGAACTGCTCGGGGTCGAGGCCCCCGAGTCGATGTGAGCGCCGGGGACGGGACCGGGCCGGAACAGGACGGGACGGACTGGAACAGAACGGAATGGAGTGGGGTTCGCCGAACCCAACCTACTTGTTCGTTTCCGCGGTGTATCACACCGATGCGCGACTTCCAGAACCTTGTCGTCTCCTGTGCGGTGACGGGGGCGATCCACACGCCGACGATGTCACCCCACCTGCCGGTGACGCCCGAGGAGATAGCCGAGGCGGCCGTCGGCGCGGCCCGTGCGGGCGCGAGCATCGTCCACGTCCACGTCCGGGACCCCGACACGGGCGAACCGGTCAACGACTGGGACCTGTTCCGGGCGGTCGCCGAACGGGTCGCCGACCGGTGTGACGTCGTCGTCCAGCCGACGACCGGCGGCGCGCCGACGGCGCTGCCCGAAGAACGGGTCGGTGTCGTCCCCGAACTCGAACCGGAGATGGCCTCCTGTAACATGGGCTCGATCAACTTCGGGCTCTACGACCTCCTCGAAAAGCACGACGACTGGAAACACGACTGGGAGCCCGAGTACCTGGAGGAGACCCGCGACCTGGTCTTCCGGAACACCTTCGAGGACCTGGAGACGATACTCCCGATCTTCGACGAGCACGGGACGAAACCCGAACTGGAGTGTTACGACGTCGGTCACCTCTACAACGCGAAACACTTCGTCGACCGCGGGCTCATCGAGCCGCCGCTACACCTGCAGTTCGTGCTGGGGATCCACGGCGGTATCGGCGCCGACCCCCGCAACCTCTCGCACATGGTCGACGTCGCCGAGGACCTGTTCGGCGACGACTACTCCTTCTCGGTGATCGGTGCCGGCCGCAACGAGTTCCCGATGGCGCTCCAGGCCGCGAACACCGGCGGCCACGTCCGCGTCGGCATGGAGGACAACCTCTATCTCGGGCCCGGAGAACTCGCCGAGGGCAACGCACAACTGGTCGAGAAAGTCGTCCGACTCGCCCGCGAGGTGACCGGGCGCGAGCCCGCCACGCCCACCGGGGTGCGCGAGTTCCTCGGGCTGAAAGGCCAGGCGGCGACGGACTTCGCCTGACATGCGGTCGAACGACGACGCCGGCGGCATCGAGCAGATGGCGGTCGTCGGCGCCGGTCGCATGGGCCACGGCATCGCGCTGGTCTACGCGCTCGCCGGCCACGACGTGGCGCTGTTCGACTCCGACGAGGCCGTGCTGGCGTCGGCCCCGCGGCGGGTGGACGACGCGCTCGAGACGATGGTGCGTGCGGGGGACGTCGACCGCGCCGCCGCCGACGCGGCGCTGTCGAACCTGTGGACCGAGTCCGACCTCGCGGGCGCCGTCGCCGGCGCGGACGTCGTGACCGAGGCCGTCGCCGAGGACATCTCGGTCAAGCGGTCGGTGTTCGCCGACCTCGACGCACACGCGCCCGCCGACGCCCTGCTGGCGACCAATACCTCCGGGCTGTCGATCGCCGACATCACCGGGGACGTCGCCGACACGAGTCGCGTGCTGGGCACGCACTGGTTCAACCCCCCGCACATCGTGCCGCTGGTCGAAGTCGTGAAGGGCCCCGACACCGCGGACGCCGCCGCCGGGCGGGTGCGCACGCTGCTGGACGCCGCCGAGAAGACACCGGTCGTCCTCGAACGAGAGGTCCCGGGCTTTGTCGGTAACCGGATCCAGGCCGCGATGACCTACGAGGCCTACTCCCTGCTCGCGCGCGGCGTCGCCAGCGCCGCCGACATCGACCGCGCGGTCAAGGCCGGTTTCGGCTTCCGCCTGCCCGTCATGGGCATCTTCGAGAAGGTCGACCAGTCGGGACTGGACGTCCACCACGCGGTCGAGCGGTCGCTCATGCCCGACCTCGACCGCGGGACCGACCCCAACCCCGTCATCACCGAGTTGCTCGAGCGGGGCGAGACCGGGTGGGAGTCCGGGAAGGGCGTCTACGACTGGACGGGCGTCGACAGGGCGGCGGCCGAGCACGACCGCGACGAGGCACTGCTCGCCCTGCGCTCGCTGTACGAGGGGGTCGACGCGGAGTCGTCGCCACCGCCCAACTACGCGCCCGACACGGACTCGGCGTCGAACGACGCACCCGACGAGTAGCGGAGGCGACCACCGGCCTGCCGACGCCGTCTCGACCGCCTGGCTCGTCTCACCGACCGGACGGCCGGTTCATACTGTCGGACACAAGTACGTGAACACGCTCGCCGGGAACACGCTATCGAAACGCCCGTTCCCGGTCGAACGAGCCATCGACGGTGGCCTCACTTGTGTCCGACAGTATCAGAACACCCGGTAGCCGCCGTCGACGTAGAGCAACTCGCCGCTAACGTACCGCGCGTCGTCGCTGGCCAGGAACAGGTAGGGACCGGCCACATCCGCGGGGTCGGCCACCCGGCCCAGCGGGATTCCCTTGTCGAACCCGTCGGTTTCGCTCTCTTTGGCATCGTCCTCGGCGACGATCGCGGTGTCGACGCCGCCCGGCGCGACGGCGTTCACCCGGATCCCGTGCTCGGCGAGTTCGAGCGCGCTCGTCCGGGTGAGCATCTTCACTGCGCCCTTGGTCGCGTCGTACATCGACTGGGTGACCTGCGCGAGGTTCGAACTGATCGACGCGGTGTTGACGATCCGGCCTGCGACATCGCGCTCGCGCATCTGACGCGCCGCGGCCTGACAGCCCACGAAGACGCCCCGGACGTTGACCCCGAAGAGCGCATCGAGGTCGCCCGGGTCGGCATCCAGCAGGCGACCCCCGCGAAAAATGCCGGCGTTGTTGACCATCACGTCGACGCCACCGAACTCACCTGCGGCCGCGACGAGCGTCCGCACGTCTTCGGGGTCGCTCACGTCCGTCCGGACGAACTCGGCCCGGCCGCCCGCGTCCTCGATCCGTTCGTGCGTCGGCGGGGCGTCCGCGCCCTTTGGCTCCTCGCGGATGTCGCCGACGAGGACCGTCGCACCCGCCGCGCCGAACCGCTCGGCGACCGCCCGTCCGATGCCGCTGCTCGCGCCCGTCACGACGACCGTCTCGCCGCCGAAATCGTAACTCGACTCGGCCATGCTGGTCGCTCCCGCCGACGCTTCATATATCTTCCCGGGCGGCTCGCACGGTCACCCGGTCTCGACGGGGCGGACCGTTCACATCCGGGGGCCAACACTCATTGTCCCGCTGGACGCAGAGTGGCGCATGCCCGAAACCGACCTCACGATCCCCGGCGAGGTCGCCGCGATAACGGCCGCCGGCAGCGGGATCGGCCGACAGATAGCGCGACAGTTCGCGGAGGCGGGCGTCGACGTCGCCGTCAACGACGTCGACGACGAGGCACTCGCCGAAGCGGGGACGGCTCTCGCTGACTGTGCGGGCGAGGTGCTCACCGTCCAGGGGGACGCCAGCGACCCCGACGACATGGCGCGGTTCGTCGACCGGGCGGTCGGGGCGTTCGGCGGCCTCGACGTCCTCGTGAACAACGTCGGCGTCGCGGGGCCGACGAAACCCTGCGAGGAGATAACACACGAGGAGTTCATGGACACGCTCGCGGTGAACCTCGGGGGGCAGTTCAACGCGACGCGCGCCGCCATCCCGCACCTCGTCGACGGCGGCGGGCGGGTCGTCAACCTCGCCTCCCAGAGCGGCAAACGTCCCCTGCCCGACCGGACGCCCTACACCACGGCGAAGATGGGCGTCATCGGCTTCACGCGGACGCTCGCGGTCGAACTCGCCGACCGCGGCGTGACGGTCAACGCCGTCTGCCCGGGCAGCGTGCGCGGCCCGCGTCTCGACGCGGTCATCGAGGGCCAGGCCGACAGCCGGGGCGTGCCGGTCGCGGACGTCGAGCGGGAGTTTCGCTCGTCCTCGCCGATGGACCGGCTCGTCGAGGCCGGCGACGTCGCCGACGCGGTCCTCTTTCTGTGCTCCGACCGGGCCGAGCGGATGACCGGCCAGGACGTCAACGTCACCGCCGGCGTGACGATGTACTGACCGTCTTCCAGTGGGGGCCGACGACTGCCGGATTCCCGTCGGGTCGATTCAACGGGCCTTTTGCCCTCGGCCGGGAGCGGGCGAAACATGACCGACACTGCACCCGAGATCGGGGTGGTCGGGCTCGGCGGCATGGGCACCAACCACGCCGGCTGGCTGACCGACGCGGGCGCCGAACTCGCCGGGGCCCCGACGACAGTGGAGGAACGCTTCGTCGAACTCCAGACCGCGCTCGGGAGGCTGGCGACCGAAGACGAGGCGTACGCCCAGTACCACGCCAGGCGCCTCGCGGACCTGGTCTACGACGTCGTCGCCGGGGCGCTCCTGTTGATACTGTCGGACACAAGTTCGTGAACGGGCGATCCGCTGTTCGGGGCTGAACCGTCACAAAAACCCCGAAACAGTCATCGAACGGTGGCATTGCCTGTGTCCGACAGTATGAGCGAGGCCCAGTGGGCCATCGACGAGCGGGACGACACCCGGAAAGCGCTCGTGGCTCGCTGGTTCGTTGCCGACCGGTTCGGCGAGCGCGAGGCGTACGGAGTCACGAGCGGCGAGCGAGTCGGCGACGAGTACTTCGACGTCGTCGGGCGCTACGGCTCGATAGCGCCGGAGGCGGCAGACAGCGCGGACCTCCCGGACTGGTGAGGCGGAAGACCGGGTCGTGGGACCGGGTCCACCCTCCCACCAAACTACTTCCGCGAGACTCCAGTACAGTGACGCATGCGCGACTCACTCGCGTACGGTTCGTGGCCGTCGCCGCTGGACGCGGAAACCGTCGCCGCCGGCGGGGTCGACTTCGGACACGTCGCGCTCGACGGCGAGACTGCCTACTGGCTGGAGCGCCGCCCAGACGAGGGAGGCCGCGGCGCCGTCGTTCGGCAGGCCCCGGGCGGGGACGCCGTCGACGTCACGCCGGCCGACGGCAACGTCCGGACGCTCGTCCACGAGTACGGCGGCGCCGACTTCGCGGTCCAGGACGACACTGTCGTCTACGCCCGGTTCGCCGACCAGCGCCTCTACCGGACTGACGCGGACGGCGAGACCGGTCCGATACCGCTCACGCCAGACCCGCCCGAGGAACGGAGCGCGCGCTACGCCGACATCGAGTTCGCGCCCGACGGGACCCGGGTCTACTGCGTCCGGGAGCGCCACCACGGCGAGGACGCCGCCGGCGAACCGGTCTCGGAACTCGTGACCCTGGAGCTCGACGACGGGTCGGACGAGCCGGCATCGCCGACGGTGGTCGCGGCGGGTCGCGATTTCTACTCGTTCCCCCGGCTGTCGCCCGGGGGCGACCGCCTGGCCTGGACGACCTGGGACCACCCGAACATGCCCTGGGACGGGACCGAACTCCACGTGGCCGACGTCGGCGAGGACGGCAGCCTCTCGGCCGTCGAGACGGTCGCGGGCGGGCCCGAGGAGTCGGTGTTCCAGCCCGCCTGGAGCCCCGGCGGCGACCTCTACGCCGTCTCCGACCGGACCGGCTGGTGGAACCTCTACCGCGTCGCGGGCGCCCGGCGAAGCGATACCGGCGGCGATGGCGATAGCGACGGTGACGAGCGCGAACTGGTCGCCGTTCGCGAGGACGCCGCCGAGTACGGCGTCCCGCAGTGGGTGTTCGGGCTCTCGACGTACGCGTTCCTGCCCGACGGACGGATAGCCGCCGTCAGGCGCGACGGCGACCGACAGTCGTTCGGAATTCTGGACCCGGAGACGGGCGCGTTCGCGGCGCGAGACGGGATAGCGGCGGCCGGTGGCGTCTTTCCGCACACGCGCCTGCGGGCCGACGGCGACACGCTCCTGGCGGTCGTCGGCGGGCCGTCGGACCCGCCAGGGGTCGTCAGGTGGTCGCCGGGCGAGTCGCCGACGGTGTTGCGGCGCGCCCACGACCTGGCGGTCGACGAGGCGTCCCTCCCGGAGCCCGAGACGGTCACGTTCCCGACCGGGCCCGACGGCGGGGAACGTGCCCACGCATACGTCTATCCGCCGCGGAACCCGAACGCGCCGTTGCTCGTCCTCCAGGGCGGCGAGGACCGCGTCGTCCCGCCAGCACAGGCCGACGACATGGTCGAGGCGCTCGTCGACGACGGCGTCCCCTACGCGTACGTCGAATTCGAGGCGGAGCGCCACGGGTTCAGGCGGGCGGCGTCACGGCGCCGGGCGCTCGAGGACGAACTCGGCTTCTACGCCGCCGTCTTCGGCTTCGAGCCCGCGGACGTCGAACCGCTGGCTCTGGACCGGGGGAGCTACCGGAAGCGGTCGGTCCCGCCCGCCGACGAGTGACCGGCGGGACGACGGGGTCCGCCCGCCCGGTTCGCCGTCCGAGGGAAAGGATGTTTACGAGCGGACCGCGTTCGTTACCGCCAATGAGCGAGTCGGACGGGCCGATGCAGGTCGACGACCCGAACTACCACAGCGAGAACCACACAGCCGCCCAGACCTGCGGGTGGACGAAAAACGCCCTCAAGGGCGAGGGCAAGTGCTACAAAAACGTCTTCTATGGCATCGAGAGCCACCGCTGCATCCAGATGACGCCGGTCGTCAAGTGCAACGAGCGCTGTGTCTTCTGCTGGCGGGACCACGCCGGGCACGCTTACGAACTCGGCGACGTCGAGTGGGACGACCCCGCCGCCGTCGCCGACGCCTCCCTCTCCTTGCAGCGGACGATCCTCTCGGGCTTTGGCGGCAACGACCAGGTCCCGCGCGAGCGCTTCGAGGAGGCGATGGAACCGCGCCACGTCGCCATCTCGCTCGACGGCGAGCCCTCGCTCTATCCCTACCTCCCCGAACTCATCGAGGAGTTTCACGCGCGTGACATCACGACGTTCCTCGTCTCGAACGGCACGAAACCCGAGGTGCTGGCCGAGTGTGACCCGACCCAGCTGTACGTCAGCGTCGACGCCGCCGACCGCTGGACCTTCGACAATACTGTGAAAGCCGTCGAGGACGACGCCTGGGAGCGCCTCGTGGACACGCTCGACGTCCTCGCAGACAAAGACGAGACCCGCACCGTCCTGCGGACGACGCTGGTCAAGGGCCACAACATGCACCACCCCGGGTGGTACGCGACGATGTTCCGGCGCGCCGACCCCGACTTCGTCGAACTCAAGGCGTACATGCACGTCGGCCACTCGCGGGGACGCCTGGACCGGGACTCGATGCCCGACCACGACGAAGTCCGGGAATTCACCGAGGCCGTTCGGGAGCACATGCCCGACCACGACGTCACGAAGGAGGTGCCCGTCTCCCACGTCACGCTCCTCTCGAAGACCGACGACACCTGGGTCCCCAAACTGAAAAAATCGAGCGAGTTCTGGGAGCGGGACCCCTACGCCGGCGAGTGAGTGTCACGCGTCCGACTGGATCTCAGTTTTGTGATGTGTCCCGTTTTCGGTACCCTTATGCCGGCGAGAACGCAAGGCGAAGGTATGACAGGAGTGACGGCGTCGGCGGTGGGTCACGCCGAACTGGCGACGCTGAAGTCGCTGGCGCTGGAGCACGGCCTCGACGGCGAGGCCAAGATCTCGTGTTCGGCGCTGGCCGACCGGCTCGACGCCTCGACCCAGACCGCCTCGCGGCGCCTCCAGCGCCTCGAGGAGACGGACCTGCTCGAGCGGGAGATCGTCGGCGACGGCCAGTGGGTGGCCGTTACGGACGCAGGCGAGCGCACCCTCCAGCGCGAGTACGCCGACTACCGGCGTATCTTCGAGCGCGACGACACCGTCGAGTTGCGCGGGACCGTGACCAGCGGTATGGGCGAGGGGCGCCACTACATCTCGCTGTCGGGATACATGCGCCAGTTCGAGGAAAAGCTGGGCTACGAGCCGTTCCTCGGGACGCTGAACGTCGAACTGGAAGGGGCGAGCGTCCGCGAGCGGGGGCGGCTCACCTCCTACGAGCCGGTTACCATCGAGGGGTGGGAGGACGAGGAACGCACCTACGGCCCGGCCTACTGCTATCCCGCGACGGTCG
>JAZKRZ010000067.1:0-14904 GCA_036626395.1 Haloarculaceae archaeon
TATCGGATATCCGGTGGTACGAAACGGTGATCTCATCGGGATGGTGACGCTGGACGACGCAGGCGCTATCGACGAGGTCGAGCGAGACGCCTACCGTGTCGAGGACGTGATGTCGACCGACGTCAAGACGATTGCCCCCGATGCCGACGCGATGGCGGCGTTTCAGCGAATGCAACAGAACGGCATCGGTCGCTTGCCCGTCGTCGACGAAACCGGGAACCTCGTCGGGATCGTCTCTCGGACAGACCTGATGCGGGCATTCGACGTGATCCAGAAAGGCGGGGCCCCACCATCTGTCGGCCAGTCCGATTCGGAACTCAGTCCGGTGTGACGTTCTCCGGCGTGGGTCGGGTATCGTCCCGGTCGTAGACCGCGAACCGAGTGAACGCCCCCGCGCTACCGCGCTCGGGGCTACTCGCCCCTGGCCCGGTGAGGGCGGGGCGTCCCGGTTCTGCGTCGGCACTTGCACCCGGGGTGGGCACAGCGGTGCCAGACTCCGCAGGCGACGTCCCGTGACAGGTAGCTGGGACTGTCTCTCCGACCGAATCGACCCTCGGCCACAACCGATGATACACGCTTCCTGTGGCGTTTGCACACCGTCGGACGCATGGTGCGCATCTCGCTACACGGGCCGACCGCGACGGTTCGGAGACACGGAGTCGCATACTCCGGGGTCGGCGCGACGGGAGGTATCGGTTCGACACGGGTCGGCGGTGGGCGACACTGAGGTACTTGTGTCCGGGTCCGCAAGCGAGTGTATGGCCCCTGCGCACGTGCTCGTGGCGCTCGACGGGTCGCCCCTCGCGGAGGCGGCGCTCTCCGAGGCACTGGACGTCTTCGATTGCCGGGTGACCGTCCTGAACGTCGTCACCCCGGTCGACGCGTCGATGAGCGAGAGCGGCGTCCTCGGATCCGGCGAGGCGCGCCGTGAGGCCGCCCACGAGCACGCCGAAGACGTCCTGTCGAGCGCCCGTAAGCGGGCCGCCCAGATCGACAGGACCGTCGACACTGCCGTCGAGACGGGCGACCCAGCCGAGACGATAGTCGCGTACGCCGAGGATTCGGACGTCGACCACGTCGTCGTGGGCGGGCACGGCGGCGACCGCGGCGACCTCTCGCGGCGACTGCTCGGCACCGTCGCGACGACCGTCGTCTCCGAGGCGCCCGTCACCGTCACGGTCGTTCGGTGAGTCGCGACGGGGTCGAATACGTTCGGCCGCTCGACCCGACGGTCGCCCGCGGTTTATCCGCCGAGCGCAGCCGCGAGGACGCGATAGAGGCCGAAGCCGATGGCGACCGACGTGACGAGCGTGATGAGCCAGAACGCGAGCGTGACGCCGATCTTCCGCCGGGAGACGCCCGCCGAGCCGCCGGCGAGGCCACCCCCGATCACGCCGGAGATGATGATGTTGTTGAACGAGATGGGGATCCCGAGCGCGATGGCGGTCTGTGCGATGATGAAGCCGGGGACGAGCGCGGCGATGGAACGCCGGACCCCGAGCTGTGCGTACTCCCGGGAGGTCGCCTGGAGGAGGCGGGGCGCGCCCATCCAGGCGCCACCGAGGATGCCGGTCGCGCCGACGGCGAGCAGGACGAGGCCGGGGAGGCCGAGCTCGGCGGTGTAGAGGTTCTCCAGCGGGCCGGTGGCGAGCCCGACCTGGCTGCCGCCACTGGAGAAGGCGACGACGCTCCCGAGGACCACGAGGAAGGTCTTGATCCCTCTGTCGACCGACTCCTGGGTGCGCCGGCGGATGAACAGGAAACTCAGTGTCGCGAACGCGAGTGTAGCGCCGACGAGCGCCGGGTCGACGCCCGCGACCTCGGGGAGGCCGGCGAGGCGGGCGACCAGCGCCGCGAGCGAACTCTGGGAACTGTCGGGGCCCGAGGGGATCACGCTCAACTCGACGTTGGCGACGATCCCGCCGACGACGCCCGCGAGCAGCGGGACGCCCACGGTCTCGGGGATGTCGTCGCGCCGGAGGACGGTCGCGGTGAGGTAGGCCAGTCCACCCGAAACCGGCGGGACGAGCGCCCAGAAGACGGCGATCCGGCGGTAGGTGTCGACGGCGGGGTCGCCGCCCAGCGAGAGGCCGACGCCGACCATCGCGCCGGTGGTGGCGAAGGCTGCGGGGACGGGATAGCCGGTGTAGACGCCGAAAGCCATGAACCCCGTCGCAGTGAGCAGGCCGGCGGTCGCCGCCAGCGAGGTGATGGCGACGCCGTCGATGAGTCCGGCGCCGACGGTCTCGGAGATAGCACCGCCCTGGGTGAGTGCCCCGGCGGCGGCGAGGATGCCGATGAGGAAGGCCGCCCGCATCGTCGAGATGGCGTTGGCGCCGATGGCGGGGGCGAAGGGTGGTGAGTTACTGTTGGCGCCCAGCGCCCACGCCGTGCCGAGACTGGTCACCGTCGCCACCGCGACCAGTCCCCAGAAGACGAGGTCGGCCATCTCAGACCACCGTCCGACGGTCGCGCGTCCCCGGTCCCGAGTCGCCGCGGTGTGTCTCGTCGTTTCGGCACTCGACGGGGGCCGCCTGGGACATACCGGGCGGTTTGCACGGGTGGAGAAAAAGGTTCGCGTTCGTGGCGCTCACTCGTCGTCGGCCTCGGGTTCGCCCCTGACCACGAGGACTGGTCCGACCGTCTCGCTCGCGACCCGTTCGGCTTCGTCCCCGAACAGGAACGACTGCAGCGAGGGCGCTCGCTGACCCATCACGACGGCGTCGTGACCCGCCGCGGCGGCGACGAACGCGTCGAAGGGGCGCCCGGTCCTCAGGTCAGTCGTCGCCTCGATGCCCGCCTCGGCCAGCCTGTTCGCGGCGTCGTCGAGTCGCTCGCGGGCGGACGCCTCGCCGCCCTCCCGGGCGGCCGCGAACACCGTCACGTCGATAGCGCGGTCGCCGACCAGCGCGACCACGAACGGGACGATCCGGTCGACGGCCACTTCGCCGGCCACCGAGACGAGCAGGCGCTCGACCGACCCGGTCGCGCCCCTGACGCCGATGGCGTCGACGTCGATCTCGCTGGCGATCCGGTCGACGGTCTGACTCCGGTCGTGGGTGAACACGAGGCGGTGGTAGGCGTCGCCGCCGGCCGCGTCGAACTCGTCGGTGACGTCCGCCAGGGCGGCGTTCGCGCGTTCCTCGTACTGGTGGCGGGCCTGGTCGGGCGGGGTCTGCTCGGGCAGGACGTGATAGCCCAGCACGGTGACGTTGACCGTCCCGAGCAGGTCGATCAGCCCGGGCGAGACCGTCTCCCCCTCCAGTATCGCCAGCGGCACGAGGACGTGAGTCATAGCTTCCCCCTCAACGTCACGTCGCGAGCGTAATAGAAGTACCACCCGGCGGTGACGAGCATGATCGCGAGGCCGATGATCTGGGAGGCCCGCTGCATGAAGCCGATGAGCGCGAAACTGGCGAGGGCGCCGAGTATCGGGACGACCGGGTACCCGGGCACCCGGAACGCGGGGTCGTACCAGTCGGGTTCGTCCCGGCGGAGCGCGACCAGCGCCACGCAGATCAGCCCGTAGAGGACCAGGTGAAGAAACGAGGCCACCTCCGCGAGCACCTCGACCTGCCCGGTCGCGGTCAACAGGAGTATCGGGCCGCCGGCGAGTCCCAGCGCGACGTGGGGCGTCCCGTACCGGAGGTTGATCCGACTGGCGAATCGCGGGAGCAGCGCGTCCCGGGAGACGGCGTAGATGGCCCGTGAGGTGCTGAGGACGGAGGCGTTGGCGCTGGACATCGTCGCCAGCAGACCGCCGAAGACGATCGCGATCGCGCCGCCGGCGCCGAGGTAGTGGCGTCCCACTTCGACTATCGCCGTCTCGCCCAGTCCGGCGAGGCGAGCGCTCCCGAAGGCGCTGGTCGCCACGAACACCGTCGCCACGTACATGATCCCGACGACGACGACCGACCCGACCATCGCCAGCGGGAGGTTGCGGCCGGGGTCTTTCATCTCGCCAGCGACGGTCGCGACCTGTGCGAACCCGAGATACGAGGTGAACACGAGCGCGGCCGTCTGTAACACCGGCATCGCGCCGAAAGGCGCGAACCGCTCGGGGGTGCTGGGCTGGCCGACGACCCCGAGCGCGTCGAGGCCACCGTAGGTCAGGAAGACGATCAGGATCGACATGAGGAGCGCGACGACGCCGTTCTGGAGTTTGGCGGCGTTCTCGGTCCCGGTGACGTTCAGGAGGACGAACCCTGCGCCGAAGACCAGCGCGATGGGGATCACGAGTCCCCCGCTGATGATGATCCCCACCTCGGCGAGCGTGTCGACGGCGTAGAAGCCGAAACCGACGAGGTAGAAGGCGGTCGCGAACACCAGTCCGAACCACAGCGAGAGGCCGACGACGGTGCCGGCCAGCGCCCCGAGCCCGCGCGAGATGAAGTAGTAGCCCCCGCCGCTTTTGGGCATCGCCGTCGCGAGTTCGGAGGCCGGCAGTGCCACCAGCAGCGCGACGACCATCCCGATGGCGAAGGAGGCGGCGGCGGCCGGGCCCGCCCGCCCCGCCGCGAGGCCGGGGAACACGAAGATACCCGCGCCGATCATCGTGCCGATGCCGATGGCGAGGCCACCGGTGAGTCCCAGCGTTCGCTCCAGTTCGGAGTCGTCGGTGATCGTCGCCCCGTCGCCCTCGATGGTCTCCTCGACGACTGGGGCCCCGCCCTCGATGTTTTGCCCGCCCGGCGTTTCGGTGCTCACGGCGTACGCATCTCACGCCGGATATATATGCGTAAGGCCGGCCCGCCGAGTCGTACGCGTCCACGCCGTTCGCGTGCGAACGGGGGGCGCGAACCGGACCTGGCCGGGGGCCGGACCGGCGCGACCGGAATAGTATCTTTATTGTGTATTTCTACAATCTACCTGAATACAAATATTTTATAACATCGACCGCTGTCGCGTCGGTCTCCGACTCGGGGCGCGTGCCGATGACACCCCTCGGTCGGCGGTGTTTCGTCCACCGGTCAGCGGCGTCGGCGGCGAGGGACACGGTGTCGGTGGCGGGAAATGCGGTGTCGGCGATTCGCGCGTCCGGCGAGCAGTCCCGACTGATAGCACACCGCCGCCGGTCTTCCGTGTCACTCGGCACGGCGGCCGCACCGCTCCGGTGCCGGATCGCCGACCGCGGCCCGGTCCGGTGGCCCACCATTTCGGCCCGTTGGCCGGCCACGCGGGCCCGGTTCGGACGGTGCACCAATCGAATCCCGAAAAATAAGAAAAAATAGTAATACTGTTATATGATATTTCGGAACGGGGCGACGAACAGCCGCGTCGAGGTCCCGGTGTCGCACCCGTGTGACGACCGGGGCCTCTCGATGCTCTCCGGTCCGGGACGTCCCGCACCCTGCCGGGACCGCGTCCCGCTTCTCCGGGGCGGGGACTCGGCGCCCGGCCCGCGCCGTCCCTCGGGTTTCGGATCCCGGACACTGTCCGGACTGTGGACCATAGTTTTATTCCCGTCGGGCCGTCAGTGCACACGTCGCTGTGAACTAGAGATGGGTTTTCGAATAGGCACTGATATCGGCGGGACGTGTACTGACTCGACGGTGATGGACGATTCAGGGTCGGTGTACATCGGGAAGGACCTCACCACGTACCCGGACCTCTCCCGGGGTATCTTCGATTCGCTGTCGGACGCGACCGAGGGGATGGACGTCGGCCTGCGCGAACTGCTGGCGGACACGGACCTGTTCCTGCACGCGACGTCCGTCGGCGAGAACGCGCTGTTCGAACGCGAAGGGGCCGACACCGGACTGGTGACGACGGCGGGGTTCGAGGAGACGCTCCACGCCACGCGCGGCGGGTACGGACGGTGGTCGGGCCTCCCGTTCGAAGAGGTCAAAGACATCATCAACTCGGACAAACCCGAGCCGCTGATCCCCCGAACGAAAGTCGAAGGTATCGGCGAACGCGCCTACCGCGGGGAGGTGCTGGCGGAGCTGGACGACGGCGAGGTACTCGACGCGGTCGACCGTCTGGTCGACGCCGGTATCGACTCGCTCGCGGCGTGTTTCCTCTGGTCGTTCGCCTCGCCGGAGCACGAACAGCGGCTGAAAGAACTCGTGGCGGACCGGTATCCCGAGCTGTACGTCTCCGTCTCGAGCGACGTCTCGCCCACGATGGGCGAGTACGAGCGGACGTCGACGACGGTGTTGAACTCGTATCTCGGCCCGACCGCCAGGCGGTACCTGACGACGCTCCGGTCGACGCTGTCGGAGTACGGGTTCGACGGCCAGCTCCTCCTCATGTTCGCGCACGGGGGACTGGTCGGCCGGAGTGACGCGGTCGAGCGACCCGTCGGCCTGATCGAGTCGGGGCCGGTCGGCGGGCTACTGGGGAGCAAGTTCGTCGCCAACACGCGCGGTATCGAGAACATCGTCTCGACGGACATGGGCGGGACGACGTTCAAGGTCGGCGTCATCGACGACAACCGCATCGAGTACGCGTCCGAGCCCATGGTCGGGCGCCACCACTATCAGTTCCCGAAGCGGGACGTCCACTCGATCGCGGTCGCCGGCGGGAGCGTCGTCTCCCTGGACGAGGACACGAAGGTACCGTCTATCGGCCCCGAGAGCGCCGGGTCCGACCCGGGTCCGGTCTGCTACGGCCAGGGCGGGACGGCCCCGACGGTCACCGACGTCGACCTGATACAGGGGTACTTCTCCCCCGAGCACTTCCTGGGCGGGGACCGGGAGATGGCCCCCGACCGCGCCTACGACGTCTTCGAGCGCCGGATCGCCGAGCCGCTCGGCAAGAGCGTGACCGAGGCCGCCGCGGACATTTACAAGCTCATCAACTCCATCATCGCGGACCTGCTGCGCGAGACGACGGTCGAGAAGGGCATCGACCCGCGGCGGTTCACGCTGGTGGCCATCGGCGGCGCCGCCGGGATGCACGCGGCCTCCTACGCGCGCGAACTCGACATCCCGGAGGTGCTCGTGCCCTACACCGCCTCGGTCAACAGCGCGCTGGGCCTCCTCTCGACCGACGTGACACACGAGCACATCGACGCCCGCCGGATGGAACCACCGTTCGACGTCGCGGCGGTCAACGACGTCCTCTCGACCCTCGAGGCCGAGGCGCGCGAGAAACTCCGCGACGAGGGGTTCGCGGACGAGGAGATGACCATCGAGCGGTCGATCAGCATGCGATACCGGCGACAGGTACACGAGATCCTCACGCCGGTCGAGCCGTCCGGCGCCCTGACCGAGTCGGACCTCGACGCGACGGTCGCGCGGTTCGAGGAGCTGTACGAACGGCGCTACGGCGAGGGGTCGGCGTTCAAAGCGGGCGGCATCGAGCTGACCCAGTTCCGGGTCCGCGGCGTGGGCCCCCTTGAGACACCCGAGATCGCGGCGCACGAGGTCGAGGACGGGCACGCCGACCACGCCCGCATCGACACCAGACCCATGCACTTCGAGGCCGCGGGCGGCGTCGTCGAGGCCGGCGTGTACGACTTCGAGCAACTGACGCCGGGCGACGAGATCAGCGAACCCGGCGTCGTCCTGACCCCCGTGACGACGATCGTCGTCAACCCCGGGGACGTCGCGCGGATGGACCGGTACCGGAACGTTCGCATCGGGGTCGCGGAGGGCGCCGATGCGTGACGCCGACCCGGGGCCGGGACCAGGGCTCGAGGGCATCGACCCGGTGACCTTCCAGATCATCAAACACCGACTCGTTCGCGTGACCGACGAGGCCGTGGAAGCGCTGAAGCGCGTCTCGGGCGCCCCGAACACCAACGAGGGCCACGACCTGATGGTCGCGCTGTACACCGCCGAAGGGGACCTGTTGACTGGCGGCGTCGGCTTCCTGCACCACTACCTCGGCGCCTCCGAGGCGACCAAACACATCGTCGAGCGCTACGGGGACGACATCGAGGAGGGGGACATGTTCATGCTGAACGACTCCTACACCGCGGCGCTACATCCGCCCGACGTCTACATCATCACGCCGGTCTTCTACGAGGGGGAACTGCGCGCGTTCTCGGCGAGTTTCGTGCACGTGGCGGACATCGGCGCGGTCGACCCGGGCGGGTTCTCCCCGAACTCGACGAGCGTCTTCCACGAGGGGTTCCAGACGCCCGGGATCAAACTGGTCGAGGGCGGCGAGATGCGCCAGGACGTCCTCGAGACGGTCCTGAACATGTCCCGGGACCCGGGGATGGTCGAACTGGACCTGCGCTCGGAGGTCGCCGCCAACAACGTCGCGAAGGCGCGGATGCGGGAGCTGATGGACGAGTACGGTCCCGAGACGGTCGACCGGGTCGGGACGCAGCTCATCGCGCAGTCGAAGCGGAAACTCCGCGAGCGGCTCCGGGACCTGCCGGACGGTCGCTGGGAGGAACGGCAGTACCTCGACTCCGCGCCGGAGGACAGGGCCTTCACCGTCCGACTCGCGATGGAGAAGGAGGGCGATTCGCTGACGTTCGACTTCGACGGGACCGACGAGCAGAGCGAGTACGGGTTCAACTGCACCCGGACGGCGACGGTCGGCGGGGTGATGGCGCCGCTGTTCCCGCTCCTGTGTCACGACATGACCTGGAACGACGGCATCATCGATGCCGTGGACGTCGAGGCCCCGACGGGGACGATCGTCAACGCCGAGCGTCCCGCGCCAATCTCGATCGCCACCATCGGGACGCTCCAGATGTGTAACTCGCTGGCGACGCTCGCGGTCTCGAAGCTCCTGGGCGCCAGCGACGAGTACGCCGACCGCGCGACCGGCGTCTGGCACGGCGCACACACCCACGCCTCCCTGGAGGTCGGCACGAGCGACGGCACGCAGGTCGAGACGCTGACAGACACGTTCGCCGGGGCCGGCGGCGCTCGCGCGTTCGCCGACGGGGTCGACCTCGGCGGCGAAGTTGTCAACATCGTCGCGCGCTGGGGCAACGCCGAGCGCCACGAGGCCAACCTGCCGCTGGTCTATCTCTACCGGCGCTACCTCCGGGACTCGGGCGGCCCGGGCCGGTACCGCGGCGGCGTGGGCCACGAGTTCGCGCTCACGCCGGTCGCCGACGAGGACGTCGAGTTCGTCGACGTCGTGAGTTGCGGCCGCGGCATCGAAACGCCGCACTCGACCGGCGTCTTCGGCGGCTATCCCGGTGCCAACATCGAGTACGCGAAGTACGAGGACACCGGCGTGCTGTCCGACGGCGCGGCGTTTCCGCCCGATGACGGCGCGCTCCCGGACCCGGAGTACGTCCAGTGGGGTGTGAACGACCTGGACGAGGGCGACGTGTTCCGGGTCCAGTTACCCGGCAGCGGTGGGTACGGCGATCCGCTCGAACGCGACCCCGGCGCCGTCCGGCGTGACGTCGCGGACGGGAAGGTCGCGCCGGAAACCGCCCGGTCGGTCTACGGGGTGCCGGTCACCGACGACGGCGAGCCGGCGGGGTCGGCCGAGGAGGTGCGCGAGCGGCGGTACGCCGAGCGACTCGAGGCGGTCGACGTCCCCGAGGCGAGCGTGGACGCCGGCGAGACCGAACCGACAGGGTATCGTTTCGGCCCCCGCGTCGCGGTCGAGGCCGACGCCGACGGGACCGCGTACGCCGTCTGCGAGAACTGCGGCAGGGTCATCGACCGGGCCGAGGGCCACTGGAAGACGAGCGTCGGCGTCGTCGAACGACCGGTCTCCGACGCCGGGGTCCACAACCACGGTCCGGAGGGATACCACCTCCGGGAGTTCGTCTGTCCGGACTGCGGAACGTTGCTCGACACCGAAATCGCGAAGGCGTCCGACCCCCCGCTCGTCAGTCGCCTGTCGGTCTGACCCGGGGAGTCATACTGTCGGACACACGTGAGGCCGCCCTCGGTGGCTCGTTCGACCGGGAACGGGCGTTTCGATAGTGTGTTCCCGGCGCGCGTGTTCACGTACTTGTGTCCGACAGTATCAGCCCCGCGTGCGAGGGGCCGGCGGGGAAACACCTATACAGAGTCCCGAAGACGGTGCAGCCACTGATGCAGTTCGAAGGCCAGACAGTGATCGTCACGGGCGGCGCGAACGGCATCGGGGAACAGATCGCACACCGGTTCGCGTCCGAGGGGGCACACGTCGCCGTCGCGGACGTCGAGTCGCCCGCCGAGACGGCCGACGAACTCGAGACGGAGTCGATCGGCCGCGAGACGGACGTCACCGAACCCGACGAGGTCGCGGCGCTCGCCGAGCGCGCGAACGAGGCGTTCGGGTCGATCGACGTCCTGGTCAACAACGCGGCCATCTACGCCCCGCTCGTCACCGAACGCGACCGGAGTTTCACCGAGATCCCGATAGACGAGTGGCGGGAGGTCCTCGACGTCAACACGACCGGTGTGTTCGTCTGCTGCCAGGAGGTGATCCCCTACATGACCGAGCAGGGTCACGGGAGCGTCGTCAACATCTCCTCGGCGGTCATCTACGGCGGCATCACGGGGTATCCCCACTACGTCACGTCGAAGGGGGCGCTCCCGGCGATGACCCGCGCCATCGCCACGGAGGTCGGCGAGGACAACGTCAGGGTCAACGCAGTCGCGCCCGGACTCGTCACGTCCGAGGCGAGCGAGCAACTCGACGCGGAGTACCTCGAGGGCATCACCGACCACCAGTGCCTCCCGTACAACGGCGAACCCGAGGACGTCGTCGACAGCGTCGAGTTCCTCGCCAGCGAGCGGGCCTCGTTCATCAGCGGGAGCACTCTCCACCCGGACGGCGGTCTGACGTTCCGCTGAGCAACCGGCGACGAACAGGCTGTCGGCGTCCCGTTCCCCGGACGGGGTGTCAGTGCTCCGTCCGTGGCAGGAAACGCCACGCTCGGCTGTGAAACCGCTCCGCGAGTCGGCGAGGTCATTCGTTCGGGTCGACGATCCGATGACCCGGGTCCCCGTGGTCCGCCCGGGCCGCTCGTCTCAACCGCAGCCAGGCGGTCGGCGCGCTCCCGGACCGCGGCGGCGACGTCCGGGAGCAGGTCGCTCGTCACGGGTCCCGGACGACGACGTCTGCGTTCGGCCGTCGTCGACTTCGCACGCGCGAGGTCGGTGTCGTTCACTACGTGTAATCGGACAATGACGTCTGCCTCCTCTGGAACCCGCGCGTTCCGGTCGGCCGAGGTGCCTTCGAGACGGCGAGTCGGTCCGAACGGGGCCAGCTCGCGGGGGTCGAACGGGACAGACCTGTCTGTAGCGGACCTGTTATCGGATCTCCGGGCTCCCGGCCCCGCTCGATAGCACTCACCGGCCGTGTGGGCCGCCCCGTTCCGACGACCGCCCGGGCGTGCCGGGCGAACGCCCACGAACCCCCGTCTCGTGTACCGATACCGCTCCGAATGCGTACTTAGAGCCTGTCAATATACCCAACCGTCGACCCTTTCTCTCTGCTTTTCGACGAGTGTGCGATAGTGTTCACTCAGCGTGAACGGGAACTGCGACCATCCGAGACGTCGTGTCGACGATATGAACAGTCATCACACGTCGATTCATACGCTTTCGAGCGTCTTTCGGCCGGGTGCGGCCGCCGTAGCGGATACCGGCGTGGGACCAGTCCAGCCATCGCGGCCCGATTACACGTCAGCACCCGGAACGGCGGCTGCAGATTGCATTACAATTATACGGTTGTAATGATCGGATCTGTCGTTCGATCAGAGTGAACTAGTTGTACTCGACGTTGACTTCGATGACGTTCGCGGCGTCCTGGAGGCGCTCGCGGATCCGGTCGGTGGACTTCATGCGGCTGACCGGGCCGGAGACGCTGAGCGCTCCGAGTACACCGCGCTCGACGACGACCGGGACTGCGACGCAGGACACGCCCCGGAGGTTCTCCTCGTCGTCGTAGGCGTAGCCCCGTTCGCGGATGGTCTCGAGTCGGTCCAGGAGTTCCTCGCGGTCGGTTATCGTGTGTTCCGTTCGGGCGGGGAGCCCGTACCTGTCGACGATCTCGTGGACCCGTTCCTCCTGCATGTGTGCCATGATCGCCTTCCCGAGAGCGGTGGTGTTGAGCGGGCAGTGTCGGCCGGGGGTCGTGTCGAGGTCGACCGCGTCGTTCCCGCGCACCGAATAGATGTACACGCCCATGCCGTCCTCTTCGACCATCAGGTTCACCAGCTCGTTCAGGTCGTCCGCGACGGCGTCGACTTCCCGCTTGGCCTGGTCGAAGATCGTGTGAGAGCGCACCCTGCCACCGATCTCGAGAAACCGGAGGGAGAGGCGGTAGGTGCCGCCCTCGTTGAGTACCAGTCCCTGTTCGACGAGCGTCGACAGGTGGACGTGGACCGTACTCTTGGGCGTCTCGAGCGCGTCCGCGAGTTCCGTGACGCCACTCGCCCCTCGGTCGGCGAGCGCGTCTATGACGCGCGCGCTCGTCTTGACCGCGTCGACCTGTTTCGACTCCCGTTCCATACCCCGTAATCGGTCCGCGTTCCAATAGTGTTTACTCGTGATGGACGACACGGCGGTCTCGTCGACCGCAAGGTCACCACGAGCGGGTCCGGGCCGAAACGTCGTCCCCTCCGGTGTTCGCGTTCGGCGTATCCGACGGTCGCCGTCACGCTCGAGCTGACTGTGAGTCGGACCGACACGGCCGGACGGGTAGTCCGCTCCGGGTCGCGGGGACCCAAACCGCGCGAGACGGCGCAGGCGGCGGCCGCCGTCACCAGGGTCGGATCGCCACGTCCTCGAGCGGTCGGTCGAGCGGCAGCGACACCCGTCCGCCGGTGAAATCGGAGACGTAGAGACCGACGATGATCTCGAGCGAGCGGAGGGCGTCCCCGCCGCTCGACCGGTTCCGTTCGTCGCCTGCGACGACCGCGTCGATGTGGTCGACGGCGTTCGCGAACCCCCTGGCGTACTCTTGGGGGTCCGGTTCGACCCCCGGCAGGTCACGTTCGACGTGGTGCCCGTCGAGTAGGTCCCAGTACTGCCAGGTCCCGTCGACGATGTTGATCTCGATGCGACCGTCGGTCCCGACGAAGTGGTAGGCGTAGGTCGACGCCTCGCGCGAGGCGGTGCAATCGACGGTCGCGAACGTACCGTCCGCGAAGACGACGTGTCCGCCCCCGCCGGAGTCGTCGACCGGTTCGGTCGCACCGAGGGCGTCGGCCGCGTCGTTCGTGTCGTTCAGGTAGCCGCTCACGTGCTCGCCCCGGGAGTCGGTCACGAAGACCATCGTGTCGAGTACGTGCGTGGCGTTCCGGAGGAGTTCGCGCCTGAACAGCCCGGTGATGGACCTGACGTCGCCGATCAACCCGTCTCTGACGTGGTTCCGAACGGTGCTCATGTTGTCGGTAAACCGGGACGTGTGATTCACGACGAGCGCGGTGTCGGCTTCGGCACACGCGTCGGTCATCTCCCTGGCGTCCGTGACGCTCGACGCGATGGGCTTCTCGCACCAGACCGCGTCCGGGTCGCCGACACGCACCGCGTCCACGACGTGGTCGTGGTGGAGAAAGGTCGGGGTCGCGACCGAGACGACGTCGAGGTCCTCGGCCTCGAGCATCGATTCGTGGCCGAGGTACTGCCTGTCCTCGGGGATGTCCCACACGTCGCCGAAGCGTTCGAGTTGCTCCTCGTCGACGTCCGCGACCGCGACGAGGTCGACCGCGTCGCTCTCTGCGTACACGCCACCAGTGCCTATAATACCCGCTTGCCGGCGGAGAGACGCTGCGGGGGTCACGCTCCCGTCTCGACCGGTTGCCCGGGGGACACTCCCGTCTGGACGACCGCCCGATTCCTAATCGTACAGCGTCGTCGTCGTCGGGACGACGTCGGAGAGGCCGGACTTCTCGGCCGTGCGAACGGCGTGTTTGCGGGCCTGTTCTTTCACTTCCGTCTCGTCCATCGTCGTGACTTCCCGGTCTTCCATGACGACCTCTCCGTCGATGACAGAGTGGGTGACGTTGTGGGCGTTTGCGGAGTAGACGAGCGTCTGTACCGGGCGGTGAAACGGCGTCCACTCCAGCTCGTCGAGGTCGAGCATGATCACGTCCGCGCGCTTGCCGACCTCGATGGAGCCGATCTCGTCGTCCCAGAGCAGCGCGCGGGCCCCGTCGATGGTCGCCATGCGAACGGCCTTCCGTGCGGGGACGAGTTCCGGGTTCATCCGCGCGTCCTTGAACAGGCCCGCCGCGATGTACATCTGTTTGAACATGTCCGCGGAGCCGGCGGCCGAGTTCCCGTCACACCCGAGCGAGACGGTGACGCCGGCGTCGAGCATCTCGGGGTACTTCCCGATGTTGGCCGCGCCCTTCGCGAGTTTGAACGACGTGCCGGGACAGAACGCCACCGTGGTGTCGTGTCCGGCGAGCAGGTCCACCTCGTGGTCCTCGAGCGCGACGACGTGAGCCAGCACCACGTTCGGCCCGAGCGCGCCGATATCGGCCAGGCGCTGGACGGGCCACTTCCCGTGTTTCTCCTGGCTCCCCTCGGCCTCCTCGATCGACGACGCGATGTGGTAGGTCGTCCCGACGCCGAGTTCCTCGGCCAGCTCGCTCGCGCCCCGGTGTAACTCGGGACTACAGGGTTCTTTTCCCTCGATGTTGGCCCAACACCGGATGCGCCCGTCGGCGTAGTTGTTCCACGTCTCGACGCTCTCGCGGAGCGCGGCGAGGGCCTCGTCCGCGTCGTCGAAGAAGTGGTGGTCGACCATCTCTTCGGACCAGTACGGCGGGATCTCGTCCGGCTCGACGTCCGCCGCGTGGCGGCCCGTGACGCCCCGGATCCCCGTCTCCGCGGCCGTCTTCACGCTGATGCCCGCGTCTGTCTGCGAGCCCATGTCCAGAAAACAGGTCGTGCCCGTCTTTATCATCTCCAGGCAGGCCATGCGGACGCTCCACGGCTCGGCTTCCTCGTCGACCGAGGCGTAGTAGGGCTTCGCCCAGTTGAACACCCACGGCCTCGTGGACATGTTGTCAGGGAACAGGCCCCGACT
>JAZKRZ010000068.1:0-14755 GCA_036626395.1 Haloarculaceae archaeon
TATCGTGGCGCGTGCCATCGAGCGTTTCATCGCGAGATGGAACGCGCGAGGATACGCCGCGCAGCGACCGCGAGCGGGTCGAGGGCTTTCAGTGAGCGTCGTGAGGAGTGGTTCAAGCGGCAGGACAGAGCAGTCTCGTGGCACTCTCTCCACCGTCACCGGCTCGCGAACACCTACAACATCTTCTCGAACTGGCCGAGCGGCGGGAAATCCAGCGTCTGCTCCGCGTCGTCGTCCCAGACGACGGGCCGGAACTCGCCGACGCGGGTCACGAGCGGCGACAGTTCCGGTCGCGAGGCGCCGAGCCGGCCGTTGACAGACACACCGGCGACCATCCGGTTGAACGAGGGGACGACGAGCACGTCCGACCTGCGGTAGACGCCGCGACCGTCGAGAAAACAGGGGCGTTTCTGCCCTTCGACGACGATGGCGGGGTGGTCGTGCCCGACGACGTACCGGTCGGCGTCGACGGCAGGTTCCTCGTGGCCGTGGCAGACGACGACCCGTTCGCCGTCGACGCCGAGTTCGTACGATCCGTGCACCCGTCCCCGGTACACGGAATCGAGCATCGTGTCGTGGTTGCCCTCGACCACGACCAGTCGGGCGCCCGCGTCGCGGACCGCCTCGACCACGCCCGAGAGCGCCTCCTCGGCGACGTCGGGGACGTACTCGAAGGTGTGGAAGACGTCGCCGGCGAGGACGACCTCGGTGGGGTCGAAGTGGTCGAGCAACTCCGTCAGGCGCTCGACGGCGTCGTCTTCCGCACCGAGGGGGAACTCGACGTTCGAGGCCGCCCCCTTCCCGAAGTGCAGGTCCGCGAGGACGAGCGCCCCGTCGATGCAGACGGCGCGCTCGCGGTAGACCGGGTCCATCGCTCCCGACTCGGTGGCCGGCGGGCAAATGCCTGACGGGCGCTCGCGACGACGACGCTTCCTCGCGGCCGCCGGTCTCGGCGTCGCCGCGACCGGTGCCGGTTGTTCGACCGTCGGCGGCCGGACCGAACTCGGGGTCGACGAGGAGCGACTCGACGACGAGAACTCCGAGAAACACCTCTATTTCCGTGACGGCGAAAAGCGGGTCGGCGTGGTCTCGCTCGACCAGATGACCGTCCGGACCGAGCCGACCGACCCCTTTCGGTTTCGGCTTCACGTCCAGCACGGGAGCGGGGCTGGCGGTCCGGAGCGCGAGAGCGTCGTCGAGCGGTTCCGGTTCGACCTGCGCGCACCGCCGACGTCGGTGAACCCGCCGGCCGATATCTACCTGCAGGCGCCCTCTGGCGGCCTGTGGCCCGACCTGACGTTCGCAGAAATCGAGGGCCTGTGGACCCGGGTCGAGGCCGACGACACCCGCGAGGTCGGCGTCAGAGCATCGATCGCCCTCAGTGAGCGCGGGTTCGGCGCCAGCAGCTACCGGCTCGAAGCCAATACCCGGTTCGAACCCGTCGTCGAGAGCGGGTGACGCCAGTGCCCGTGAGAAAGCGCCTTTCGCGGTCTGTGACGGGCTCACACGGAGGCACACGGCGGGGAGGTTTAAGCGCCCGGGGTCCCGAACGGGGGTATGGTCGACGTCCTCGCCAACAAGCGCGCGGCGATGCGCTTTCGGGTCCTCGTGGAGATCGCCGAGCGCCAGCCCGCGGTCAGTCAGGGGGAGATCGCCGACGCCGTCGGTGTCACCAGCCAGGCCGTCAGCGAGTACATCCGCGGACTCGTCGAGGACGGCCTCGTCGAGAAGGAGGGTCGCTCGCGCTATCGCGTCACCACCGAAGGCGTCGACTGGACGCTCTCGGCGGCGACGGACGTCCGCCGCTTCGCCGACCACGTCACCGAGGACGTGCTGGGCAGCGTCGAGGAGGACGCCGCCATCGCCACCGACCACATCGAGGAAGGCCAGACGGTCGCGCTCTCGATGCGCGAGGGGCTCCAGCACGCCACACCCCGGCGGGACGGCGACGAGGGCGCTGCGACCGGCGTCGCGACGACCGACGCCGACGCCGGCGAGGTCGTCGGGGTCACGGGCTTTGAGGGCGTCATCGACCTGGAACCCGGCGACGTTCAGGTCGTTCAGGTCCCCTCGGTCCGGTCGGGCCGGCCCGACCGGTCAGACCTCGCCGAGATCCGCGAGGCCGCCGAGCGGGCGGACGTCGTCGCCGCGGCGGGCGTCGAAGCGGTGGGTGCCCTCCGCGAGGTCGGTGTCGACTCCGTCGGGCACTTCGCCGCCGGCGAGGTCGCCGCCGACGCGGCCTCGCGGGGGCTCGACGCTGTGGTCGTCGCCAGCGTCGACAACGTCGGCCGCGTCACCGACGCACTGCGCGACGCCGGCGCCGCGTACGAAGTCTCTTGACCCTCCCGGTCCCAGCGGGCGTATGACCGGAGACATCGCCGACGAGTCCGGGGCCGTCGACGCCGCTGTGGTCCGCCGGTTCCTCGCCGACGCCGACAGCGCGCTCGCGGAGTACGACGACGGCTACGCAGACGCCGACGCCACGGTCCGGCTGCTGCGTCGCCACATCGACGACCTCAGGACCGCGACAGAGACCGACGGGTCCGGGGACGCGTAGCCATCGATACCCCGGATAGAATGCGTGTCGGACGCCCGGTGGCCACGCTGTCGCCAGTCCTGGCCGCACGGAGGGTCAAAGCCTCGGCGCACCGGGACCCGTTTGACCGCACACGGGGCCAGTCTCTTTGCCGGTCGCCGTCCAACGGATAGCTATGACGCGAACGGCAGTCATCGCCGGCGTCGGCCCCGGCCTCGGAGCCTCGCTCGCACACAGGTTCGCCGGCGAGGGCTGATGGACGTCTCGCTCGCGGAGTTCGAGCGCGCCTTCGCCGTCAACGGCCGCGGTGCGTTCCTCTGTTCCCGGGAGGCGGTCGGCGACATGCTCGAGGGCGACGGCGGGACCGTCGTCTTCACCGGCGCGACGACCGCGGTCCGCGGCAGGGGCGGGGCGATCGGCTTCTCGGCGGCGAAGTTCGCCGCCCGCGGGATGGCGGAGGACATGGCCCGCGAACTCGGTCCCGAGGGGATCCACGTGGCTCACGTGGTCATCGACGGCCAGATCCTGCCCCCCGACGGGCCGGCGCCGGGCCGCGACGCGGAGACCTACCTCGACCCCGACGCTATCGCCGCCGAGTACTGGCGTCTCGTCGAACAGGACCGCTCGGCCTGGACGCTCGAACTCGACCTGCGACCCCACGCCGAGGAGTTCTGAGGGGACGGCGGCAACGCCCGACCGCCGCCGACGGTTTGACCGGTTCCGGCACACCGATGAGGACGTCCCCACAACGGTGGATATGGCAGATTTCAGACGGCGATACCAGGCGGGCGTGAACCTCGACGGGTGGCTCTCGCAGTACGGGACCTTCGACCACGACCACTTCGAGAGCTTCGTCGGTGAATCCGACGTCGAGCGGATCGCCGACTGGGGGGATGGACCACGTCCGCCTCCCGGTCGACTACCCGGTCCTGGTCGACGAGAACCGCGACGTCGTGAACGAGGAACTGGTCGACGTCGTCAGCCGGGTTTGACCACCGGGTACCGTCCGGTGGCGGAGTAAATCAGCGACCTCGGCCGGTCCCGGTGCCGTTTTCCACCGCGCCGCCGAAGGGACCGGCGATGGACTCGCTCGTTCGCTTCGCGGACCGCACGCCGCCCCCGGCCGTCCTCGCCCGCGTCGGCCTCGGTGCGATGGTCTTTCTCGCGGGCGTCCACGAACTCCTGGCGCCCGGCGCGTGGGCCGTCTACGTCACCGACTGGCTGGCGCCGTGGCTCGTCGTCTCGCCCGTCGTCTTCATGCTCGTCAACGGCGTCCTCGAGGTCGGCTTCGGGGCCGCCATCGTCGCCGACTGCTGGACGGTCTTCGCGGCCGGCGTCGCCGCCGTCTCCCTGTCTGCGACCGTCGCCTACCTGGGACTCGTCGCCGTCCTCGAAGGCGGGCTGTTCGTCGACGTCCTCGTCCGGGACGTCGGCCTCGCGGCGCTGGCGTGGGCGGTCACTCTCGACGCCCTCCGGGACCGGTGAACGACGAGAGCGTGGCGTCGCGCTCGGCGGCGAGATACCGCCGTACCCGCGACTCGTCCCACCCCAGCGGCGAGAGCACACTCTCGCAAGCCCGGACGAGCCGGTCGGCGTAGAAGTCCGGGTCGTACGCGGTTCCGTCCTCGAACGCGAGCCTGACCCGCTCGGGACCCGAGCGGTCGTCGTCGACGACGACGTACTCGACCGACTGCCCGGGATGGCGCTCCAGCCCGAGCGAGCGGGCGCGTTCGAGCGCCGCCCTCGCCCGCGTCGCCCGCGTGTACTCGCCGGGACGCTTCGAGACGCGCTGGCGAACGGCGAGGTCCGCGGCCGGAACCGTCCCGCGCCGGAGTCGCGCGAGGTGGGTCTGCAGGCGGTCACAGACCGCTTCGGCCGCTCGTGAGTCGGCACTCCTGTCGCGCTCCCGGTCGAACACATCGACGAGGTCGCGCTGGGCGTCGGTCACGAACTCGCAGGTGCTGCGCTGGCGCGCCTCGACCCCCCGGAACTTGTAGCGGTCCTCGGGTGGGGGATCATCGTCCGGGGCAGCATCGTCGGCCCACCGGCCGAAATAGCGCATCAGCGCCGCGCCGCTGGCGCGCTTGCGCGGGCAGAAGGCCACCCAGTCGAAGTGGCCCTCGTGTTCGAGGCGGATGCCCACGTCGTCGGTGACCTCGGCGGCGACCTCGCGGACGGGTCGCTGCTCGCGGTCGGGGTCGGGGTCGGGGGTCACCCAGAGACTGTCGACGATGCCGTGGACCACGCGCCAGCCACCCGCCTCGAAGGCCTCCTTGGCCCGGAGCATGACCTCCCGGGCGTAGGCGTTGATGGCCTCGTGGACCTCGATGCGTCCGAACTTGGCGTGGCGGTACCCCTGATAGCCGAACGAGGACACGAGGACCCACTTCACCGCGTCGATCTTCGCGTCGAGGCGGTCGCGCTCCGCCGGAGAGCGTCCACAGTCGGATTCGCCGGCGTCGCTCCCGTCGTCCCCGCCCGCCGCGCCGGTGGCATCGAGGCGAGCCTTCCAGCGCGCGCGGTCGTCCAAGAGAGGACCGAGCACCTCGCCCAGGAACGCGTCGCGGTCACAGACGCTGTACCCGAGTTCGGGCACGTCCGCGCGGTCGTGACAGCCACAGCGGACGGTATCGGGCGAGACGCCGTACTCGCGGATGACGTTCGGGTACAGCGACGCGAAGTCGAGTTCGTGGACCGCGTCGTGGACGCCGGGCTCCGGCTGAAACGTAAACCCGCCGCGGTCGGCGGCGTGGAGCACGTCGACGGGCTTCCAGTCCTCTGTCTGGCGCTTCTGCCACGGTGCGGGGACACCGCGCTCCCGCGCTTCGCACACCTCGATGGCGGTCAGCACGCCGCCGATGCTGTCGCGGGCGAGTTCCTGGATGGGCTTGCGCGCGCGGTCGACGAAGTAGCGGATGCCGGCCATACCCGACTCGCCCAGCAGGAAACTGCTCGACCGGTCGACGATCGCCCGGCCGGGGACGTCGTAGCGCGCCGGCGAGTGCCCCACGCGACCGTAGCTCTCGTACGTGCTCTCGCCGGCGAGTTTCCGGTAGGCCGGGCGGTCCTCGTAGACGGACGAGTCCCGACCGGGGTCGACGCCCGTGTCGGCGAGGAGGGGGACGAGACCGCCCGAGGAGACGACGAGGACGTCCGGGTCGCGCTCGTCGAGGGCACGCTCGACCCGTCGGCGGACCCCTCCCTCGGTGGCGCCCGCCGGTTCGCCGTCGACCCGGAGTTCCGTGAGGTCGTCGTCGGCCAGCGCCGGGTCCGGCAGTGACAGCGAGAGCCGCCGCAGCGAGCGCGCCGGGACCGGCGACCGGCCGGTGTCGAGACAGTAGCGAAACCCGGGGTCCAGGTCGACGTCGTACAGCGAGAGCGTCCCCGGTGCGTGGACCTCGTGTTCGCGCGTCCGGATCTCGCGGGCGAGTTGCCGGACCTCCTCGACCCTGTCGAGCGCGACCCGGAGCATCGGCGAGGGCTCGTCGGCCCGCAGGTCACGACGACGCGGGACGCGCTCGACCCCGGCCAGTTTCGGGTCGGACGCGAGCGCGTCGGCCAGCCAGTCGAGATACCGGGTGCGGTCGTCGCGGGCGGCGACGTACATCGCAGGGCGGTAGTCGTCGTCGAGCGTCGCCGTGGCCCCGGGGGGATCCGTCGCGGCCCTCTCCCCCGTGAGCGCGCGCCACCGGACCGGCCGTCCGTCGTCGCGGAACTCGACTGCGAACGGCATCAGTCAGTCCCGTGACTCCGTCCCCGCCGGACCGGCGGTTTCGTGCTCCGCGGACCCGTGGGTCTCGCCCTCGAGGCCTCCGCGCAATCGACGGAGTTCCCGTTCCTGAGCCAGCAGGACGCCGAGGACGAACGCCCGCCAGGCGTCGGGCGGGTTCTGCTGGCCGGCGGCGTCCGCGTGGCTCCGCGCTCGCTCGAACAGACGGTCGAACTCGGCCCGGTGGCGCCGCCGGAGCGCCCGCCTGAACGGTTGCCACTCCCGTTCGAGCGCGTCCAGGCGGTCCCGCAGCGTCGGATTGGTCCGTCCCATCAGCCCGGCACCTCCCCGGGTGCGGGCGACGCGTGTCGCCGAACGGAGCCGACGGCCCTCTCGGGGGCGACCCCGAGCAGGTCGGTCCAGTAGGGAATGGTCGTCTGGTATCCCCACTCGTCGACGTAGACGTCCGTGCGGAAGCCCCGGCCGTCGACGCGCAGACCCGCCCGGGTGGCCGTCGCTTCCAGCGTGCGGTCGGCCGCCGCCCGGACGTCGGTGGCGTAGGGCGCAGCGTCGGCGGTCACCAGGACGGGGACGTCGACGGCCGTCGCCACCGCCCCCAGCAGTTCGAGCGTCGCCGCGCACATCGCGTCGGCCTCGTACTCGGGGACGTCCTCGTCGGCGTAGGGGGCGGCCACCGCGGGCGCGACGACCAGCGACGCCGCCGGTCGCACCCGTCCGGGGAGCGACCGGACGAGTTCGTGGTGCTGGTAGCCCGTGAAGGCGCGAGCGACCCGCAGCGACCGGCAGGCCTGCCGCGAGAGCTCCTCGTACAGCGCCGCCGGCGCCGCGCGGTTACACGCGTCCACCCAGTAGGCCGGACCCGGCCGCTCGTCGAGGTGGCGACCGACGAGTCGATACAGTGCGTCGGGACCGTCCGCGTCGAGGTACGTGACTCCGGGGTCGAGCGTCGGTAACTGCTCCATGTCCGGTCGTGACGACGCCGGACGGGTATACCTCGGCCGGACCCCCGGAGCGAAAGTGAAGTCGGGTATTTGAAACTGCGCCACGGGGCGGAAGTAAGCGACCGCCAGTATACCCGGGTCCGGGTGGCGACCGGGTGCGAAGCCGGTTAGCTCTCGTGGATGAGCGAGAGGATCTGCTCTTGGTACTCGGCGAACGCCGGGGCGGTCCGCTGGCGCGGGCGCTCCAGGTCGACGTCGACGACTTCGCGAACGGTACCGGGCCCCCGCGAGAGGACGACGACCCTGTCGGCCAGCGTCACCGCTTCCTCGACGTCGTGTGTGACGAACAGGACGGTCTTTCTTGTCTCCGACCAGATGTCCAGCAGTTCGTCGTGGAGCATCCCGCGCGTCTGGGCGTCCACGCTCCCGAACGGTTCGTCCATCAGGAGGAGTGCGGGGTCGACGGCGAGCGCGCGAGCGATCCCGACGCGCTGTTTCATCCCGCCCGAGAGTTCGTTCGGGTAAGCGTCGGCGAACCCGTCGAGCCCCACGAGGTCGATCATGTCGTGGGCGCGCTGGCGGCGCTCGGCCTCGGTCAGGTCCTGTTGTTCGAGGCCGAACGTGACGTTTTTGAGGACCGTCCGCCACGGGAAGAGCCCGTACTCCTGGAAGACCATGCCGCGGTCCATCGCCGGGCCGGTGACGGGGTCGCCGTCGAGACGGACCTCCCCCTCGCTCGCTGCTTCGAGACCGGCGATGATCCGGAAGAGCGTCGTCTTGCCACAGCCCGAGGGACCGACGATACAGACGAACTCACCCTCCCGGACCGAGAAGGAGACGTCGTCGAGCGCCCGGACGGACTCGCCGCCCTGCTGGTGGAACACCTTGGAGACGCCGTCGACGACGACCGTCGCGTCGGTCGCGGCCCCGTCGCCCGTGGCCGCCCGGTTCAGTTCCGCCACGCGAGCACCCCCCGTTCGACCCGGCGAAAGAGCGTGTCGCTCGCGAGGAAGACGAGACTGATGACGAACATGTAGACGACGCTGACCTCGGTGTTCAGGTTCTGCGAGGCGTTGATGATCTGGAATCCGACGCCCGGCGCGCCGAACAGTTCGGCGGCGACGACGATCATCCAGCACTGCCCGATGCTCGTCCGGATGCCCGTCATGAGTTCGGGTGTCGCGCTCGGGATCACGACCTTGCGTATCATCGTCCAGTCGTCGTGAACGCCCAGCGACGCGGCGACCTCTGTGAGGTCCTGCGGGACGCCCTCGACGCCGCTGTAGGCGTTGTAGAAGTTGATCCAGAACGCGCCGATCGCGACGATGAACGTGGCCCCGCCGTGGCCGATGCCGATCCAGACGATGGCGAAGGCGATCCACGCCAGCGGCGGGATCGGCCGCAGGACGCGCGTGACGGGTGTGAACAGGTCCTCGACAGTCTCGCTCCACCCCATCGAGATGCCGAGCGCAATGCCGAGTACCGTCCCGATGAGCAGGCCCGGCAGGTAATGCATCAGGCTCTGCAACAGTTTGACCAGGAGTTTGCTCCCGGTGACGTCCCCGACCAGGGGCAGCGAGAGCGTCCCGGTCTTGACGAGTTCGCCGACGAACGCGACGCCGACGGTGAGCGGCGAGGGCAGCAGGTAGGTCCGCCCGACGGCCATCGCACCGACCTGCCAGACCGCGAGGAAAACGAGCGTCCCGACGGCGCCGAGCGCGATACGGCGTCCGTCGATCCGTTCTGCGAGCGGCGGTCGCTCGGCGGGCGTCGCCGTCTCGGTGTCAGGCGCCGTTTCAATACTCATAGCGAGTCGTAGACCCCGAAGTCGAACATCTCGGACTTCGAAAGTTGCGCGTCGGTCTTGCCGAGTCGGTTCGCGTACTCGCTGAAGGTCGTGGCCTGTTCCTCGATCCCGTGAGGGTCCGTGATGAACGCGCTCGCTCGCGAGTCCATCGCGGCGCGGGCAGTCGACCCGTCGAGCGAGTCGATGAACGACGCCGCGTGACTCGCGGCGGTGTCGGGGTCGTCATTCGCCAGCGTCGTCGCCCGCCGGTGTTGTCGGACGAACTCCGTCGCCAGTTCGCGGTTGTCGTTCCGCAGGCGGTCGTGCATCAGCGTCACCGCTGCCGGCTGACCGGGCATGAACTCGCCGGCCCAGGCGATAGGCTGGAAGGGCGCACCCTCGGCCTCGATGATCGTCGGGACCGGTTCCATAATGCTCGTCCCGTCGACCTCGCCAGCGAGCAGCGCCTGCTGGACGGCCGTCGCGCCGCCGAGTCCCCTGATGTCGACGTCACTCTCGGGGTCCAGTCCGAGGGTCTGGTCGATCCAGAAGCGAAGGAGGATGTCCGGTACCGACCCCGGCGGGAACGTTCCGAACGTGAACTTCCGCCCCTTCTGGGCCTCGAACTCGGCGAAGGCGTCGCTCCCGTGTTCCTCCCACATCCCCGCGAATTCGTCGGTCGCGAGGATCTGCATCGCGTCCTTGATGTTCGCCGCCGTGATCTTCGAGGGGATCCCCTTGTCCATGATTATCATCGCCGGGACGATGCCGAACATCATCACGTCGAAATCGCCCTTGGCTGAGGCCTGGACGATGCTCGGTCCGTCGGGGAACTGCGACCCGCTCACGGGGACCGAGAGCTCGTCGAAATACCCCTCTTCTTCCATCACGAAGTACTGTATGTCCGGGTAGATGGGCATGTACGCCACGGCGAGTTCGTCCAGCCCGGACGACCCCGTGGCGCTGGAACACCCCGCCAGCATCGCACTACCCGCTGTTGCGGTCCCGATGCCCTGCAAGTATCGCCGTCGCGAGACGCCGCGTTCGTCGGTCATCGACGGAAAGAGGCTTCGCTCGTGCTTTCACTACACGGTCCCCGTAAAACGTACCGCTACACCGGTTTGCCCTCGAAATACGGCTTCGCGCGTTGACCGACTGAACCCCTGTCGTCCCGCCGTCTCCTCCGTCGATCCCCGTCACAGCTACCGGCCAGAATTACTGATACCGGGGCGGCTGGGGGCGTGGTCCGGGCGAGACACTCGCGGCGACGCTCCGGACGGGGCCGCCGGCACCGCCCCGACCCTCAAGAGTTATCGGGCAGCGCCCCACACCCCCGATATGACTGACTTCTCGCGTCGCGTCGAGGAGGTATCGATCTCGGGGATCCGCGAGGTCTTCGAGGCCGCAGGCGAGGACGCCATCAATCTCGGGCTGGGCCAGCCGGACTTCCCGACGCCCGAACACGCCCGCGAGGGCGCCGTCGAGGCCATCCGCGCCGGCGAGGCCGACGCCTACACCTCCAACAAGGGCACCCGGTCGCTCCGCGAGGCTATCGCCGAGCGCTACGCGGCGGACACGACCCTCGACGTCGACCCCGAACACGTCGTCGCCACCGCCGGCGGGAGCGAAGCGTTACACATCGCGCTGGAAGCCCACGTCGACCCCGGCGAGGAAGTGATATTCCCCGACCCCGGGTTCGTCTCCTACGAGGCGCTGACCCACATCGCGGGCGGCGAGCCGACGCCAGTGCCGCTGCGCGAGGACCTCACACTGGCCCCCGCGACGGTCGAGGCAGCTATCACCGAGGACACGGCGGCGTTCGTCGTCAACAGTCCGGCGAACCCGACCGGCGCGGTGCAGTCCCCCGAGGACATGCGCGAGTTCGCCCGTATCGCCGACGAGTACGGCGTGCTCTGTATCTCGGACGAGGTGTACGAACACATCGTCTTCGAGGGCGAACACCGCTCGCCACTGGCGTTTGCCGAGACGGACAACGTGGTCGCGGTCGGCGCCTGCTCGAAGACCTACTCGATGACGGGCTGGCGACTCGGCTGGGTCACGGGGTCGAACCGCAGAATCGAGCGGATGTTGCGCGTCCACCAGTACGGCCAGGCCTGCGCGGCGGCCGCATCCCAGCACGCCGCCGAGGCCGCACTGCGGGGGCCACAGGACGTCGTCGACGAGATGGTCGCCGCCTTCGAAGCGCGTCGTGACGTCCTGCTCGACGGCCTCGACGACGTCGGCCTGGAGTGTCCGACCCCGAAGGGCGCGTTCTACGCGATGCCCGAGGTACCGGAGGGGTTCGTCGACGAGGTCATCGACCGCGGGGTCGTCGTCGTGCCCGGCGAGGCTTTCGGCGAACGGGGTGAGGGGTACGCCCGCATCTCCTACGCGGTGGACGTCGAGACGCTGGAGGCGGCGCTGTCGATAATGGACGACGCCTACCGGGCGGTGCAGTAGCGCGTTCGCGGCACAGGGCCCGGACCCGGTCACCGCGGCGCCGGGTCGTCGGTGTGGGCCGTCGAGTCGCGCTCGGCGGCGGCGCCAGCACGGGGAGCGGGACGGCGGTCGCGACCGCGAGGCTGATGTGTGTCCACGCGAAGAGGGAACCGATGGACCAACTGGCACCCCCGAACGTCCCCATCTACGAGACGCGTGCCGAGGGGCAGTCGCTGTGGCAGCGGTGTGCCGACCGCGGACTGCCGGTCGTCGCCGTTCGCGAGGGCGAACGGGGCTACATCGTCCGCTACGACCTCTCGCACCTCGACAGCGAACTCTCCGAGTCGGCGCTCCGCGACCTGCGCGAGCACGTCCGGTCGCTGCGGGCCTACGCTCTCCAGGTGGACCCGCTCTCGGAGACCGAGGCGCTGGGCGGGGAGACCGGCCACGTCGCCGGCGACCTGCACGCCGCCACCGAGCGCGACGCCCGCGAACTCGCCTCGCACGTCTCGTCGTTCGTCTTCGACGACGACAACCTGGTCTGACCGTCGGCGGTTCAGACCAGCGACTTCATCAGTCGGGCTAGCAGGCCCCACCCGAGGAAGGCGTCGAGAACGGTGAAAAACAGCGGCAGAAGTATCGATCCGGCGAACCGCGAGAGGACAGTCACGTCGGTCGGATACAACGTCACGGTCTCGTACCGGCGGTACTCGTCGCGGAGGCGCTGTGCCCGAAGTTCGACAGCGACGAGGTCGCCATCGGCCTCCCCTCCACCGGCGAGACGATCCGACTCGGCTTTGACCTCGTAGTACTCCGCCCGAAGGTTCTCGAGGTTCCGGGCGCGGAGGCGCTCGGCGTACCTGTTCGTCGTGACGACCGGATACACGAACGAGAGGAAGATGATCGCGGTGTAGCCGGCAACGAGGAGATACACGAGCGACCGGAGCAGGTCGCTCCCAGCGACTGCGACGTAGTGGAACTGGATCGGGAGGAGAAACGAGCCGAGCGAGAGCAGGACGGTCGTCCGTACGGCGAGCGCGCCAACAGCACTGAGCCCGCCCTTCCCGTCGGGGTGCAGGGGGGCGATATCGAATTCGTGGTCTGTGAACGCCCGAACGACCAGTACGCTGGTCGCAACGCCGGCGACGCCGATTCCGATCAGGACGCCGAGCCAGAGGACGACCCCGACAAGCGCCCAGTAGAGCGGGTCCGCGGTCGTCACGCTGGCGCTCTCCCGGAGGAACGGGCGCCCGAGAACCATCATCGGGATGCCGAGTACCGTCGTCGGGATCGCCGGAACGAACCAGCGACGCGTGAACAGCCGCTCGTAGTCGGCGGTGAGGTCGAGGACCGCCGCTTCGTCGGCGACGATGTCGGCGATCAGTTCGACGAACGTCGGGAACGTCACTGAATCGTACCGCCAGACGAGGTACGGCGCAATGGTAAGCCAGATGCCGACACCGAGCACGCCCGCGAGAAAGCCTGGCGACAGCCGTCCCCATCGAGTGATTACCATCCACACCAGGACTGCGGACGGCACGAGGCCGAAGACGAGCAGGCTCGCGGCCGCTGGCGACACCGGTCCAGCGCGCTGGACATGGTCGACGACGCGCGTCAACCAGAGGTCGCTACTGTCGTATCGGTCATCTCCGTCGAGTGTCTGGACCATTCTCACCGTCCCCCACTGTGCTCGCCCACGCTAATCCACTCGGTCGACCGGCAAGAACGTTGTGCCGGTCCCCAGTCAGTCTCGCGGTGCCCACGACTGTAGCCTGCGGCCGGCCCCACGGCGTTCGCGACTTTGCGGTCAGATTGGCACTCGGCTCGGTCACTCGACTCGGGCCGAACGAATCGTCTCGTGGACAGCGAGGACGAACGCCGGGACCACGATCATAAAGAGATGTTCCTCCACGGGAATGCCGACAAAGTCGTACCCGGTTCGGAGCGGGATCGAGAAAACCCCGATGGTCAGCGTGTACCAGTCCCAGACGTAAGCGGTCGGGTAGACGACCGCGATCGTCAGTGCGGCCGACCGGGATGCGTCTCGTCCCGCCCGCAGAAGAAGTCCGAGAGCAGCCGCGCCGAACGCAACCTCGGTCGCAAGGTACGTGTATCGCCCGAGGACGCCGATGTCGGGGAGCGGCACCGTCGACAGGGGCCTGAGCGCCACGGCGCCGCCGAGCGCGGCGAGGACAGCCCACACGCCGTAACGGGCGACCAGTGCCACACTCCCAGGAGCGAACCGTCCGACGAGAGCGGCCCCGGCAAGAGCCACCGATACGACGACCGGGACAGACGGCGGGACGACCCCACCCACCCCCATCCACAGCCCTACCACGAGCGCTGCCCAGCACAGGCCATATCCGAGTCGTCGTTTCGGGTGGTCGTCGACCGTCGCGAGAAGCCAGCGGTTCGCAGATACTGGAGCGAATGCCAGTCGGACGCCCGCGAACAGCAAGAGGGCGATTAACGCGAGCGCAACTGCTGACAGGGCCGTGAGCCTCACGGGAAATAATTGGAGTGGCTACACATTAACGTCCCGGAGACGGAGTTCGTGCGATCGGTCCCGGACGCGTTCGGGTCGACACCAGTCGCCCGCGTCAGTGGGACGTACGAAAGACCGTTATATCGACAGTCCTATACATGAGTTATGCAGATCTCCCGGCGCGAACGCGGGGTGTTGGCAGGGGCCCGAGCGCTCTGGTCACAGGTCCACCCGGTGTTCATGCTGCCGCCGCTCGCCGCGTCACTCACGGGCGGTGCGTTCAGTGGCGGTATCGGCCCGAGAGTGGCGTTCTTGCACGTGGCAGCCCTCTTTTTTGCCGTCTACACCGCCCACGTCAAGGACGGCTACGTCGACTTCTACGTCAGGGACGAGGACAAGACCCATCCGCTCACGGCCGGAGGGTGTCAAGCGGCACTGTTCGCTGCCGCCGGCGGTTTTCTCGTCGCGATTGCGGGCCTGTGGGTACTCGCCGGTGCTGGCGCAGTGCTTCTGACGACACCGACGTGGTTTCTCGGGTACTTCCACGCGCCGCAACTCGACACGAACACGGTCGGGGCGACGGCGGGTTACCCCGCTGGGATCGCACTCGCGTTCCTTGGTGGGTTCTATATCCAGGCCGGGATTCTCTCGGTGCCGGTACTCGGGATCGCTGTGGTTTTCTTCCTGTTTCTCTCTGGCATCAAGATTGTCGACGATACGAAGGACTACGACTACGACAGGTCGATCGACAAACAGACCGTGGCAGTCAGACTCGGCCCAGACGCGGCCTACCGGGCGGCCTACGCGCTGATGGCCACCGGGATGGTCGCGGTCCTGG
>JAZKRZ010000069.1:0-14568 GCA_036626395.1 Haloarculaceae archaeon
CCGAACTACCGGGTGGGAAGCCCGCGGAGGGTTTTTACCGAGACGGGGGGAGTAGGTCGACGTGCATGAAGACGACTGTCCCCACGCGGGCGATACTGCTCGTGGCGGCACTCGTCGTCGCGCTCGTTGCCCTGCCGGGCGCGGCGGCGATGCCTGCCACCGGTCCGTCCGTCACGGACGCTGCTGCCCTGACCGCGGCCGAACGGCCGGCCGCCGAACTGCCAGCCGACGCCGACGCGGCCGAGACCGTCGTCGTCCACGGGACCGTCAGAGGCGACGTGACCACCGCCTCCGGTTCGGTCCGGGTCACCGGCGAAGTCACCGGCGAGGTGAGCGCCGCCAGCGGGTCGGTCACGATCGCCCCCGGCGCCCGCGTCGGTGAGGACGTCGCCAGCGGCGGCGGGTCGATCGAAATCGGTTCCGGTGCGACCGTCGAGGGCGACGCCGCGGCCGGTGCCGGGTCGGTCGTCGTCCCCAGCGGCGCGAGCGTCGGCGGTGACGTCGCGGCCGGCGGCGGCGACGCCGAGGTCAACGGCACCGTCGAGGGAAGCGTCGCGAGCGGTGAGTCGGTGGTCCTGGGCTCGACCGCGGTGGTCGGCGGTGACGTCACCTACCGCGAGTCCCTGCAGCGGGCCGACGGCGCGCGCGTCGACGGCACTGTCACCCAGCGCGAGGACGACTGGCGGCCCGCGGGCCCCGAGATCCAGATCGAACCGACCGCACCGACGTTCTCGTTCGTGCCCGGATTCGTCCCGGCGGGACTGGCGCCGGTCTACTGGACGGTCCTCGCCCTGTTCGTCGGCGCGGTCTTGCTGGCCCTGTTCCCGCGCTTTTCCGCCGAGGTGGCGACGCGCGGGGGTGAGGACCCCATCCGCAGCACCGCGACCGGCATCGTCTCGCTGGTGGCCGTCCCGCTGGCGCTCGTGGCCTTCCTCCTGACCGTCGTCGGCATCCCGGTGGCGCTGGCCGGCGGCGCCATCTTCGTCCTCTCGGTCTGGGCCGGCCTCGTCTACGGCGAGTTCCTCGTCGGCAGGCAGGTCCTCCGCGCCGCCGGGAGCGAGAACCGCTGGCTGGCACTCCTCGCGGGCGTCGTCGGCGTCGAGGCGCTCTCGCAGGTCCCCCTCCTCGGCGGCCTGGTCACGCTGGCCGTCCTCGTCGTCGGCCTCGGCGCGCTCGCGCTGGCCGCCGGCGACCGCTGGCGGGGTGACGCCGACGGGTCCGCCGGTACGCCCGAGACCGACGCCGCTCCCAGACCCGCCTGACGCGGCCTCCCCTCCGCCCCTCCGGTCCCCTCTCGACCCACCAGCCCCCGCACGCTTCGACCCTCCACGCCTTTCGGCCCTCCCAGACCCCACCGCCTGCCGGTTCGGCGCCCCTCGACGGCCGGACCCGAACCGAACGGTCTTTGCGCGCCGGGCCGCTCACTTCGGGTATGACAGCGACGCTCGTCGCCGAGGACGTCCGCCGCGCGTACGGCGAGACCGTCGCGCTCGCCGGTGTCTCCCTGTCGGTCGACGCGGGCGAGGTGCTCGCCCTGGTCGGCCCCAACGGCGCGGGCAAGACGACGCTCGTCCGCGCGCTCACCGGCACCACCGACGCCGAGGGCACGGTCCGGGTCTTCGGCCGGGACCCCCGGGAGGTCGACCCCGAACGCGTCGGCCTGCTCCCCCAGGACTTCGACCCACCCGAGCGACTCACCGCCCGGGAACTCGTCGACTACTTCGGCGGCCTCTACGACGAGGTCCGCGACACCGACGCGGTGCTCGCGGACGTCGGCCTCGCCGGCGACGCCGACACCTGGTACGAGAGGCTCTCGGGCGGCCAGCGCCGGCGGGTCTGCGTCGGGACCGCCCTGGTCAACGACCCCGACCTGCTCTTTCTCGACGAACCCACGACGGGTATCGACCCCGCCGGACGCCGGGCGCTGTGGGGCCTCCTCGAAGACCTGGCCAACGGCGGGACCACCATCGTCGTGACCACCCACTACATGGAGGAAGCTCACAGGCTGGGCGACCGCGTCGGGTTGCTCGCCGACGGCGACCTCGTCGCCGTCGACGACCCGGACGCGCTCGTCGCCGAGCACGGCGGGGACCCCCGACTGGTCGTCGAGACCGACGCCGACCCCGCGGCCCTGGACCTTCGGCTCGCGGACGGCCAGCGTGTCGACGCCGCCGACGGCACGCTGACCGTCTACGGCATCGACCCCGGCGACATCGGCCGCGTGGTCGACGCGCTCGACGCCGCGGGCGCGGCCTACGAGTCGCTGACCTGGACCGAACCCGACCTCGAAGACGTCTACCTCGAACTCACTGAGGCGGCCGACCCCGCGGCTGCGGCCGGGAGCCGGTCGCTGACCGACGCAGTGGGGGGACGGCGGTGAGCCGGACGAGTCGGGTCGCGGCGTCGACCCGGGCGGGCTGGCACTCCTTTCTGCGCCGGCGCACGGCCGTCTTCTTCACTTTCTTCTTCCCGCTGATCATCGTCGTCATCTTCGGCGCGCTGGTCCAGACCGAACCCACCGGCGGCCTCTTCGCCGAGGACCCCGCCTACTACGTTCCGGGGTACCTGGCCGTGGTCGTGCTGTTCACGCCGCTCTCGCGGGTCGGCAGCGAGGTGGCGCGCCACCGCGACGGCAACCGCTTCGAGAAGTTCGCGACCACGCCCCTCACCCGCGTCGAGTGGCTGCTCGCCCAGACGCTGGTCAACGTCGTCGTCATCGGCCTCGCGGCGCTCCTGTTGCTCGTGTTGGTCGTCGTCCTCACGGGCGCCGACATCGCCGTCACCCCGACGTCCGTCGCGACCACGGTCGTCGCCGTCGTCGCCGGCGTCGCGCTCTTCTGCGGGATGGGCGCGCTCATCGGGTCGCTCGCCGACTCCCAGGACGGGGTGATCGCCGCCAGCAACGGCATCGCGCTCCCGCTGCTTTTCCTCTCCGATACGTTCGTTCCGCCAGAACTGCTCCCGGCGTGGTTCGAACCCGCGATGTGGCTCTCGCCGCTGACGTACTTCTCGCGGGGCGTCCGCGCCGCGACGGGCTACGCCGCCCCCGCGGTCGGCCCGCTGGACCCGGTACCGGGTCACCTGCTCGTGCTGGTCGCGCTTACCGCGCTGTTCGTCACGCTCGGCGCGTTCGCCCTGCCACAGACGGACTGATGCGGACTGCTGGGAGCCATATCCGGCCGACCGCGCGCGACCGTGGGGTCGTCCCGGGACACAGTCACAGCGGTCCGGATGCCACGGGACCTGCTGTCGGCCGGCGCCCCCCGCTCACGGCCCGCTGTCGTCCGCGTCCGCGTCCGCTTCGGCCCCCTCGCCGCCCCCGGCGTCCGTCGTCTCGCCGTCGTCAGCAGCCGACGCCTTGCCGTTACCGCCTGCCGTGTCCGCCTCACTCTCGTCGTCCGGCGGGCCGTCGTGGATCTCGATGGTGACGATGCCCTCGCCGGCGGTGTACTCGTAGAGGACCCACTTTGGGAGGTTGAGGACGCCGCTCATCTTCCGGACGCGGACCTGTTTCATCAGCGACCCCTCGACGAGGTCGTCGTTCAGGCGCAACTCGACGATCCCGTCGACCATGTAATCCAGGTCGTGCGGGAACCCCTCGCCGTCGTTCGAGACGGTCGCGCTCGCGTATATCGGGACGAACCGGCTCTTGGAGACGGTCGCGCGCAGGTCCTTGAGGAACCGGTAGGCCTGTACGGGCTGGACGTGCGAGCCGAACTCGTTGAGCGAGTCGACGACGACGATGCCCCGGTCTTCCATATCGAGCGTCTCGAGCGCGTCGTCGATCCGGTGGGAGAGTTCGTCCACGTCCGAGGGGTCCCGCACCCGCGAGGTGGCTTCGTCGCAAAAGCCCGCGAGATGGCGGTTCCAGTCGCTGAGCCGGTCGGCCCACAGGTCGCGGTCCTCCATGCGGTGGGTGAACGCGTCGACGAACCGGAGCCGGCCCGCTTCGAGGTACGGGAGGAGGTTCCAGTCGAGCGTGACGAACTCCTGGATGACCGAGACCGGTGGTTCGAGGAACGTCACGACCACCACGGGCTCACCCCGCTGGAGTGCCCGCCAGGCCAGCTCCGCCCGGATCGCTTCCGTTCGCGTCCCCGCGAGGTCGGTCAGCATGACGAAGGAGTTTCGCGGGACGCCCTGGGGGAGGCTCTCGTCGATCGGCCCGACCCCGGTCGGCGTCCGCCGAAAGCCGTGGTACTCGGTGAAGACTTTCTCCGAGTCCTCCGACGCCTCGCGACAGCCCGCGGAGCAAAACCGGTACTCCTGGCCGTCGTGTTCGACGGTCACTCCCTCGCCCGGGATCGGGAGCCGGCAGTAGTCACACCGCCGCGGCTCGCTCGAATCGTCCGCCGGCGCTTCCTCGGGTTCATCTGCCATGCTGACACGTAGCACAGCCGACGAGAAAACGTTGCTGGCGGGTGTGCACGGGTCGGGCAAACGACCGAGGCGGGCTGACGTCTCGCCGGGTCGAGACCGGCGTCACCGACGAGCCTGCTCAGCGCGACAGGACACGGCGGAGCGTCGACCGGACCCGGCGCCAGGAGGGCCCGACGGCGAGCAGGAGGACTGCCTCGTGGCCGCGGGGTTCCCAGCCGTAGACGTGGTTGAGGAGCACGTAAGTGACGATGCCCAGGAACAGCGACAGCGACCAGGCAGCGGCGGCGATCCGGCCGACGCGGGCGTGGACCGTCTCGCGCAACTCCGCGGGCGAGTGTGTCAAACCGAGGACGACGGCGTGGAGGACGACCGGCACCGAGACGGCCGACAGGAGGATGTGGACGGCCAGCATCGCGAGGTAGGCGTACAGCACCGGACCCGAGGCGAGGATGGACTTCTCGAAGCCGCCGCCGACCTTGAGCAGGTACATCGCGAGAAAGACCACGATGAGCGTGAACGCGGTCAGCATCGCGGCGCGGTGTTTGCGCACCTCGCCGTTCCTGATGAAATAGACCCCCAGGAGGATGGCAGTGAGCGCGAGCGTGTTCACGACGGCGATGGCGTCACCCAGGAGGACCGTCGTCTCCCGGCTGATCGAGGGAAACGGCGCGTAGGGCGTGAACGCGCCGAGCACGAGCACGTACCCGACGACCGAGAGGACGGCCGTGACGCGGCGGGGATTGGCCTTCACCCGCGACTGGAGGTCTTCGGCGACTGCCATGACCGGGCGTCGGGACGCCACCGACATACTCCCTTCGAAACCCCACCGCGGTCGCGCGGCCGGCGCAAATGTCACCGCAAACGTGAAACCGCCAGCGCGGGAATCTAGGGCCATGAGCACAGAACAGACCGGGGGACGGGAGGGGCGCCAGATCCGGTGTCTCGTGGCGAAGGTCGGCCTCGACGGCCACGACCGGGGCGCCCACGTCATCGCCCGCGCCTTCCGCGATGCGGGCTTCGAGGTCATCTACTCGGGCCTGCACCGGTCGCCCGACGAGGTCGTCCAGGCGGCCGTCCAGGAGGACGTCGACGTGCTGGGCATCTCTATTCTCTCGGGCGCCCACAACACGCTCGTCCCGAAGATCATGGACGGCCTCCGCGAGTACGGCGCCTTCGAGGACACCCTCGTGCTCGTGGGCGGGATCATTCCCGACGACGACAAGGACACCCTCAGGGAGGCGGGCGTGGCCGAGATCTTCGGCCCCGGCGCCTCCATGGACGAGATGATCGAGTACGTCCACGCGAACGCGCCCGAGCGATGACCGGCGGGGAGGACGGGTCCGAGAGCCCCGACGAGGAGGGCCACTCGGGGACGTCCGACGAGGACACCCGGTCCGAGGTCGACCGTCTCGTCGAGGGCGTCCTCGCGGGCGAACACCGCGCGCTGGCCCGGACGATCACGAAAATCGAGAACCGCGCGCCCGGCTATCGGGACCTCGTCGCCGCGCTCCACGCCCACACCGGCGACGCCGAGGTCCTCGGCGTGACGGGCAGCCCCGGCGCCGGCAAGTCCACGCTCGTCGACAAACTCGCCAAGACCTACCGCGACCGGGGGCTGACGGTGGGCGTCATCGCTATCGACCCCGCCTCGCCGTTTACCGGCGGCGCGGTGCTCGGCGACCGCATCCGCATGGCCTCGAACGTCGGCGACATGGACGTGTTCTTCCGGTCGATGTCCGCCCGCGGGACACTGGGCGGCCTCTCGACCGCCACCACGGACGCCGTCACTGCGCTCGACGCCTTCGGCAAGGACAGGGTGATCGTCGAGACCGTCGGCGCGGGCCAAAACGAGGTCGACATCGTCCGCACCGCCGACACGGTCGCCGTCCTGGTCCCGCCGGGCAGCGGCGACGACGTCCAGATGCTCAAGGCGGGCATCCTCGAGATCGCGGACCTGTTCGTCGTCAACAAGGCCGACCTGGCGGGCGCCGACCGCACGGTCCAGGAACTCGAAGAGATGCTCCACATGGGCGGGGGCTCCCCCACCGGCACCCGTGACAGGGGAAGCGCCGGCCACCACGGCGCGACACACAGTGTGGGTGCGTCCGCCGACGAGGCGAACGACGGGGACGGCGCGGAGGCGGACGACGACCACGAGTGGGAACCCCGCATCGTCGAGACGGTCGCGAACACGGGCGAGGGCGTCGACGACCTCCTGGCGGCGCTCGAGGACCACCGGGAGTACCTCGTCGCGTCGGGCGAACTCGACCGGCAGGCGCGCGAGCGCTACGCCGCCGAGGTCCGGACGCTGTTGCGTGAGGACGTCCACGAGTTGCTCGCCGAGGAGATCGACCGCCGCGGCGGCATCGAGGCCGCCGTCGACCGGATCGTCGCCCGCGAGACCGACCCCTACACCGTCGCCGACGAGGTCGTCGCGCCGGTCGCCGACTGCGTCCGCGAGCGCCGCGACGGGGAACGCGGCGACGGTCGAGGGTGATACTGTCGGACACAAGTACGTGAACACGCTCGTCGGGAACACGCCAGCGAAACGCCCGTTCCCGGTCGAACGAGCCACCGACGGTGGCCTCACTTGTGTCCGACAGTATGAGTGACGCCCGGCGCCTGCGACGACAGCGCCCGGCAGTTCCGAACTCGCCCGTCTCGTGAACTGTTCCGCGACACGCCGGTCGCAGGCTATAAGCGCGCGAGGCGGGTAGTGTCAGGCATGCGACTCCGAACAGTAGCCGGAGCGGCGGTCGGAGCACTCGGGACGGCCGCCGTCGCCAACGCCGTGCTGGCGCGGCGGGCGGGCGAGTTACCCCCGCCCCTGCCGGGCGAACAGCGCACCTACCGCTGGCGCGGGTTCGACGTCGCCTACACGGAAGCGGGCGACCCCGACGACCCCGACCTGGTCCTCCTGCACGGCATCAACGCCGCCGCCTCCAGCCACGAGTGGAAGGAAGTCGTCGAACCGCTGGCCGCCGAGTACCACGTCGTCGCGCCGGACCTGCCGGGGTTCGGTCGGTCCGACCGCCCGCCGCTGACCTACTCGGCGGCGCTGTACGAGACGTTCGTCGGCGACTTCCTCGGCGACGTCGTCGACGAACCGACGGTCGTCGCGGCCTCGCTGACGGGCGCATACGCCGCCAGTGCCGCCGACGGTGTCGACGCCAGCCGGTACGTCCTCGTCTGTCCCACGGCGACGACCATCCCCGGCGAGCGGGTCTGGCTCCGCACGCTCGTCCGCTCGCCCGTGGTCGGCGAGGCGCTGTACAACCTCGTCGCCAGCGAGGCGTCGATCCGCTACTTCCACGACGACCACGGCTACCACGACGTGGCAAACCTGAAGGACGAGACCGTCGAGTACGAGTGGCGGACCGCCCACCAGCCCGGCGCGCGCTTTGCCCCCGCCTCCTTCATCAGCGGCCACCTCGACAGCGAGGTAGACCTGGCCGCCGCCCTCCGCGATATCGAGGTGCCGGTGACGCTCGTCTGGGGCCAGGAGGCCGATATGCCGCCGCTCTCGACCGGTCGCGACCTCGCCGAGGAGGCCGACGTCCGCCTCGTCTCCGTCGGCGAGTCGGCGCTGGTCCCCTACGCCGAGCAGCCCGGCGAGTTCGTCGACGTGGTCTCCGAGGCGTAGTCCCGGCGAGTCGGTCACCGCGGTGAGGTGTACGTGTAGTTCACGTCCACACTGAAGACGACCAGCCGGTCGCGGTCGGTGTCGAGCGGACGCGATCGGTTCCCGGGAACGTCACGCCCAGGATGGAGAACGGGACCCCGGGGACGGCGTCGACAGCGAGGACCGGGGCCGGTGGCGAGCGTGCCCATATGCGGGACGACGGACACCGTTCTCCCGGGTTGCCACGCGACGGCGACGATTTGCGTCTCCTTGACGGGTGGCTCGCCGCTGTCCTGGTCCGTGAACGGGTTGGCGTCACCTCTCGTGACGTAGCCGCGGTCAGTTTCCCCGACGACGCGGTAGGTCGTGAGGCCGCCGCCCTGTATTTCCTGGGCGCGGAACGTGACGACGCCACCCGACGGTCGCAATCCGCGAGTTCGGCTGAAGTGGATGACGCGTGGCTGGGCCAAACAGTCCAGCGCACAGTACCAGCCAGCCTCGAGTAACCAGCCCCGTCCGGGAGTGTTTTTTACCGCGTCGCCCCCACCGGTTACTCGATGACCGACATCCGCAGACTCGACGAGGCGACCGTCGAGCGCATCGCGGCCGGCGAGGTAGTCGAACGTCCCGCCTCGGTCGTGAAGGAACTCGTCGAGAACAGCCTCGACGCCGACGCCGCCCGCGTCGAGGTGGCGGTCGAGGCGGGCGGGACCGAGGGGATCCGCGTCGCCGACGACGGCGTCGGCATGACCGAGTCCGAGGTCCGCCGCGCCGTCGAGGAACACACCACCTCCAAGATCCGCGACATCGGCGACCTGGAGGCGGGGGTCGCGACACTCGGCTTTCGCGGCGAGGCGCTGCACGCTATCGGTGCCGTCTCCCGCCTGACCGTCCGCACTCGCCCCCGCAGCGACCGCGACGCCGCCTCGCGCGACGGGGTCCAGCAGCAAGCAGCCCGGGGGACCGAACTCGTCGTCGAGGGCGGCGACGTGACGAGCGTCGGGCCCACTGGCTGTCCCGAGGGTACGACCGTCGAAGTCGAGGACCTCTTCTACAACGTGCCCGCCCGCCGCAAGTACCTCAAACAGGACGCGACGGAGTTCGCTCACGTCAACACCGTCGTGACGGGGTACGCGCTGGCCAACCCCGACGTCGCCGTCTCGCTGACCCACGACGGCCGCGAGACGTTCGCGACGACGGGCACCGGCGACCTCCGCGAGGCCGTCATGGCCGTCTACGGCCGCGAAGTCGCGGGCTCGATGGTCGAGGTCGACGGCGGGGCGAGCGACGACGCCGCGAACCGGGACAGGGAGGCGTTCCCGGACGGGCCGCTGGGCGGCGTCTCGGGACTGGTGAGCCACCCGGAGACGACGCGAGCGAGTCGCGAGTACCTCTCCACGTACGTCAACGGTCGGTACGTCACTGCCAGCGCCGTCAGAGACGCGGTGATAGACGCCTACGGGACGCAACTGGCGCCGGACCGATACCCCTTCGCCGCGCTCTTTCTGGACGTGCCCGCCGGCGACGTCGACGTCAACGTCCACCCCCGGAAACTCGACGTCCGTTTCGCCGACGAGGAGGGGGTGCGCGAACAGGTCCGGACCGCCGTCGAGGACGCGCTCCTCGGGGCGGGACTCCTGCGCAGCGGCGCTCCTCGCGGGAAGTCCGCCCCCGACCAGACGGAGATCACACCCGAACGGGGGCAGTCGGGGGACGACACGGCGGCTGGCCCGGGGTCCGCGGCCGGCGACACCTCGTCGACGGCGGGGAGTCCCGACGCTCGACCGGCCGACGCCGACGCGGTCGAGGGGGAGGCGACGGGAGCCAGTCCCGACGGCGCCGACCCGGACGGAGGGGCGACGGCCGATACGACCGCGGGACGCGTCCGGCACGGCCACGGGACGCGCGACGACCCAGGGGCCGACCGGAAGTTCGGCGGCGGCCACGACCAGGCGCGACTGGGGGGAGATATCGACCCGGCGGATCAAACGTCGTTCGATTCGCTCCCGTCGATGCGCGTTCTCGGGCAGTTCCAGGAGACGTACGTTGTCGCCGAGACCGGCGACGGCCTCGTCCTGATAGACCAGCACGCGGCCGACGAGCGGGTCAACTACGAGCGGTTGAGAGACCGGTTTGCGGGGGACGTGACGACGCAGGCGCTGGCCGACCCGGTGACCGTGTCGCTGACCGCCCGCGAGGCCGAACTGTTCGAGGGCTATGCCGACGCGCTGGCGACACTCGGGTTCCGTGCCGAGCGGACCGCCGAGCGGGCGGTCGAGGTCAGGACGGTCCCCTCGCTCGTCGCGGAGACGGCTGACCCCGACCTCCTGCGTGACGTACTGGGTGCGTTCGTCCGCGGTGCCGACGACGCGGCCGAGACCGTCGAGGCGGCCGCCGACGAGTTGCTCGCCGACCTGGCCTGTTACCCCTCGGTCACGGGCAACACCTCCCTGACCGAGGGGTCGGTGCGAGAGCTGCTCGCGGCGCTCGACGACTGCGAGAACCCGTGGGCCTGCCCGCACGGCAGACCCGTCGTCGTCGAGTTCGACATCGACGAGATCGAGGCCCGCTTCGAGCGCGACTATCCCGGCCACAGCGGCCGCCGGGAGTGACCCCGGTGCGCCCGGCGGCCCCGAGGAATCTCGGTCGGCGTCAGGTGAGCGTCGAACGACGGAGGAAGGACGCGCACGGGAAACCGACCCGGCAAACTAAACCCCCGGACTTCGATCAGGGGGTATGACGGAGCTGGTCACGTTCGGGGAGACGGCGTTGCGACTGTCGCCGGCAGACGGGGAACGGTTCGAGACTGCCCAGGACGTCAGACTGCGGGTGTCGGGCACCGAGAGCAACGTCGCGGTCGCGGCGAGCAGCGTCGGAGCGGACACGACGTGGCTCTCGAAACTGCCGGACACGGCGCTCGGCCACCGCGTCGCGCGGGCGCTCCACCAGCACGGGATCGACACGGAGATCGCCTGGGGCGAGGGCGGACGTCAGAGTCTGGTCTTCGAGGAGGACGGGTCCGACCCCAGGGCGAGCCGGCGGTACGAGGACCGCACCGCCTGTGCGGCGGTGACGGTGACGCCCGGCGAGTTGCCGATGGACCGCGTCCAGGCCGCCGACGCCACGTTCGTCGCCGGAAGCACGCTCACGCTCTCGGGCGATATCGTCGAGACTGCCGAGGCGGTCATACGCGCCGCCGGGGAGGGGCTGGTCGCGATGGACGTCGACTACCAGCCGGGGCTGGCCACGCCCGAGGAGGCCCGAGAGACCCTGACCGAGGTCTTCGACGCCGTGGACGTTCTGTTCGTCAACGAGAGCGAGCTCGAGACGCTGTTCGACCGGTCCGGGAACCCCCGCCAGGTCGCCCACGCCGTCGCCTCCGAGTACGACTTCCGGACGGTCGTGGTCACCCGGAGCGAGTTCGGTGCGCTGGCCTGGCACGACAGCGTCATCCACGAGCACGACGGTATCGAGACGGAGACGGTCGACCCGTCGGGCCAGCACGCGGCGCTCGTCGGGGGGTTTCTCGGACGCGCACTCGACGGCGCCGGGACCGACGAGGCGCTCAGGTACGGCGTCGCGAGCGCGACCTTCTGCCGGACGCTCCCCGATCCGATGACGACCGCCACCCGCGCCGAGATAGACGACCTCGTGGCGGACCTCGGGAACAGTCGGTGAGACGCGACGGTCGAAAACGGCACTCGGACCACGCTCCCCCCACACCAGTATCGGGTACGGACCGGCGACGGGCGGGTCTGGACGGCCGACAGAGATATGGGCCGGCCAGCCGACCACTCGGCTATGTCGATGTCAGGCGCGCGATCCGGGACCTGCCTCCTGTCGCTGATAGTCGTCCTGGCGACGGTCGCGGGGGTCGCTGTGGCGCCCGCCACAGCGACCGGGAGCGCGAGCGAGTCCGGTGTCGCCGCGAGCCAGGACGACGTCACGCTGACCGTCACCGTCGTCGACCAGAGCGGCAATCCGCTGGACGACGTGAAGCTGTCGGCGACCTGGGACGGCGGGGGCCCGGTCAACGCGACCACCGCCGGCAACGGCAAGGCGTTCCTCGACGTCCCGGAGGGTGCCGACGTCGCGATCCGGACCGACCGCTCCTTCTACGTTCGCAACAGGCCCTACGTCGTCGAGAACGCCACCGAGCGCGAGGTGACCATCGAGATGGCCCAGCGCGGCCGGGCGACGGTCGTCGTCCGCGACGAGAACGGCCGCGTCGAGAACGCCATCGTCCGCATGTTCCAGGACGGCCGCCCGGTCATCAACGAGCGGACCGGCGCCGACGGCACGTTCACCACGCCCGACATCGAGCGCGACGAGTACACCCTCATCACGTTCAAGGAGGGGTATCTCCGCAACAAGACGAAAGTCACCGTCGACGGCCGGGTCGAGCAGACCATGACCATCGAACAGTCGACGGTGCTAGCGACGTTCAGCGTGACCGACGACCACTTCGACCCGCCGCGCCCGCTGACGAACGCGAACGTCTCTCTCCGGGGCATCGCCGACGTCACCACCCAGAGCAGCGGGCGTGTGACTATCAGCGTTCCCGTCAACGACCGCTACGAGGTCGAGGTGACGAAACCGGGCTATGGCACCGTCACGCGGGAACTCGAGGTCGACGAATCTGACGCGTCGCTGAACGTCAGCATCCAGCGGACGCCCGCCATCTCCATCCGGACCGACAACCAGCGCGTCGTCGTCGGCGAACCCGTCCGGGTGACCGTCACCGACGAATACGGGACGCCGGTTCCGAACGCCACGGTCAGTCTGAACGGCACCACGGTCGCCGAGACCAACAGCGAGGGGGTCGCCAGCGCCACCGTCGAGCGCGCCGGCAACCAGACGATCCGCGCGAGCGCCGACGGACTCGAGGCATCGGCCGTCGTCGAGGGGGTCGAACCAGCGCCCGACGAGACGCCGACGCCGACCCCGACGGCGACGCCGACGACGGTCGCCGACGGCGCGGGCATGGGACTGGTCGCGGCCGTCCTCGCACTGTTGGTCGTCGCGGTGCTGGCCCGGCAACGTCGCTGAGGCTGTGTGCGTCGCTCCCCGTCGGTCACCCGGGGAACCACGCGCGGTTTTTTATACGGCCGGACGGGAGGATCCGAGGACAGTGAAATTCGAGATCGAACTCCCCGACAAGTACGCCGAGAAACTCGAGGCGGTCGAGGCCGTCGACCCCACCATCGAGGACCAGATCGAGGTCGAAGTCCTCCCCGAAGTGCTCCGCCTGATCAACGACGCCCACCGTCAGGCCCAGGAACACGAGACGACCCGCGTGATGACCGGCGACGACGAGACGGAAGACTGAAGCGTCCGACGGCCCCTGCCGGTCGGCACCGCCGTGACCGCCGAATCCCCCGACAGGCCTAAACCCCGTGGCAGGGTACCATTACACATGACCACGGACGACAGTGCGGGCGAGCGGGACATGACGGAGACGGAGGTCGAGGCGCTCCACGAGGTCGAACTCGGGGTCGAGTGGCTGCATCGCGCTCACGGCAAACTCGTCGGCTTTCACCACAACACGGGCCACGCGATGGAACACCTGGCGGCGGCGGAGGGGCTGTTGCGCGAGAGCGGACACGAGGAGGTCGCGGACGCGGTGCGCGACGCCTACCTGCCCCGTGGTGTCATCGACGAGGACCGGTGGTCCTACGACGTGGTCGAGTCCTTCGAGGCGGGGTTCATGGACGACGTGACCGACCTGGCGGAACGGGCGCGCCGCGAGGTGGCCGACGGCCGGAGTCACGTCGCAGAGCGCCGCCAGGAACGCGAGTGGAAGCGCCGCGCCGAGGAGTGACGCGCCGGCAGTGACCGGCCCTCTCGTGGTTCCGGCAGTCCCGTCCCCGAGTTCCCGGGGTCGCAGTTTTCAGACGCCGGGGACGCGCGGCAGCTATTTCACCCGGGCCGTCCAACCTCCACGTATGCCGACGACCATCGAGATCCCGGACGACCTGGCCGAGCGCATCGAGGGCCACTGCGAAGAGGGGGAGACGCCCGCGGAGTTCGTCGAGGAACTCGTCTCCATGTACGAGACCGAGGGCGCGTTCCTCCAGGAGGGCTACTCCGAGTGACGGCGCTGGCCCGCGCGACGCACAGTTTCGCCGGTCGACCCCACTCTTGGGTTTCCGTCTCGGCGACGCCCCCGGTCTCCCCACCGTCCGCCGGGGTCGACAGCGTTTCGCTGTCCCGTTTTCGGACCGAGTAGACGAGTATTCACGACGGGAACGTCCCGCCCGGTCGGCCGCGAGCAGACCGTGTGGACGCCGGTCCGTGTATCTATGTCCGTGAGTATGACGGCCTTTCGCTGACATCGGCATTAATACTGTCGGACACACGTGAGGCCACCGTCGGTGGCTCGTTCGACCCGGAACGGGCGTTTCGCTGGCGTGTTCCCGGCGAGCGTGTTCACGTACTTGTGTCCGACAGTATAACACACATCAGGCCGTCACTACCGGCTCACGCCGGTTTTAAATACTCGAAACGGAACCTCACTTTCGAGACCCAGAAATCACACGTCGATCAATTTTCCGTCTGTCGATTAG
>JAZKRZ010000070.1:0-14459 GCA_036626395.1 Haloarculaceae archaeon
AGGGCGAGAAGTACATGGACCACGTGATGGCCTACATCGACGACGACACCGTCGAAGACGAGATCACGGGCCGCGAGCAGGAACCCGACGAGCAGTTCCTCCGCAGCGTCGAGGAGAAACTCGACCTGCCCGAGGACCGGAAAGACGACTTCCGCCAGGAGGTGTCGAACTGGGTCTCCCGACGCGCCCGGGAGGGGGACACGTTCAACCCCCAGGACAACGACCGCCTGCGCCGGGCGCTGGAACGCAAGCTCTGGGAGGACAAGAAACACAACATCAACTTCTCGGCGCTCGTCTCCAGCGGCGAGATGGACGACGAGGAGCGCAACTCCTGGGTCCGCGCGCTCGTCGAGCAGGGGTACAGCAAGGAGGGCGCCAAGGAGGTCCTCGAGTTCGCCGGCGCGGAGGTGGCCAAGACGGAGATGGAAGCGGACGACTGAGATGAGTGGCGAGGACTACATCCGGCGCGGGGACGAGTCCCTGCGGGACACCTACGAGGCACCGATGGGCCTCGGTGAGTACGTCGACGCGGTGTTCGAGAACCCCCGCATCGCCAGCCACGCCTCGAAGTACCTGCTGGAGGCCATCGAGGCCGCCGGCACGCGGCGGGTAGTCGAAGAGGGCGAGGAAAAGGAGCGCTACCGCTTCTTCGACGACCCGCACAACGACGGCGAGCACGCCATCCTCGGCAACACCGAGGTGCTCAACGGCTTCGTCGACGACCTGCGCTCGATCGCCGCGGGCCGGGGCAAAGAAGAGAAGATCGTCTGGCTCGAGGGGCCGACGGCGACCGGCAAGTCCGAACTCAAGCGCTGTCTCATCAACGGCCTCCGGGAGTACTCCAAGACCGACGCGGGGCGGCGCTACACCGTCGAGTGGAACGTCGCCGGCGCGGGCTCGACGGGGTCCGGGCTGACCTACGCCGACGAACCGGTCGCCGACGAGGACGACTGGTACGAGAGTCCAGTCCAGGCCCACCCGCTGTCGGTGTTCCCGGAGGACGTCCGGGCCGACCTCGTCGCCGACCTCAACGACCGCCTGGACGACCACATCCCCGTCCGCCTGGAGGCGGGACTGGACCCCTTCTCCCGGGAGGCCTACGACTACCTCGAAGAGCAGTACCGCCGCGAGGGCGTCGAGGACCTCTTCACCGCGGTGTCGGACCCCCAGCACCTGCGCGTGAAGAACTACGTGGTCGACATCGGGCAGGGCATCGGCGTCCTCCACTCCGAGGACGACGGCACCACCAAGGAGCGACTGGTCGGGGCGTGGATGCAGGGGATGCTGCGCGAACTCGACTCGCGGGGGCGCAAGAACCCACAGGCGTTCTCGTACGACGGCGTCCTCTCGCAAGGCAACGGCCTGCTGACGGTCGTCGAGGACGCCGCCCAGCACGCCGACCTCCTCCAGAAGCTGCTGAACGTGCCCGACGAGGGCTCCGTCAAGCTGGACAAGGGCATCGGGATGGACATCGACACGCAACTGGTCATCATCTCCAACCCCGACCTGGAGGCCAAGCTCAACCAGCACGCCGAGCGCGAGGGACAGGACCCGCTGAAGGCCCTGAAACGGCGCCTGGACAAACACGAGTTCACCTACCTCACGAACCTCTCGCTGGAGGCGGAACTGCTCCGGCGCGAATTGACGAACGAGACGAACGTCTGGGACGCCGACTCCTGGAGCGAACTCGACGAGTGGATCCGGGAACCGCTGACGACGGGCGTCCGGGACGCCCGCGACGAAGTCAACGAGAAGGAACTGGCGCCCCACGCCGTCGAAGCGGCGGCGCTGTACGCCGTCGTCACGCGCCTGGACGTCAGCGACGTCCCCGGCGGCCGCGACCTCGTCGACAAGGCCCTGCTCTTCGACCGCGGGTTCCTCCAGGAGGGCGACGAGCGCGTCGAGGTCGAGGAGTTCGACTTCGCCGACGACGCGAGCGACGGCGACCACGGCATCCCGGTCACGTACACGCGGGACGTCATCGCCGACCTCTTCCACGAGGAGCAGGACCGCCACCACGCGGACCTGCCGGTCGAGCACGTCGTCATGCCCCGGGACGTCCTCGACGCGATGGCCGAAGGGCTGTCCGACGCGCCGGTCTTCTCGAACGCCGAGGCCGCGGAGTACGAAGAGCGGGTCGTGCCCGTCAAGAACCACGTCTTCGGCCGGCAGGAAGACGACGTGCTCGACGCGATGATGCGGGACAAGCGCGTCGACGAGGCCACCGTCGAGGACTACATCGAGCAGGTCTACGCCTGGGCGACCGACGAGCGCATCACCAACGACCGCGGCGAGTACGTCGACCCCGACCCCCTCCGGATGAAGATCTTCGAGGTCGAACACCTCGGGCGGTTCGACGACGACGACTACGCTGGCAACGAGCCCACGCCGGCGGTCGAGTCGTTCCGCGAGGACAAGATCATCACCGCCCTCAACCGCCACGCCTGGCAGCGCCGCGACGACGAGTTCCGCGTGAGCGACGTCTCGCCCAAGGAGATCCCCGTGATCCAGACGGTCCTGGGCAGTCACTCCTGGGACGACGTCAAGCGCACCTACGAGGACTTCGACCCGCGCCAGTGGGCGAACCCGCCGGGCGGGACCGAGACGGCCGACCTCAAGGACAAGACAATCCGCAACATGCAGGAACTGTTCGACTACAGCGAGGCGTCGGCGGAGCTCACGAGCCGCCACGTCATGAGCCAGGTGAGTTACCAATGGGACTGAGAGAGGACCTCGAACGCTACCGCGAGGTGGGCGAACAGCGCCGACAGGACCTCGCGGAGTTCATCCAGTACGGCGACCTGGGGGCGAGCAGGCCGGACTCGGTCCAGGTCCCGATCAAGATCGTCGACCTCCCGGAGTTCGCCTACGACCGCAGGGACAAGGGCGGTGTCGGCAAGGGCGACGCCGAGGAGGGCGACCCGGTCGACGCCCAGCCCGAACCCGGCGACGGCGACGAGGACGGCGACCCCGGCGAGGAGGGCGGCGAACACGAGTACTACGAGATGGACCCCGAGGAGTTCGCCCGGGAACTCGACGAACGTCTCGGTCTCGACCTGGACCCGAAGGGCAAGAAGGTGGTCGAGGAGACCGAGGGCGATTTCACCGACATCACCCGGACGGGTCCGAGTTCCACGCTCGACTTCGAGCGGCTGTTCAAGGACGGCCTCAAGCGCAAACTCGCGATGGACTTCGACGAGGAGTACGTCCGCGAGGCGCTCAGGGTCGCGGGCTGGGGGCCCGCCACCGTCTACGAGTGGGCCCGCGGCGAGCACATCCCCGTCTCGAAGACCTGGCTCGAAGACGCCTACGAGGAACTCCCGCGCGAGGAAAGATCGGCGTGGGCGAGCATCGAGGAGATGCAGGCCAACGTCGAGCGGGAGTCGACGGCGGCGCGCATCCGCCGGGAGGGCGTCGACCAGGTCCCGTTCCGCCGGGAGGACGAGCGCTACCGCTACCCCGAGATCATCGAGGAGCGCGAGAAGAACGTCGTGGTGGTCAACATCCGCGACGTCTCGGGGAGCATGCGCCAGAAGAAACGCGAACTCGTCGAGCGCACCTTCACGCCGCTGGACTGGTACCTCCAGGGCAAGTACGACAACGCCGAGTTCGTCTATATCGCCCACGACGCCGACGCCTGGGAGGTCGAGCGCGACGAGTTCTTCGGCATCCGCTCGGGCGGCGGCACCCGCATCTCCAGCGCCTACGAACTGGCCGCCGAACTCCTGGAGGAGTACCCCTGGAGCGAGTGGAACCGCTACGTCTTCGCGGCGGGCGACTCCGAGAACTCCTCGAACGACACCGAGGAGGGGGTTGTCCCGCTGATGGAGGAGATCCCCGCGAACCTGCACGCCTACGTCGAGACCCAGCCCAGCGGCAACGCGATCAACGCCACCCACGCCGAGGAAGTGGAACGGCACTTCCGCGACGCGGACGACGTCGCAGTCGCGTACGTCTCGGGGCCCGAGGACGTCGTCGACGCCATCGAGACCATCCTCAGCACGGAGAGTGAACAGGAATGACAGACCGACTCACGGAGTCGCCGACGAGCGACCTCGCGGAGGCCCGCCGATGAACGACGACCGACTCGACGCCCAGCGCATCGCAACCGACCTCGAGGAACCGGTCCGCGAGGCCCGCAACCTCGCACGGACGTTCGGACTGGACCCCTACGAGGTGAACTACTGGATCGTCGACTACGACGAGATGAACGAGCTCATCGCCTACGGCGGGTTCCAGAAGCGGTACCCGCACTGGCGGTGGGGGATGGCGTACGACCGCCAGCAAAAGCAGGGACAGTTCCTCGGCGGCAAGGCCTTCGAGATCGTCAACAACGACAGCCCCGCCCACGCGTTCCTCCAGGAGTCGAACACCCTCGCGGACCAGAAGGCGGTCATCACCCACGTCGAGGCCCACGCCGACTTCTTCGCGAACAACGAGTGGTTCGGGATGTTCGGCGACGAACCGGACGCCGCCGCCATGCTCGCTCGCCACGCCGACGCCATCGAGGAGATCATGGCCGACACGGACGTCGACCGCGGCGAGGTCGAGAAGTGGATCGACCACGTTCTCACGCTGGAGGACAACATCGACCAGCACGAGCCCTACGCGCCGGTCGACCCCGACGCGTTCGACGACATCGAGGACCGCGACATCGCGGACGTCGCCGACCAGCTCGAGGAACTGGACCTCTCCGAGGAGGTCAAAGGACAGGTGTTCACCGAGGAGTGGCTCGAAGCCCAGAGCGAGGACGGCGACGAAGTCACTTTCCCGGAGGAACCGGAACCGGACATCGTCGGCTTCCTGTTGCAGTACGGCATGGAGTACGACGAGGAGGCCGACCGCGCCGTCGAGATGGACGACTGGCAGCGCGAGGTCCTGGAGGTCATGCGCCGGGAGGCGTACTACTTCGCGCCCCAGAAGATGACGAAGGTGATGAACGAGGGCTGGGCCTGTGTGGCCCCGGACACACGGGTCTTTACCACGGACGGCCTGGTCGAGATGCGTGACGTCGTGGCGGACCACGTCACCGTTTCCGACGGCGAGACCGAACGAGACGTCTACGATTCGAACGTCATTCCGGAGCACGAAACGGTCACTGTCGAGACGCGCCGGGGCTTCGAGTTGACCGGGTCGAACGATCACCGGATTCGCCGCCCGGACGGCGACTGGGTCCGGCTGGACGAACTCGAAGTCGGCGATCCGGTCGAGATCAGCGGGGGCAACGACGTCTGGCCCGATGACTACGCCGAGACCGAGTGGGAACCTCCAGAGTACACGGCGCTCCACGACGTCGCCGACGAGGCCGAGGTTTCGGTGTGGACAGTGATGCGCTACCGGAAGACGGGTCGGGCCCGCCAGGCCGAAGCTATCGAATCCGCTCTGGGGAACTACGACCCGGAGACCCACGGACTCTCTCAACGCGATGCGATCAGCGTCCCGGCAACCGTGACAGAGCAGTTCGGTCGGTTCCTCGGGTTGCTCGTCGGCGACGGCCACGTTCCGTCGAACTCCCAACACGTCGGGTTCACCTCCGGGGAACAGTCACATGCCGAGGAGTTCGCCGGACTGATATCGGAGCTATTCGGCGTCGAACCGGCCGTCCGCCAGCAGGGCTCTCGATGGCGCGTCCACGCGTACTCGGAGCATCTTCGGTCCCTGCTGACCGAGTCGCTCGGGTTACCGACTGGCAAGGCAGCTGGCACGAAGACTGTGCCGGAGAAGGTCCTCGCGTCACCTCGCTCCGTTGTAGCCGAGTTCCTCCGCGGATTGTTCGACGCCGACGGATACGCTGGCGACCAGGGGGCTATCCTCTCGACCAAGAGTGAGGACCTGTCGAGAATCGTCCAGTTGCTGCTGGCGAATTTCGGTATTCTGAGCCGCCGACGAGAGCAGTCCGACGGGTGCTTCCACGTCCACCTCACCGGGAAATCCGCCGCTATATTCGCGGAGGAGATCGGCTTTGGCTACGAGCGAAAGGCCGACCGTCTGTGCGAATATCTCGAGGAACTCGCGTGGTTCGAAACGGAATCCTGGACCGACGAAGTCGTTTCCGTCGAGACCGGCACCGGTGACGTCTACGATATCTCCGTCGAAGAGACACACCGGTACGCGGGTGGCGGGTTCGTCAACCACAACTCCTACTGGGAGTCGGCGATGATGACCGGCGAGAACTTCGCCGGCGACGACGAGTTCGTCCTCTACGCCGACCACATGGCCCAGGTGCTGGGGTCGCCGGGCCTCAACCCCTACAAACTCGGCCTAGAGATCTGGCAGTACGTCGAGAGCACCGAGAACCGCCGCGAAGTGATAGAGCGCCTGCTCCGGGTCGACGGGGTCACCTGGCGCAACTTCCACGACACCGTCGACTTCGAGGCGGTCCTCGACGTCCTCGACCCCGACCCGGCCGTCGCTTCGGTCGACCCCGACGGGCTCGAGGCAGTGGACCCCGAAGACCCGCGGTTCGACGCCGACGCGCTCGAAGCGGCCGGGAACGGCGAGATCGACGTGGCCACGTATCCCTGGAAAGTCCTCACGTACCAGGGGATGGCCGAACGCCACTATTCGCTCGTCAAACCGCAGAACCGCGGGTTTCTCGAAGCCGTGGGCCAGTCGGAACTGGAGCGGGTCTCGCGGTACATGTTCGACGACTCGCGGTACGACTCCGTCGAGGCGGCGCTTTCGGACGTCGAGTACACCCGCGGGTGGGACCGCATGTTCGAGGTCCGCGAGAGCCACAACGACGTGACGTTCCTGGACGAGTTCCTCACCCAGGAGTTCGTCGACGACAACGACTACTTCACCTACGAGTACACTCACGCCTCGGGCGACTACCGCGTCACGTCGACCGACTACGAGGACGTCAAGAAGAAACTCATGCTGGAGTTCACCAACTTCGGCAAGCCCACGGTGGTCGTCGAGGACGGCAACTACAACAACCGCAACGAGCTCCTCCTGGCCCACCAGTACAACGGCGTCATGCTCGACCTCAAGCAGGCCCGGGACGTCCTCGAACGGGTGTTCGAGCTCTGGGGCCGGCCCGTGAACCTGAAGACGATCGTCAAGGAGTTCGACGAGCACGACGTCGAGGTTGCGCGCCGCCGCGACCGGGAACCCGAACCAGAGGAGGTCGGGCGACTCCTCCGCTACGACGGCGAGGAGGTGACGATGCAGGAACTCGCCTGGGAGGCGGTCGCCCACCTCGCGGCCGACGACGTCGACTACGACACTAAACCCGACGACTGGCTCGCGTAGGTCCCACAACGCCGTTTTCGCACAGTCCCGGACGCCTTTCGTTCGCGCGTTCGTCGACGGCGACCTCGACCTCGGGACGTGGCAGTCGATACTGTTCGTGGAGTGTGACGGACCGCGCCGCAGAACCGTGCGTGTGCTCGCCGACTGACCGCGCCGGTCCGGTTCGCCGGTGACAGCGTCCGTCAGCGGGCCGGCCGTTCGACTTCCTCGTCGTAGATCCGCCGGATCGCTTCGGCGTGTGCCTCGCGGATGTTGCGGCGTTTCTTCTTCATCGAGGGGGTCAGCAGGTCCGCGTCGGAGGACCACTCGGTCGGGACCAGCGCGAACTTCTTGATCTTCTCGACGCGTTCGAGGTCGGCGTTGACCGCCTGGACGGCCTCGTCGACCCACTCGTGGACGCGGTCGTCCTCGCAGCGCGCGGCGCGGCCGTCGGGCAGGTCGACGCCCTCGCGTTCGGCCCACCGTTCGAGCGCCTCGAAGTTCGGCACGACCAGCGCGCCGACGAACTTCTGGTCGTCGCCGACGACCATGACCTGGTCGACGCGGTCGTTCGTCGCGAAGCGGTCCTCGATGGGGCCCGGTGCGACGTTTTTCCCCGTCGAGAGGACGATTAGCTGCTTGAGTCGCTCGTGGTAGAGGAGGTAGCCGTCGTCGGTCACCTCGACGATGTCGCCCGTCCGGAAATACCCGTCGTCGGTGAAGGCCTCCTCGGTCGCGCCGGGGCGGTTCCAGTAGCCGTCGGTGACGTTCGGGCCGTCGACGAGCAACTCGCCGACGGGCCCCTCGGCGTCTTCGAACTGGTTATCGCCGACCATCGACTCGTCGACCCTGACGTCCACGTCTGCGACCGGCGGGCCGAGGGTTCCCGGTCTGATGTCCTCGAGGGGGTTGACGGAGACGACCGGCGCCGTCTCGGTCAGGCCGTAGCCCTCCGCGATGGGGACACCCATCCCCAGGAACAGTTCGGCGAGGTCCCTGCTCAGACTGCCGCCGCCGCTGACGAGGAAGTCGACGTCCCCGCCGAGTTTCTCCCGCACCGTCGAGTAGACCAGTCTGTCCGCGAGCCCGTGTTTCGCCCGCAATACCCTTCCGGGGTCGTCGGCCCGGACGTACCGTCTTGCGACGTCGGCGGCCCACTCGAAGATCCTGGCCTTGACCGGGGATTCGCCGGCCTGCTCGCGCATGGTCGCGAAGATCCGCTCGTACACCCGCGGGACGCTCGCACCCGTGGTCGGCGAGAGCAACTGGATGTCCTCGGCGACGGTGTCGGGGCTTTCCGCGTAGCCCACCGCCGCGCCCGCAGCGAACATCAGGTAATGCCCCGAGAGCCGCTCGAAGACGTGGGCCAGAGGGAGAAACGAGATAGTCCGCGAGTCGCTGTCGAGCACCGGCGTGTCCTCTTCCTTGTCGGGGCGCTGGCCGATGCGGGCCATGCACTGGCGGACGTTCGCGCGGAAGTTCTCGTGGGTGAGTCGGACGCCCTTTGGCTGGCCCGTGGTTCCGGAGGTGTAGATGAGACTCGCGAGGTCGTCGGCCACGCGACCGGTGAGCCACCCCTCGTAGGTCTCGCGGTCGAACGTCTCGTCGCCCCGGTCGTAGACGTCCGCGAGCGTGTGGACGTCTTCGCGGTCGCCGTGGTAAGTGTCCATCACGACGACGAAATCGAGGTCGAGGTGGTCCTCGACCCGTTCGAGCGTCGAGAGCAGCGACTCGTTTTCGAGGACGACCGCCGACGCGTCCGGGTCATCGAGGAGGTACCGCACCTGCCGGGCCGAGGAGTCGGTGTAGACCGTGGTGACGATACCGCCCGCCGCCAGCACGCCGAAATCCGAGAGCGCCCACTCCAGACGCGTGTCGGCGTAGATACCCACGGCGTCCCCGTTCTCGACGCCCAGGTCCCGAAAGCCCGCGGCCAGTCGTCTGACGATAGCCCCCATCTCCGCGTAGGTGAGCGAGGCGTACCCGCCGGGCGGTGCCGGCGGAACGACGTCATCTGGCAGCGAGCGGTCGTAGACGCCCCCCTTGTAGCGCTGGGCCTCCTGTGGTCCGAAGGCTTCGACCGCTCGCTCGAACATCTCCGAGAGCGTCCCGTCACCGACGAGGTCGTTTTCGTACCGTCGCTCTGCCTCCCACCAGTCGGCATCGGGGGCGTGTGCCATCGGGTGGCATACGACCGCCCCACTCAATACGTTTTCGGGATTCCGGGGAGTAGACGGTCGTTGAACGCCCAAAAACAGTGATACCGTTCACGGGAACCGGTCTCGCAAGTCGTGACCGGCCCACGCAGGTTCGACACTCCGGGTGGCGACACCCGGGCGCGTTCAGCGAGCGTTCCGTTCGGGAACCGATATACGGGCCGCCGCTGTAGAGGGGGGTATGACCGAGGGGACACCGGCGGCCGGCGAGGCCGCGTGGTTCGCCGGACTCGACCCGTCGGACCGCGAGGGCGCCATCGAACGTCTCTCGACCGGCGCCGGCGACGAACCGGCCGACTGGCCGGCGCTGGCCGTCGAGACTGGCTTTGCCGCCGACGAGGACGAGTATTACGACAGACTCCACGACCTGACCCTTGCGGCCGCGCGACGCGAGGTCCGCGAGCGCGAGCGGGCCGACGACCGACAACTCGTCCACGCGGTCCGCGCCATGGACGACGCCCGCCGGACGGCCAACGAACTCGCCGAGCGGGTCGCCGAGTGGGCCGGCAGTCGGTACGACGACGCCGGGTCGGGCGTCGAGTACGCCCGGCAGCTCGCCGCGGAGGGTCCACCCGGGCGTGAGGGCGGCGAGTCAGACGCCGAGGACGGCGTCGCCGATCCGGGTACGGAGCGGCTCCTCGCACTGGCGACCCGGACGGCCGAACTGGCCGACGAGGCGGACGAACTGGAGCGTTTCGTCGAGACGTCGGCCCACGACGTCGCGCCAAACCTCGCCGCGATGGCCGGGCCGGTGCTGGCTGCCCGACTCGTCTCGCTCGCCGGGGGGCTGGGCGACCTCGCGAAACAGCCCTCCAGCACTGTCCAGGTGCTCGGGGCAGAGGACGCCCTGTTCGCTCACCTGAGCGGCAACGCACCGTCGCCGAAACACGGCGTCATCTACACCCACGAGTACGTCCGGGGGACCCGCGAGGAAGACCGCGGGTCGGCCGCCCGCGCCGTCGCGGGGAAACTCACTATCGCCGCCCGCGTCGACCACTACAGTGGCGAGCGCCGACCCGACCTGGACGCCGAACTCGACGAGCGCATCCGTACCATCCGGGCCCGGGGTGAGGACCAGTGACGCTTCCCGGTGGCGTCGAGCGCAGACAGTTCGACGGTACCGAGCGCCTCGCCACGCGGGGCGACCCCGTCTACGGCGAACCCACGGACGGCGAGTGGCGGGCCTGGAACCCACACCGGTCGAAACTCGGGGCGATACTCGAACTCGGCCTCGACACCGGGCTCGAAGGCGGCGAGACCGTCCTCTATCTCGGCGCCGCCGCGGGAACCACCGTCAGTCACGTCGCGGACTTCGCGGGCCCGACTTACGCCGTCGAGTTCGCGGCGCGCCCAATGCGCGATCTGCTTGACGTCGCGGAGTCTCGCGACCGGCTCTTCGCGCTTCTCGCCGACGCGCGCTCGCCGGAGGAGTACGCGCCCGTCGTCGAACCGGTCGACGTCATCGTGCAGGACGTCGCCACCCGCGGCCAGGCCGCCGTCGCGACGGCGAACGCCCGGTTCCTCCGGGAGGACGGTCGCCTCCTCATGGCGGTCAAGGCCCGTAGCGAGGACGTCACCCGCGACCCGGAGGCGGTCTTCGAGGAGACGCTGGCGGAACTGCGCGAGTGCTACGAGGTCATCGGGACCGAACGGCTCGCACCGTACCACGACGACCACCTGGGTGTCGTGGCCAGGCGACGACACGCGTAGCAGTCCGCTCCCCGTGTGTGCCCGGAGTTCCCGGCCGGGCGGGCAGCGATCCCCGGGAGGGGAAGGTTTTAGCGCGCAGCGGTCCACCTCCCGGGCGATGGACGAGCGCGGTTCCCGCGAGCACTTTGCCCGGGCCGGGACCCTCGGTATCGAGGAGGAGTACTACGTCGTCGACGAGCACGGTCGCCCGACGTCGGGAACCGACACGCTCGTCTACGGAGCGGACCCACCAGACGTGCTCGACGGGCGGCTCGACCACGAGCTGTTCAAGTGCGTCATCGAGTCACAGACGCCGACCATCGAACCGGACGAGACCCCCCGCGAGCACCTCGTGGCGATGCGGAAGGCGCTGGTCGAACACGCCGACGCCCACGGGTACGGCATCGCGGCCGCTGGCTTGCACCCGCTGGCGAAGTGGCGCGAACTCGAACACGCCGAAAAGCGCCGGTACCGCTCGCAACTCGACCGCATCCAGTACCCACAGCACCGCAATACCACCGCAGGACTCCACATCCACGTGGGCGTCGACGACGCGGACAAGGCCGTCTGGATCGCGAACGAGGTCCGCGCGCATCTCCCGATGATCCTCGCGCTCTCGGCCAACTCCCCGTTCTGGAACGGGTTCGACACCGGGCTCGCGTCGGCCCGCGCGAAGATCTTCGAGGGGCTCCCCAACACCGGGATGCCCACCGGCTTCGAGGACTACGAGGCCTTCGACCGCTACGAGCGCCGGATGGTCGAATCCGGGAGTATCGACGACCGCGGCGAACTCTGGTTCGACGTCCGCCCCCACTCGGGACTCGGAACTGTCGAGGTCCGCACGCCCGACGGGCAGGCCGACCCGGACCGGGTGATGGCCTTCGTCGAGTACGTCGAGGCGCTCGTCGCCGACCTCGGTGCCCGCTACGAGGACGGCGAACCCGCCACCGACGTCCGCCGCGAACTCCACGACGAGCACAAGTGGCGCGCGATCCGCCACGGCCGCGACGCCGAACTGTTCACGCCCGACTTCGAGGAGGCGGTCGCGCTCGGGGAACTGGTCGACCGCGAGGCCTCACGCCTCGGCGTCTCGGGTATCCGCGACGTCTTCGACGGCGAGAGCGGTGCGATGCGACAGCGTCAGATCCGTCGCCAGCAGGGCGTCGCCGCGCTGGCCGACTCGCTCGCGCTCGGGTACGACTGACCGAGACGGTCCCGAACGCGGGCTTCCCCATCTGTCGGCAAGGTTTTTACCTGCAAGGGGCTTGTGTCCTCATAGAGAGGACGTATGTCTACCGACGACTCAGCGGACGACGAGGAGGGTACAGACAGTCCGGACGAGGACCTGAACGGCGGGGACGTGCGCGACCGTCTCGAAGAGGAGGCCGACCGCGCGGTCGAGCAGTTCGACGAGGGGATCGTCGACCTGCTCTCGTGGGTGCTCGAGACCGAGACTCGCGCGCGCATCTACGTCTACCTGCGCGAGCACCCCGAAAGCACCAGCGACGAGATCGCCGACGGTACCGGGCTCTATCCGAGCACGGTGCGCGAGGCGCTGGCGGAACTCCACGAGGAGGGAAAGGTCGACCGACACAAACGAGAGAGCGACGGCGCCGGTAACAACCCCTACGAGTACGCGGCGATGGCCCCCAGCGAACTCGTCGGAAACATCGTCGACGACGTCCAGGACCAGCTCAACACCGTTTTCAACCTGGACGACGCGCTCGACGTCGACGCGCCGTCCCCCTCTTCCACCGGCGAGGACCCCGTGACCATCACCGTCGAGGATGCGAGCGGCGACGACAGTGACAGCGACAGCGACAGCGGTAGCGACGGCCACAGGGGTTCTTCGGCCGATACTGACGACGTCGAGGCCGAGGACGACGAGGACTAACCGACGTCGGGCGCCGTTGCTGGACGTTTCGCACGCATGCCCGGAGCCGAAGGCACTAAATCCGGAGCCCGAGAGGGTGAGAACATGAACGTCGCGCTGGGCGGGACTTTCGACCCGATTCACGACGGGCACCGCGCGCTGTTCGAACGCGCGTTCGAACTCGGCGACGTCACCGTCGGGTTGACCAGCGACGACCTCGCGCCCAAGACCCGCGACGACGACCGGTACGTCCGGTCCTTCGAGGACCGCGAGCGCGACCTCGCTGTCGAGCTATCCGAGTACGCCGAGGAGTTCGACCGCTCGTTCGAGATCCGGGAGTTGACCGAACCGACCGGCATCGCCACCGAACCGACGTTCGACGCGCTCGTCGTCTCACCCGAGACCGAGACCGGCGGCCGCCACATCAACGAGATCCGCCTCGACCGCGGTCTCGACCCTCTCGACATCGAGGTCGTCGGCCACGTTCGCGCCGAGGACGGCGAGATCATCTCCAGTACCCGCATCGTCAACGGCGAGATCGACCAGCACGGCAACCTCACGCCCGAGCGGGACGGTCGCGCCCGCCCCGAGTCGTGTGATCCCGCCGACGAGTAGTTCTCACCACCCCGGCGGGTCCAGCCCGGCGTCTTCCAGTATTGCCTTCCAGCGCTGCTGGACGGTGAGGCGCGCGACGCCGACCTCCTCGGCGACTGTCTCCTGGGACCGACGGTCGCCCTCGACGAGTCCCGCGACGTAGAGACTGGCCGCCATCACCGCCCGTTTCGAGCGCTCGTCGTCGGGCAAGTTCGAGAGGAAGAGGTCGCCCGCTCGACTGCGCGCGGACGCGTCGAGTCCGAGCCGCTCGGCGGCCGACTCCAGGTCCTCCAGCCAGGCCTCGTTCTCGACCTCGTCGCGTGCCCGGTACATCGATACGGCGTTCGTCTCGCAGTAGCTTAAATCCAGTCTCCGTGCATCGTCATACGGACCGTTGTACCCATTTTCGGCGATGCCGTCGACGTATGGGCGAGTTACGGCCCGATGCGTTCACCGTGGTTCGCGACGGTGGTGAAGAATTACAACGGTCCGTATCAGTCGTCGTCTATTCTCTCCGACGTACCGTTGGGATAGAAGATGTAATCGTCTCCCTTTCGGTCGATCTCGATCGTTCGCTGCTTTTCGTGGGCGGTCTGGTTGCGAAGGGTCCGATAGACCCGCTGCTCGTATTCTGGGGCATCGATCTGTCCGGAACCGAATTCGAGTGCGACCGAGTTGTTCACGTAGAACGTCTTCGGTGGCTGATTCGTGTTGTTCACTTCTAGAATACGCAACCCAGTGGGTGCTTTCCCTGAAATTTTCCCCTGCTCGTAGAAAAGGACCGTCTGTGCGTACGCGCTGATGATCCCGTTCTTTTCTCTCGTGCGTCGAAGAGGATCTTCCGACTCGGATGT
>JAZKRZ010000071.1:0-14426 GCA_036626395.1 Haloarculaceae archaeon
GGGCGACGAGCGCGCCGACTGGGACATCCCCGGGCAGTAGCGGGACCGGGAACCGGAGTCGACACAAGAGGCATATAGCTCGGCTGTCTGACCCCACACGATGGCCCTCTCGGACGTGTTCCTCAGCCCCCTCGGACTGGCAGCCGCCGCCCTGGCAGTCCCCGTGGTTTTGCTGTATCTCATCCGCCCGGACCCCGAGCGGGTGACGCTCCCGACGTTCCGGTTCCTGGCCGAGGAAGAGCGCCAGCGAGCCACCCAGCCCCTGCTCGAACGGCTCTCCCGGAGCCTGCTGCTCGCGATCCAGGTGCTGGCGATCGTCGCGCTCGCGGGGGCGCTGGCGGCGCCGTACGTCCCGGTCTCCGAGCGTGCGGTGGTCGAAGAGACGATACTCGTCGTCGACACGAGCGCGAGTATGGCGACGACCGACGATGGGCAGTCGCGCTTCGACCGGGCGGTCGCCGCCGCTCGCGAGGAGGCAACCAGCACGACGTCGGTCGTGACGACGGCCGGCGGCGGGACCGTCGCGTTGCGGCGCGGCCCACCCAGCGACACCGAACGGACGCTAGACGAACTGGCGGTGACCGACGCGCCCGGTGACCTGGCGGGCGCGGTCGCCCAGGCGCGGGCGCTGGCGGGCGAGAACGCCCGGATCGTCGTCCTGAGCGACTTCGCCGGCGAGGAGTGGCCCGACGCCGTCCGGACGACGCGCGCCCAGGGCACGAGCGTCGTCCTCCGGCAGTTCGGCGACGCGGCCGACAACGTCGGGTTCGTCGACCGCCGCTTTTCCGGCCCGGAGGTGACACTGTCGGTCAAGAACTTCGGGGACAGCGAGGTGACCCGGACCGTTCGGCTGGGCGACCAGGCGGCACAACTGACGCTCGGGCCCGAGGACGTCGGCTCGGTGACCTTCGACGTGCCGGCGGGCGGTGGCCGGGCGACGCTCTCGCCCGGCGACGCCTTCGCGACCGACGACGCGGTCGCGGTCGCGGCGCCCGCGGACCCGACGGTGGACGTGCTCGTGCTCACGAACGACCGCAACCGGTTCCTGACGACGGCGCTCGACGTGCTCGACCAGGTCGACCTGACCGTGGACAACCCGCCGACCACGGTCGAGGACGAGTACGACGTCGTGGTCTACAGCAACGTCGACGACGAGTCGCTGTTGCCGGGCAACGTCGCGACCGGCGAGACCACCATCGCGTCCGGCGGCGGCGTCGCCGTCCAGGCACAGGAGAACATGCCCGACTACGGGGGGCTCTCGCTGGTCGAACCCGAGTCGGTCGGGGCCGCGCCGACGGTGCGGCGGGCGGCCGAGAGCGAACTCACCCGGGGCATCGACTTCCAGCCTCCCGAGGGGTATCTCACCGGCGAGTTGCGCGAGGGTGAGGCGCTCGTCGAGTTCGGCGACGGGTCGCCGCTGGTCGCGACCGCACGCCGCGGCCCGGGTCGCCTGCTGTACTACGGCTACATCGAGGAGCGGTCGAGTTTCAAGTTCAACTACCAGTACCCCGTCTTCTGGAAGCGGGCGGTGTTCTTCCTGGCCGACAGGGGCACCCTCGCCGAACTCAACCACGAGACGGGCGAGACCGTCCGGTTCAGCGGCGAGTCGGTGGACGGGCCCGACGGGCAACTCGCGGGGCCGACAGTCACGCTCACGGATGCGGGCTTTTATGCGACCGAGTCGCGCCGCGAGAGCGCGTCACTGCTCGACGAGCGCGAGTCGAGCGTCGCGGTCGCCCCGATAGACCGACGCGAGGAGGCCGTCGGCAACCTCACCCGGACCGAACAGCGGACGGTCCCGCGACGGCTCACCGAGTTCGCCGTCGTCGTCGCGCTCCTGCTGGTCGTCCTCGAAGTCGCCTACCTCCGCCGGCGGGGTGACCTGTGATGGCGACAGTCGCGGCGTTCGCGGGGTCGTGGGTCCGGGCCGGGACAGCGGTTCCGCTGGAGGTGTCCTACACCGTCCGCGAGGGGCTGACGGTCGGCGTCGAGCACCTCTGGCCGCTGGCCCTGCTCCCCGCGGCGGTCGCGGTCTTCGCCGCTCTCATACTCCGTGGCGAGGCCGACGAGCGGTCGGCCTCGCGGCGGAGTCGGCGACTGCTCTTCGCGAGTCGGGTCGCCGTCGCGACGCTGCTGGTCGTGGGCGCGATGGGGCCGTACACGGTCCAGACGCGCGAGACGCCGGGCGAACCGACCGTGACGCTGTTGACCGACGAGTCGGCGAGCATGGGGCCCTACGACAACGTGACCGAGCGCCTCGTCGCCGACATCGAGGCGGAGGGCGTCCCGGTGACGGCGGTGACGGTCGCGACCGGCACCGACTCGCGGGTCGGCGACGGTATCGCCGCCAACCTCCAGGACAACGGCACGGTCGTGCTCGTCTCGGACGGGCGCGTGACGGCGGGCCGGAGCCTCGGGGTCGCCGCCGAGGACGCCCGTCGACTCAACGCGACGGTCAGCGCGGTCGAACCCGACGCGGTGCGGACCGAACGGGCCGTCTCTGTCCGGGGACCGACGACCGCAAGCGTCGGACTCGCGACCCGGTTTTCCGTCTCGGTGACGGGCGTCGAAGCCGACGACGCCGTACCGGTCGCGGTGACGGTCGACGGCGAGACGGTCGCGACCGACCGCCTGGGCGCCGACGAGACGCTCGCGGTGAATCACACCTTCGAGGAGCGCGGCCCCCACCAGGTGACCGCCCGCATCGAGAGCGAGGACGTCTACGACCGCAACGACGTCTTCTACCACCCGGTGCGCGTCGTCGACAGGCCCGACGTGCTGTACGTCTCCGGCGGCGGCTACCCCTTCCAGAGCTACCTCGCGGACCTGTACGACGTGACGAACGTCTCGGCGGTGCCCGCCGACCTGGACGAGTATCAGGCCGTCGTCGTCCAGGACCGTGCGGCCGCGCAACTCGGGAACGTCAGTGCCCTCCAGGAGTACGTCATCGACGGGGGCGGCCTCGTCGTCGTCGGCGGCGAGAACAGCTACGAGTCGGGCGGGTACAGCGGGTCGCCCGTCGCCGCCATGCTGCCCGTCGAGATCGGCAACGCCACCGGCGGGACCACGAACATCGTCCTCACGGTCGACATCTCGGGGAGCACCGCCGAGGGGCTGAGCACGCAGAAGGCCATCGCGCTGAACGTCCTCTCGCAGCTGGGCGACCGCAACCGGGTCGGACTGGTCGCGTTCTCCGGGCAACCATACCGCGTCGCCGACGTCCAGCGCCTGGAGGGCAACAGGGAGGTCCTGGCCGACCGGATCCGGCGTCTGCAGAACAGACGCGGCGGGACGGACATCGCCGCCGGCCTCCTGGGTGCCAACGACCTGCTGGGCCAGCGCCGCGGGACTGTCATCCTCCTCTCTGACGGTGCCGACGACATCGAGCGGCCGGCGGCGGTCGCCAGCCAGCTGGGCAGTCGGGGGACGCGTGTCATCACCGTCGGCGCGGGCGACCGGGTCAACGAGCAGACGCTGCGGACCATCGCCCGCGAGTCGGGCGGGTCGTACTTCGCGGCCGACGAGACCAACCGGCTCCGACTGCTGTTCGGCGGTGCCTCCCGCCGGTTCGAGGGGGAGAACCTCACCGTCGTCACGCGCGGCACCTTCATCACCGCCGGCGTGACGCTCACGTCGGACCCGGGCCGGGCCAACCGGGTGGCGATGAAACCCGGCGCCGATTTCCAGGTGGCGACGCCCGACGGCACGCCCGCCATCGCCTCCTGGCGGTTCGGGCTCGGGCGGGTCGTCTCGGTCACGAGTTACGCCGAGGACAACACCCTCGACGGCCTGCTGGAGCGGCCGGACTCGCTCGTCATGACGAAGTCGGTCAACTACGCGGTGGGCGACCCCACCCGCGGTGAGACGGGTATCGTCGACCCCGGCGTCGTCCGCGTCGGCGAGCGGACGACTGTCGCCTATCGCGGGACGGCCCCGCCCGACGTCGAGAACGTCAGCTTCCGGCGAGTCGCCGACGAGCGCTACGAGGGCGAGTTCACGCCCCGCGACGCGGGCTACGGGCGCCTCGGGAACGCGACGTACGCCGCCAACTACCCCGCCGAGTACGGACGACTGGGCGTCAGCCCCGGGCTGTCGAGTCTCGTCAGCGCGACCGGCGGGGCGTTCTTCGAACCCGACGAGGGCGCCCGTATCGCGCGACTGGCCCGCCAGCAGGCGACGCGCGTCCGGAGCGTCCGCGAGACGTGGGCGTGGGTCGCCCTGCTGGCCGCCGTCTTGCTGTTCGCCCTGGAGGTAATCGCCCGGCGGGTTCAAGTGTATCGCGGCCGGACGTCCCTGGAGAGTGGTCTCCCGTGAGCGCCCTCGGTAAGAGCCTGAACCTGGGGCTGGTCGCGGTGGTCGTGCTGGCGCTGGCAGGCACGGGCACCGCGACGGTCCTCTACCAGGATTCGGTCCAGCAGTTACAGTCACAGAACGCCGCCCTCGAGTCCGACCGCGCGGAGTTGCGACGGGAGCTGAACCGGACGCGGACCGAGCTCCGCCAGACCCGCCAGCGACTCAACGAGACCGAGCGACGCCTCGAGACGCGCACGCGGGACGTCGACCAGGTCGCCGCCTCGCTCAACAGCACGGAGCGCCGGCTCAACGTCACCGAGCGCCAGCTGGCACGGGCCCGGAGCAACCTTTCCCAGAGCCGTGAACGGATCGCCGAACTGGAGGAGTCAGTCGACCAGCTGGAGGCTCGACGGAACGAACTCGTCGACCGCCGGGACGAACTCGAACGGCAGGTCGCTCGACTCCGGGAGGAGCGCTCGAGCCTGCAAAACGAGGTCGACGACCTCGAATCACGGGTGAACGACCTCCAGGGGCGCCTCGCCGACCGCGAGGACCGGATCGATACCCTCGAAGAACGCCTCGTCGAGCGCGACGACCGGATCGATACCCTCGAAGGACTGCTCACCAGCAAGAACGCGACGATCAAACGACTGGAGGAGGACAACGAGCAACTGGAAGACAGGGTCGTCCGTCTGCAGAACCTCGCGGACGAGCAGAACGAGACCATCGACCGGCAGAACCGGACGATCCGGGACCTCTGTGCCGCGATGAACGAGAGCAAACAGGCCTACCAGGACAACTGCTGAGAGTGCAATGACCGACGAAACCGTGACAGACGGGTCGCTCGAGTCCACCGATGACGGACCACCAGAACCCGAGGACGACACCCGCCCGCGGATAGAGCGGGCGCTGCGCGAGGTCCGCCGGGAGTGCTGGAAGGCGGCGACCCTCCACGCGGCCGTCGAGGCGGCGGTGGTCTTCCTCGCGGCGAACCTCGTCCTGGGGGTGGTCGAGCCGTCCTGGCTCCCGGCGCGGTACCCGCTGCCGGCGTCGGTCAACGACCGGCTGGCAGACGCGCTGGGCGGCGTCGGGCAACTCGCCGTTCCGGGTTCGGCGACGCTCGCGGCCGCCCTCGCCGTCCTCGCGTTCGGGGTCGGGGTCGGCGTCCGGGTGCGCCGCCCGCTGGTCGAGCAGTTCGAGGCCGCCAATCCCCCCGTGCGGGAGGCGCTCCGGACCGCCAGGGACGCGGTGGACAGCGACGCCGACTCGGCGATGGCTCGCCGGCTCTACGGCGACGTCCTCGACCGCCTGGCGAAGACGTCGGGCCTGGCGCTGGTCGACGGGCGGCGCGTCGCCGTGACGGTTCTCGTGGCCGCCCTGTTGAGCGTCGCGACCGTCCAGGTGGCGGTCGCGGACCCCGCGCTGTTCGACCCGGCGGACGACGCCGGCGAGGACGGGCCGGCCGAACCGGAGACGAACTACACCGGGTTGCTCGACGGCGACCGCGTGCTCGGCGACAGCGAGGCGGTCGAGGCCGGCGACGAGGAACTGAACGCCTCGGTCGAGTCGACGGGCGGCGGCCAGGACGTCGGCGAGGACCAGCAGTTCCCCGCGAACGCCGGGCCAGCGACGGGCGCGAGCGGCGACGGCGTCGACAGCCAGCAGGCGGGCTTTGCGGCGCCGGAACGGGTCGAGGACGCCGAACTCGTCCGCGAGTACAATCGCCGCATCCGCGCCGGTGACGGTGGCGGCACGGACAGCAGCGACGGGGACGGCGAGGGAGAGGGCGACGCCAGCGGAGCAGAGCGCGGTCAGAACGCAGGTGCAGGTGACACATGAGCGAACGAGACAGCGACACCGACGGCGCGCGGGACAGCGTGGAAGACGACGTCGACGCCCTCCAGGGGAAGGTCGAACGGGCCCGCGAGGAGGTCGGCAAACGCATCGTCGGTCAGCGGGAGGTCGTCGAGCAACTGCTCGTGACGGTCCTCGCCGACGGCAACGCGCTCCTCGAATCGAACCCCGGGCTGGGGAAGACGACGATGGTCCGCACGGTGGCGGAGGTGACGGACCTCTCGTTCTCGCGCATCCAGAACACGCCCGACCTGATGCCATCGGACATCACGGGCACGGAGATCATCCGCGAGTCCGAGACGGGCCGGGAGTTCGTCTTCGAGAAGGGGCCGGTGTTCGCGAACGTCGTGCTCGCCGACGAGATAAACCGTGCGACGCCCAAGACCCAGGCCGCGCTCCTGGAGGCGATGCAGGAACGCCAGGTGACTGCGGCGGGCGAGACCTACGAACTCCCGGACCCGTTTTTCGTGCTCGCCACGCAGAACCCCATCGACCAGGGCGGAACCTACGCCCTGCCCGAGGCACAGACCGACCGCTTCATGCTCAAGTTACTCGTCGACTATCCCGAGTACGACGAGGAACGGACCATCGTCGACCTCTACACGAAGGGCAGCGAGACGGTGCCGGTCGACCAGGCGATCACCCGCGAGGAGATCCGTGCGGCACAGCGACACGTCCGGGACGTGCCTATCGCCGACGACCTGCGCGACGCGGCCATCGACCTCGTGCGGGCCACCCGCGAGACCGGGGACGTCGAGTTCGGCGCGAGCCCGCGCGCGAGCATGGCGCTGGTCGTCGCCGCCAAGGCCCGCGCGTTCCTGCACACCCGGAGCCACGTCTCCAGCGAGGACCTCACGGCGCTCGCCGCGCCCGTCCTCCGCCACCGTATCATTCTCGATTTCCGTGCCGAGCGCGAGGGTCGCACCCCCGACGACGTGATCGACGACCTGCTCGCCGAACACCTGTGAGACTCGACTGCCCGCGACCCGCGATCGACCGACCGCATCCCGCGAGCCCCGGCCGTCCACGCGCCACGACGACCGCCCGCCGGAGGGGGTCACCGTGACTATCGACCCGACGTTCCTGGACGAACTCGACCGGTTCGACGCCGCACTCGACCGCGAGACGGCGGCGCTCCGGCAGGGCGAACAGCAGTCACCGCGCGTCGGCGAGGGGCTGACCTTCAGCGACTACCGGCGGTACTCCCCCGGCGACGACACCCGCCTCATCGACTGGAAGCTCTACGGCCGCACGGAGGAGTTTTTCATCAAACAGTACGAGGAGGAGCGCAACCTCACCGTCCACGTCCTCGTCGACGCCAGCGCCTCGATGGACTTCGGCGACGGGACGGCGCACAAGTTCGAGTACGGTGCCAAGGTCGGCCTCGGGTTCGCCTACCTCACTGCCGAGGAGCACAACGACTTCCAGTTTTCGACCTTCCGGGAACGCGCCGAGCGCCTCGACGCCGGGCGCTCCAATCGCGGGGAGATACTCGAGTTGATAGACCAGGTCAACGCGACCGACCCCGACGGCGAGTCCGACATCGCCGACGTGCTCGAAGCCTACGCCGACCGCATCCACACGCGCTCGCTGGCCGTCGTCGTCAGCGACTGTCTCGCCGACCCCGAGGCGGTCGCCTCCGGCGTCTCGGCACTGGCCCGCGACGAGGTGGACGCCCTCGTCGTGCGCCCGGTGGCGCCCCGGGAGCGCGACCCCGACGTGGTCGGGGACGCCCTGTTCGTCGACCCCGAGACCGAAAGCGAGCGCCGCTCCTATTTCAGCGGGTCGCTCGCCGAGCAGTACCGGTCGCGACTCGACGCGCACATCGAGGCCGTCGACGACCGACTGACCGCGCTCGGGGCCGACAGCGTGGTCGTCGACACCGGCACGGACTACTTCGACTCGTTTGCGAGCGTGTGGCTGGGCTGAGAGACCGGACGCCGGGAACCGCGACAGTACCACGACCGCAGGCCCCCGCGCAGTTATCAGCCCGAACGAAGACACGACCACGACGGAACTACAAACCCTTTTGTCGCGGGCCGGGTAGGTCCGTCAATGACCTCCGTGAAGGAGTTCCGGGTGCAGGAACCCGCGACGGCCGATGGCCTCGGGCGCGGCGCGTTCGTCTTCACCGACGACTACTCGGTGTTCGACTGGGGGAAGATGCCCGACGAGATCCCCCAGAAGGGCGCCGCACTGTGTACGATGGGTGCCTTCAACTTCGAGTTGCTCGAATCCGAGGGGGTCCCGACCCACTACGAAGGCGTCGCGACGCCCGAGACCGACGGGACGGTTCCCCTGGACGATGCCCTCGATGCGGGGCCAGCGCCCCGGGAGATGGGCATCGAACTCACGCAGGTGCCCGACCTGCCGTTCGAGGGCGACGCCGCCGGGGACCCGAGCGGTTACGACTACGACGCCTACCACGCGACAGCGGGGGAGAACTACCTCGTGCCCCTCGAAATCGTCTTCCGCAATCGCGTCCCGGTCGGGTCCTCGCTCCGGGAACGGACCGACCCGGGCGACCACGGCCTCGACGTCGCGGAGTGGCCCGACGAGGCCGTCGACCTGGACGAACCGGTCGTCGAGTTCTCCACCAAGTACGAAAAGCAGGACCGGTACCTCTCGCGAGCGGAGGCCGACCGCATCGCGGGCGGCGCGGGCGTCACGGACCTCGAGACGGTCGCCCGCGAGGTCAACCGCATCGTGACAGAGCGCGCTACGGAGGTCGGCTTCGTCCACGAGGACGGCAAGATCGAGTGTCTCTACTACGGGGGGGAGGTCCGCGTGGCCGACGTCGTCGGGACGTTCGACGAGAACCGCTTTTCCTACGAGGGCCAGCAGGTCTCGAAGGAGGTCGTCCGGCAGTACCACAAGCGCACGCAACCCGAGTGGGTCGAGGCCGTCTCGGCCGCCAAGGCCGAGGCCCGCGAGCGCGGCGTCGCCGACTGGAAGGCCCTGTGTGACCGCGACCCGGAACCGCTCGACCAGGGCGTCATCGAGGCCGCACGCGACCTCTACTCTGCGGGGACCAACGCCTACCTCGGCCGTGACGCCTTCGACGCACCCCCTCTGGAGGCAGCCGTCGACGCCGTCCGGGACCTCTGACGTGCCCGGGAACGACAAACCACACGGCGGCCACCGTTCGGACGGCGGGGCCTCGAGGAGGCGGACCGTCGCGCCGCCCGAACTGGACGACCGCTTTCCAGTCCCGCTCCGGGGCGTCCGGGTCGACGCCGAGACGCGCTGTGCACACTACGACACCGACCCGGACGTCGTCGCGCTCCGGTTTCCCTGCTGTGACTGTTACTACCCCTGTTTCCGGTGCCACGCGGGGCGTTCGGCGACCCCGCAGTGCTGTGTGGGGCCTGTACGACGACCCTCTCGGTACGGGCGTATCTCGACTGCGAGGACACCTGTCCGGCGTGCGGCGTGTCGTTCAATCCCGGCTGTCGACGCCACCGCGACCGGTATTTCGCAGTCGAGTCCTGACGCCGGTCCGACGGTTCAAACCGGAGGGGGCGACCAGTCCCGCTGTGCGCTGACCACCAGCGCGGAGCGGCCCGTGAGAGCGCGACGCGACCGCTCCGCGAGCGGCGCGGGCCACGGAGTCCCGGCAGTGTCGCCTGTTCGCTACACCGTTCGTGACCCGGGCGGCCGTCATACTGTCGGACACAAGTACGTGAACACGCTTGCCAGGAACACGCTATCGAAACGCCCATTCCCGGTCGAACGAGCCACCGACGGTGGCCTCACTTGTGTCCGACAGTATCAGTCGTCGGCTTCCGCTTCGGCCTCGCTCTCGTCGTCCTGCTCGGCGACGTACTCGCCCAGTCCGTCGACTGGGCGGTCGGGATTGGCGCCGTCGAGCGCCTCGGGAGCGTCGTCGTGGACGTTGGACGCCCGCTGGACGATGACCGGGGCCTGGTCCAGGTCGGTCGTCCGGTAAACGCGAACCGACCGTTTTTCTACACATAGTCCGCAAGGCGGGTATGCGCAACGTCGACGCCGCGGGGCTGGGCATCGGTGACGACTACCCGCCGCGGGTCATGGGCGTGCTCAACGTCAGCGAGGAGTCGCCGTACGACCCGAGCGTCTTCGACGACCCGGGCGAGGCGGCCGCCTACGTCGACCGCGAACTGGTCGGCGAGGGGGCCGACATCGTCGACGTCGGCCTCGAATCCGCGAACAGGGAGTTCGACGTACTCTCGGCCCGACAGGAATTCGACCGACTGGACACCGCCGTCGAGACGCTCCACTCGACGAGCGGCGACGCCGTCTGGAGCATCGAGACGCGCTACGCCGACGTCGCCGCCGAGGCGCTCGACCGCGGGTTCGACATGGTCAACGACGTCGCCGGGTTCGCCGACCCGGAGATGCCCGCGGTCTGTCGCGAGTACGACGTCGCCGTCGCGAAGATGGCCAGTCCGCCGGACGTCACGCGGCCGGGCGTCGTCGCGGAGACGCCGTGGGCCGAGCGCCGCTCGGAGGAGTGGGCCGCTCAGGCGGACTACGTCGACCAGGTCTACGAGGCGCTCAAACAGCACGGTCTCACGGACAGGACCATCGTCGACCCCGCCTTCGGCAGGTGGGCCGAGGCCCAGACCGTCGAGCAGGACCGCGCGGCGTTTCGCCGCCTGCGCGAGTTCCGGGGACTGGGCCGGCCGATGCTGGTCTCGATAGACCGGAAGGCGTTCCTCCGGGCGCTGGCCGACCGCTCGGCGGAGGCGGTGCTCCCGGTCAGCCTCGCCGCGACGTCGATGGCCGTCGAACGGGGCGCACACGTCGTCCGCACCCACGACGTCGCGGAGACGGTGGACGCGGCGACCATCGGTCGCGCCTTCTCTCGCGAGCGGACGCGCGCGACCGACCGCGGCGTCGCGGTGACCGAACTCGACGTGGCTACCCCCGACGAGGTGGCCCGCCACGCCGAGCGGGTCGGCGTCGACGCCGACCCCGCGGAGACGGTCGGGTCGGTCTACGAACTCCGCGGTGCCGACCCGGAGACGCGCTCGGAACTGTCGACGGCCGCCGAGGAGGCGGGTTGCGTGCTGTTCGTCGACGGCGGGTCCGGCGGGTGGCACGCGTTGCTCTCGGGGAGCGCATCGGCACTCGCGCGCGTGGCCGGGCGGACCGGTCTGCCCGTCGGGGCGAGGGACTGAGATGCCCGCTATGGGGGGGTCCGAGGTAAGAAAGCTTATACCAGTTGCGCCAGAACGGGTGTGTGAAGGCCGAAAGGGCACCTGGGTAGGGGTACCGAGACGTGCCATTTCGGCTATACCGGTTTATTGGGACGCTACACGGTGAGCAACGGGCATGGACTTCGACACGTGGGAACCCGTCTACGAGGCGATACTCGACGATTTCGGGTTCGACCGCGGATCCGACGAGCGGGCGCGGAACCTGCTGGCCGGCATCGTCGCCGACGCCGACCCCCGCTCGCCGGCGGCGCTCGATTTCACCGGACAGCGCGTCGCGATCGCGGGCGCGGGACCGTCGCTGACCGACGACCTCGACGGCGCACGGCGCGCCGACGCCGTCGTCGCTGCGTCCGACGCCGCGACCGTCTGTCGCGAGCGCGGCGTCGCCGTCGACTGCATGGTCACCGACCTGGACGAGCGGGGCGACATCGCACGGACGCTGACCGCGGAGGGGACGCCGGTCGCCGTCCACGCCCACGGTGACAACCAGGTCGCACTCCGCGAGCGGGTGCCCGCGCTCACACTCGACGCGGTGGTGCCGACAACCCAGGCCGAACCGGTCGGCCCGGTCGTCAACACGGGCGGGTTCACGGACGGCGACCGGTCGGCGTTTCTCGCGGACCACTGTGGCGCCGCGGAACTGGTCTTCGTCGGCTGGGACCTCGACGACCCCGACGTGGGTACGACGAAGCGCCGGAAGTTCGCCTGGGCCGAGCGACTCCTCCGGTGGCTCGAACGCCGGCGTGGCGAGCGCTTCGGCGTGCTCGACGGCCGTCGCGACGCGATCGACGAGTCGCCGCTTCCCGACTGACGGGCGCACTCGCCACGGCCGGCGACACAGGGGGCAGGTCGCCGCGGCCGACGGACCTAAGTCCCGTCGTGCCCGCCCGTGAGCTAATGACCGACGACGCCTTCGTGGACGACTTGCTCGCCGACGAGCAGGTCTCCCGGCGCGAGCACGCCCGCGACGAGCGGGCCGGCGACTGGAGCACTACCCCCGAGGAGGCCGTCCGACCGGACGTCGTGGTCTGGCCGGAATCGACCGACGAGGTCGCGGCCGTCCTGGCGGGCGCCGACGAACGCGGCATCGCCGTCACGCCCTACGCCGCAGGCACGGGGCTGGAGGGCGGCGCCGTCCCCGTCGAACGCGGCATCAGCATGGACCTCACCCGGATGGACGCGATACTGGACGTCCGCCCGGCGGACCTTCAGGTCGACGTCCAGGCCGGCGTACTCGGCAGCGCCGTCGACGAGGCCGTCGAGGCCCACGGCCTGTTCTTTCCCCCGCTGCCCTCCTCCGGGGACATCTCGACCGTCGGCGGCATGGTCGCGACCGACGCGAGCGGGATGCAGACTGTCAAGTACGGCGAAGTCGCCGACTGGGTGCTCGAACTCGAAGCCGTGCTGGCCGACGGCACTGTGGTGACCGCGGGGAGCAAAGCCCGGAAGACCTCCGCCGGCTACAACCTCAAGGACCTGTTCGTGGGCAGCGAGGGGACGCTGGCCGTCGTTACCCGCGCCACGCTCGAACTCGCGGGCCGCCCCCAGCAGGTGCGGGGCGGTCGCGTCGTCTTCCCGGACCTCGAATCGGCGGGCGCGGCCATCGCCGACGCCGTCCAGTCCGGCGTCGACGTCGCGAAGATCGAGTTGATGGGCCCGTTCGCCGCGCGACTGGGCAACGCCTACGCCGGGACGGACCTGCCCGACAGCCCGATGGTCTTCGTCGAGTTCCACGCCGACCACGGAATCGAGGAAGAGGTCGACTTCTGCCGGACGGTCTTCGCCGCCCACGACTATCTCTCCTTCGAGATGGCCGCCGACGAGGAGATGGCCGAGCTCTGGCAACTGCGCAAGGACATGGCCTACGCGCTGCGCGAGTGGGACCCCGACCTGCACCCGCTACACCCCGGCGACGTCACCGTCCCCATCGGGTCGTTCCCGGAAATCGTCCGCTTCGCCCGCGAACGTGCCGACGCGGCGGACCTGCCGATGGCCTGTTACGGTCACGCCGGCGACGGTAACCTCCACTACGAGATCCTCGTCGACCCCGACGACCCCGGGACGGTCGCCCGCGGCGAGGAGGTCTACGCCGCTATCGTCGAGCAGGCCATCGAGATGGGCGGGACCGCCACCGGCGAACACGGCGTCGGACTCGGCAAGCGGGAGTTCCTCGAACGCGAGCACGGCGCCGGCGCCGTCCGCGCTATGCGCTCGATCAAAGACGCACTCGACCCCAGCGGGACGCTCAACCCCGGGAAGGTCTTCCCCGACGAGGAGTGAGGCGGGTGACCGAGGAACGAGAGACGGAAGCATCCACCGCGGCGCGCGCTGTCGCTCGCGTTCATGCGAGCGGCGAAGCCGTGCGAGCGACGAGTAACGCAGGGAGCGACGAGAGCCCTGGCGACCCCCGGGACTGCAGCGCGTCGGGGCTTTCAGCTATCGGTCGGTACGGATCAGAGCCGGAGACCACTCGATAACAGGTCCGAAAACTCGGAACACTCCCGGTCGCTCACTCGACCGAGACGCCGAGGTCCCGCTTTGCGAGGGTCACGTTCCGGCGGTTGGCCTTCCAGTAAGCGTCGAACAGATCACCCAGCACGGGAACCCAGCCGCCGACGTAGTCGACCGCGAGGTTGCCGAGCATGCGGGCGACGGTCAGCTTCGAGACGCCCGCCCGGGCTGCCTCCAGGACGATGTACAGCGAGAGGAGGGTCGCGACGGTGTCGCCGGCAAAGGGCACGACACCGAGTATCGGGTCGAGACCGAACTTGAAATCGGTACCGGGCACCCGGAAACCGTCGTCGAGCAGCGTCGCCGCGGCGTCTATCCGCGCAACCGCGCTGGCGACGTCTCCCTCCGGGTCCGCGTCTTCGACCGGTTCGACCGTGACTGACTCGCTCATACCCTCGGGTAGCGCCCCGGCGAGGTTAAGGTCGGCGGTGGTGGGGGCCGGGCTGTCCCGACAGCTCATAGTGACTGTTGTAGATTCTTTCCGGGTCGCGCAGACCCCGGGGGTGCATACCGGTAAACCGCTACAACAATCACTATCAGGTACAGTCGACCCCGAGGCCGGTGTAG
>JAZKRZ010000072.1:0-14420 GCA_036626395.1 Haloarculaceae archaeon
TTCCCGGTCGAACGAGCCACCGACGGTGGCCTCACGTGTGTCCGACAGTATCAGAACCAACTGACCCTTTCGCAGGCTGTGGTGAGGCTGTGACGCAGCCCCGCCATCTGTGAAAGGGTTCGAGAACGGTCAGCGACGCAGAGATGGACAAATCCAACACGCAACCGATTCAGTTCGAAATAGTGAGCGAGGACACCCGAGCGGAAAAAATCGTCTACACTGAACACCGGAGACGAGAGCGTTACACCTCACCCTCGACGTACGCCACCGCCTCCACGGGCGTCTCGACGTGTTCGATACCGTCGACGCCCTCGACCCGGTGGGTGCCCAGCCCGGCCACCCGCCGCCCGAGATCGAGCGCGTGGCCCAACTCGGAGAGCGTCCCCGAACCCCCGTCGACCGCGACCGCGGCGTCGCCGTTCAGCACGACGAGGACGTTCCGGCCGTTGCCCAGCCCGGTCGCGACGGCCGTGTCGACGTACTCGTTGGCGTCGGCTCGCTGCTCGCCGGGGAGGATCCCGACGGTGTGCCCGCCCGCTTCGCTCGCACCCCGACAGACGGCCTCCATGACGCCCCCGAGACCCCCACAGACTACCTCGTGGCCCCGCTCGCCCAGCACGCGACCGAGTCGCCGGGCACGCTCGTACTCGTCGTCGCTCACGGTACTCCCGCCGATGACGCTGACGCGCATACCCGGGGTTGGCGGGCAGGGCGTTTCAACCTGACTGGCGACCGTCAGGCGTCGAAGCCGGTGGTCTCGGCGACCGTCTCGAAGAACGCTCGCTTGCGCTCGGTCGAGAGCCCCCAGTTGACCGGCACGGACTGAAACCCGTGCTCGTAGTCGCCCTCGCCGGGGTCGAAGTAGCCCCACGACGCGCCGGCCTCGACGGCCGCCCGGAGGTTGTTGTCGGGCGCGTCGAACGCGAAGTGGTCGTCCTCGTTGCAGACGATAGGTTGCCCGTCGTACCCCGGCAGGGCGCGGGTCTCGGCGACCATCGCGCGTATCCGGTCGGGGTCGTCGACGCCGTTGCCGTGTACCAGGACGACGTCCGAAGCCGCGACGACGTCGTTCGTCGGGACGGTGCCGCCGCTGAAACTCGTGCCCGCGGGGTAGCGCCACCCGTCGCGCTCGGAATCTCGCACTCGTTCGACCAGTTCCGGGACGCGCTCGGGTCCCAAGATGTCGTGGTCGTAGTTGATGTCGCACTCGTTGTTCACCTCGACGACGACGTTACGGTACCCGTGGTCGTGGAGCCACCCGACGGCGTTGTCGACTGCCCGCTTCACCGCGGACTCGTCCGTGAGGTGGCCGTCCTGCCCGAAGTAAAAGAGTCCGAGCACGACGACCATCCCCAGGTCGTCGGCGGCGTCGAGGACCCGCTCCAGCCTGTCCAGCCACGCGGGCTTGAGCGACCCGTCGGGGTCATACGCCGAGACGACCCACGGTTGCGTCTCGGAGTACCCCTCCGGGCTGCCACACTGGAGGTTGACCGTCACCGCGCCCAGACCGTACCCGTAGTAGGTTGGCAGGGCGGCGACGAACTCCCGGACGTTGCGCTCCGGGTCCCACTCGCCGGTGTCGGGATAGGCCCACCGCTCGACCGTCTCGGGGTTCTCGTCGTCGAACAGCGCCTGGACCATCCGCGAGTTGAACAGGAGTCCCTCGACCGTGCTCCCCTCGAACGTTCGCCCCTCGTAGGTCGGCCGGCCGTCGACGTGGAAGTCGCCGTCCTCGATAGTGACGGTGGTCCGTGCCTCGTCCTCGGTCATACCGCCCCCCACCGCACCGACGGCAATCAGCCTCCGGGATGCGGAAATCCCGACCGTGGTGTCGGGGTCGACGGCGCTGTCGCGGACCGGCGCTCCGGGCGTCGGGACGGGCACCGCTCCGGCGCACTCGCCGAGGCCCGGACACGGGAGGCGCCCGCTGTCGGCGTCGGCATGGTAGTTCTACGCGGTCGAGACCACTCAAGCCACACCCCCGATATCGAGGGAGGGGCCTCGTCTCGGGCCCGCGTCCCCCAGATGAACGATCCCGCCGAACTATACGTACCTGTGTGTAACGTTGACTAGCACATGTACGAGATACTGATGCCGGTCGACAGCAACGAGTCCAGGGGGACCGCCCAGGCGGAGGCAGTCGTGGACCTGCCGGCTGCCTCGGAGGAGATCCGCGTGACGCTGTTGCACGTGTTCGACGACGAGGACCGGGAGGAGAATACGGCGACAAAACAGATCCGCGGCGGGAACGCGGCGCGGAGCCGGTTGGAGGAAGCCGGCGTCGAGGCCAGGGACGTCACGCGAGTCGGCGACCCGGCGACCGAGATCCTCGCGGCGGCCCAGGAGACAGAGGCCGACCACATCGTACTGGGCGGGCGCAAGCGCTCGCCGCTGGGGTCGCTGCTGTTCGGGAGCGTCTCGCAGGCGGTCGTCCTCGACTCCGAGCGACCGGTGACGATCACCGGCGGCAAGAGAGAAGAGTAGCGGTCGTAGCTGTGAACCGGTACTTCGCCGGGCGGTCCGGCCGATCCCGGAGCTGACGTACGACCGACTATATCACGCGCCCGGAAATCCCTCGTGGGCCAGGCGGTCGCCGACCGCACGGAGCACCTCGGTGTCCTCGGGGTCGAGCGACCCGTCGGGCAACGGCCCCGTGTTGAGCAGCAGGTTGTATCCTTTCGAGCCCGTCTCGCGCAGGAGTTTCCACACCTCCGCTTCCGTCTTGTGCATCCCTTCGGCCGCCTGCAGGTATCCCCAGGAGTGGCGGACTTCGTCCTCGTGTGCCTCGCCGGGGAGCATGCACGCGCACACCTCGCCGGGCTTGTCGAGGCCCTCACGGTGTGAGTCGTAGTAGAGTTCGGGCGCGAGGAAGTCCTCGGACCCGGTGACGCCGTCCTTGAACGAGACGAGCGTCCCGGGGCGCTTCTCGCGGATAGTCCCGTAGAGCTCGGGGAGGGCGAACGGCTCGGGGTCCCAGCCGGCCTTGCCGGGCTGGGTCGAGAACACCGCCGGGTCGAACCAGATGCCCGCCGGGTCGTATTCGAGGAGTTCGAGACACTGCGCTTCGACGTAGTCGCGGTATCGCGAGAGGTCGTGGCCCGCGTCGGCGTAGACGCCGGGGCGCTCGTCGTAGTCCGGACGAGCGGGGTGACCCCAGTCCTCGCGGTTCGGGGCGTGGGGATGGCGCCAGTCCACGCCCAGCGAGTAGTAACAAAAGAAGCCGAGGCCCGCGTCGCGACACGCCGCGGCGAGTTCGCCCACGAGGTCCCGACCCGCCGGCGCTTCCGTCGAGTTGTAGGTCGTCCGGTCGGTGTCGAACAGGCAGAACCCGTCGTGGTGTTTCGTCGTGAGGTTGACGTACTCCATGCCCGCGTCCTGCGCGAACTCGACGATAGACTCGGCGTCGAAATTATCGGCCGTGAAGTCGTCCTGCAACAGCGCGTACTCCGCGGGCGGGATCGCCTCGTCGTACTGCACCCACTCGTGGTTCGCCAGCAGCGAGTACAGCCCGTAGTGCAAGAAGAGCCCGTAGTCCGCGTCCGCGAACCACGCGGTCGCGGCCTCACGGGGTTCCTCCCGATAGCGGTCCTCGTACCCTTCGAGATGCGGCGGGACGTCCATACCACCGTGTCACAACCTGACGAGATAAAACACGCGGGCGCCACCCGTCCGTGCCTGCCGACCGGTCCCGGCGGCGGCCGTGCCGGGTGAGGGTGTGGCGATCCGTCTCAGTCGAGAGTGGCGAACCAGTCCTCGACGCGGGACTCGGGGGCCTCGGCGGCCTCGGCGGCGCGCTCGACGCCGGCCTCGCGGAGGGCGTCGACAGTCTCGATGCCCGCCGCGTGCAGGCGCTCGGCGTAGGTCGGACCGATACCCGGGACCGTCTCGACGTCCGCGGCGCCCGGTTCCGTGTACTGCCGGTCGGCGTACCACCGTGACACCTCGGGCCAGACGTTCTCGTGGGAACTCGACGAGACCGAGAGGCCGATGTGGCCGGTGGCGTACTCGATGGTCGTGACGTCGTCGGAGCCGACGACGTCGTTGAACGGTCTGGAGGCGTCGGCGGGGATGAGGTGGTCGTACTCGCCGATGATCTGCAGGACGGGCATGTCGATCTCCTCGATGTCGACGTGCCTGTCGCCGAGGGAGAGTTCGTTGTTGTAGAGCCTGTTCTCCTGGTAGATGTCCTGCAGGAACTGGTCGTAGGCGGCGCCGGCGACGTCGATGCCCTCGTCGAGCCACTGCTCCATGCGGGCGAAGTTCTCGACGAACTCCTCGTCGTCGACGTTCTCGGCGAAGCGGACGTACTTCGAGACGTAGTTGTCGACGGGGTCCATCAGTGCGAACCCGACGTCCAGGAAGTCCGCGGGGACGTTCCCGAACGTCTCGGTGACGAGTTCGGGGTCGTAGTGCTCCTCGCTGCCCCACTGTTCGAGGATGCCGCCCGTGTTCTCGAAACACAGACCCGCGGCCATCAGCCCCAGCGCGTTGACTTTCTCCGGGGAGAGGGCGGCGTACATCGTCGACATGGTCCCGCCCATGCAGTAGCCCAGGACGTTGACGGCGTCTTTCCCCGAGCGCTCGCGAACGACGTCGACGCAGTTGTCGATGTAGCGGGTGACGTAGTCCTCGAGCGTGAGGTGCTGGTCGAGCCGCGAGGGCTCGTTCCAGTCGATGAGGTAGACGTCGTGGCCACCCTCCAGCAGCCGGCGGACCACCGAGCGGTCGGGCTGGAGGTCGAGGATGTAGGGCTTGTTGATCAGCGCGTAGACGATGAGGATGGGCGTCTCGTGGGTCTCCTCGGGCTCGATGCCCGCCGCCTCCGGCCGGTAGTGGAGGAGTTCGAGCTTGTTCTCCTCGTAGACGACCTCGCTCGGCGTCTGTCCGACGTCGACCTCCTCGGCGGTCTCGACGGCGTCGGGGAGCGCCTGGCCCGTCTCGACCGCGTCGGTCCAGCTCTCGATGACCCGGCGCTGGGCGTCCAGCGCGAGTCGGAACGGGTTGACGGGCTCGGTGTCGCTCGACATCTCAGTCCTCCAGTTCGTCTATGACCCGGTCGAGTTTCTCCTCGACCGCGTGCTGGCGGCGTTCGAGTTCGACGAGCCGTTCGCCGACCTCCTCGACGTCGTCCTGGGTGGGGAACCCCAGCTGTGCGACGGTCTCCTGGCTGACGTCGTCGGCCTCCTGGCGCATCTCGAGCATGCGCTCGACGAGCTGGCCGTTCGCGGCGGCGAAGGCGCTCGTGGTCATGACCTCCTTGAAGGCCTCGTTGGCCGAGCGCAGCCAGATGTCCCGGAACTCCGAGGGGTCGACGTCCTCGCCGGCGGCGGCGTCGGCCGACCGCTCGACGAGTTGCTCGGCGGCGTCCATCCACACCTCGTAGGCGCGGTTGTACCCCTCGACCCCTTCGAGGACGGCGTCTTCCTCGACCATCGAATCCTCGACGGCGTCGGCCCACGACTCCGCGAAGGTCGCCTGCGCCTTCATGTTCTGTTCCAGCGAGTCGGCGACCGCGTCGTTCATGCGTTCCATCATCTCTGTCCACTCCTCCTGGACGTCGTTCGTGTCGCTCATGGTCAGGTATCGTATCTCCGTGTTCGAAAAACCGGGTGGTTCCGCGTCAGTCCTCGACGTCGATCTCGACGGCCTCGGCGGCCTGCTCTTGAACGTCCTGGACCTGTGTCGCGACCTCGTCCATCTGGTCCTGGAGTTCGTCGAGCTGGGCGCCCCACTGCTCGCTGGCCTCGACGGACTGGGCTTCGAGCTCCTCGTGGGCCTCGACGAGCAGGTCGACCTGCTCGGCCAGGGCTTCGACGTAGTCCTCGGTCACCTCGTCGTAGGCGGCGACGGAGTCCTCGTACTCGGCGGCGACGGCTTCGAACGTCTCGGCGTGGTTCTCGAGCAGGAAGTCGTACTGCTCGTCGACGGCCGCGCGCAGTTCCTCGATGGTGGTCTCCGCGCCCGGGACCGTCGATTCGACGGCGTCGAGGTAGGCGTGGGTGGCCGTCCGCGACAGTTCGACGCCACGACGCTGGGCCGACTCCGCGCTGTCGAAGCTGTCGACGAACGCCGCGCCGACGCGCTTCTGGAACTCGACGGTGTGTTCGAACGCCCGCTGGCTCTGCTCGATAGTCGCGCGCTGTGCCTCGAAGGCCGTGGTGATGGGGGTTGCGTATTCCATGGTTAGTCTCTGTTCCGCTTGACCGGGATGACGACGGTCTGGACGATATCGCCCTCCTCGATGTCGAGCGCCTCGCGCTCGGCGTCCGGGATGGAGATCCGACCGCCGGACTGGACCCGCGTCTTGAACGTCGCCGTCTGGCTCATCGCGCCGAGCTGGTTCATGTCCAGCCCGCCGGCGCCCGCCCGGAACATCTGCTGCAACAGCTCCTGTTGCTGTTCCATGGCCTGCTCGCTCGTCTCCTGAACGGTCTTGAACATCGGGGGCCAGGCCGGCCCGTCGTCGTCGGTCATCGGTCAACCGATACTACTCCCCTCAGATACATAAGAGTTGCGTTGAATACCATTGAGTTCCACTCGATGGCATCGAGTGGTCTGACGGTGTCGAAATCGGGGATGTGACCACTACGTTTTAATACCCACACTACAAAACTCCTACATCGATGAGTTCTGACACTCCTAACGCGTTGCTGGACACGTGGGCCGAGACGTCCTCGCACATGTTCAACAGCGTCGTGGCAGCCAACCGGGCGGCCTTCGCCGCCTTCGGCGTTCGGCCGGACGACGAGGCGACGGGCGTAGAGACCGTCGAGCGGATCGAGGCCGACGAGGACCTCCCGGAGTGGCACGTCGAACTGACGGCCACCGACCGGGCGACGCTGGCTGTGGGCGACCGGGTGGAGTTCACCAAGACCATCACCGAGGAGGACATCGCGGCGTTCGCCGCCGCCAGCGGCGACACCAACCCGCTCCACCTGGACGACGACTTCGCCGCCAGGACCCGCTTCAAGGGCCGGATCGCACACGGCACGCTCGTGGGCGGACTCATCAGCGCCGGCCTCGCGCGCCTGCCCGGACTCACCATCTACCTCTCCCAGGACCTGGAGTTCCACAATCCCGTCCGCGTGGGCGACCGGCTCACCGCCGTCTGTGAGATAGTCGAGGACCTGGGCGACGAACAGTACCGCCTCACCACGCGCGTCCTCGACGGCGAGGACGTCGTCATCGACGGCGAAGCCGTCGTTCTCGTCGACGAACTCCCTGACGAAGACTGACACGGGCGGCTGTAACGCTGTAGCGGTAACTCCCGCACTCCCCGACCTGGCACCGACCCGCCGCGCGACTGCCCGCGGCGCAGCCCCGACCGAGTTCCCACGAGCACCGGTGTTTTCTCCGCAACCGACACGAGGTCCCGCCAAGTTATATAGGATGATAACAGGAATTCGGCAGCGATAATAGAATTCACACGCCAGTTATCACTCGTAATCGCCGTCGCGTTCGCGCCGGGCCCGCTCGCGGACGACGTCGGGGGTTCGACAGCGGCCGGGCGCACCGGTCACCTGCGGGACAGTACAGTTGTTACAGCTCGCACACAGCGCCCGGGGGTCGCGGTCGCGGGCTCCGGGTCCCAGCACCCGGGCCCCGAGTCTCGGTTCGGCGTAGAAGGGGCGCCCCATACCGACGAGGTCACAGACGGGGTCGGCCTCGCCAGCGCCCAGGAGTCGGTCGCAGGTCGACCGCTCGCGGATCCCGCCCTCACAGAGGACCGGGACGTCGACCCGGTCGCGGACCGCTCGACAGAGGTCGGCGTTCCAGGCTGTCTCGCGTCCGAAGCGGCGGCTCTGGAGGCGGTTGAGCGCCCTGACGAGGCGCGCCCGGAGCGGCCCGCCGAAGGCCGCAGCGTAGCCCTCCTGCATGTCGGCGGCCGCCCACGCGCGCTCGGGGTAGACCCCGCGGACGACACTCATGTCCCAGAACGTCGAGACCGCCACGGGAACGACCGCGTCGTAGCCGCAGTCGGCGACGCGCTCGGCGACCGCGACCGCGTCCGACGCCGAGAGGTGGCGCCGGACGAACCGCGGCGCCGCCGTCTCGGCCGGCACCTTCGTCACGAGCGGCACCGACCCGGCGTGACCGCGGACGGCGTCGTGGACGGCCTCGAGAAAGCGGACGCCGCCCGCGTACGGTCGCCCCTCGGCCGGCCCGAACTCGTCGTCGCGGCGGTTGTACAGCGGCGACAGGAACTGCTGGACGATGCCCATGTTCGCCCCCGAGAGGTGGACGCCGTCGTAGCCGGCGTCGGCCGCGTACCCCGCCGCCCGCCCGAACGCCTCGGCGAGGTCGTACACCTCGCCGGTGGACATGACGTCGGGCGCGAGGTCGATGACCCCCAGCGCGTCGAGCGCGCGCAACTGCCAGGGCGGGCGCGAGACCGCGAGTTCGCGGTGCTCGGGATGGCGCTCGCGGTAGCCGGCGTGCCAGACCGCCTGGCTCCGCAACCCGCCCTGGGCGAACTGGATGAAGATCCGCCCCCCGTGGTCGTGGACCGCCCCCGTCAGCCGCGAGAGCCGCGAGACGAACGCCGGGTCGTGGACCCGCGTCATGTTCGGCGCCGCACAGCCACCCTCGGGAGTGACGATACTCGCACCCTGGAATACCAGCCCGACGCCCGACGCGGCCGTCGGTTCGAGCTCCTCGACCAGCGTCTCGACCGCCCCCTCGCCCGTCCCGGCACACTCCAGCAGCGGCGCGCGGTAGAGCCGGTTCGGTACCGCCACCCCGCCGACGTCGACGGGGTCCGAAAGCGTCGGCATACCCCCACTCCGGGCCACACGCCCGAGTAGGTTGCGCCCGGCCCGGTCCAGAACGGCGAGCCCGAACGCCCGGGCCGGTTCGGCGAAAAGCGGGACCGACCGCCCGGCGTAGCTATTTCACCGCGGCGGCCCTACGACCGTGACGATGCGCGTCGTCGTCGCCGGAACGTTCGGTCCGATCCACGACGGCCACCGGCGACTGCTCGCGACCGCCCTCGAGTGTGGCGACGAGGGCGTCGTCGTCGGACTGACCAGCGACGCCTTCGCCCGCGGGAAGCGAGACCGGCCGGTCCCCGGTTTCGCCGAACGGCGCGCCCGGCTACTCGAGGAACTCGCCGCGCTCGACGAGTGGGACCGCACGGTGACGGTCCGGCGGATCGACGGCGAGTTCGACTTCGCGGCGACCGACCCGACCCTCGACGCGGTAGCCGTCTCGACAGAGAGCGACGACGAGTACCCCGCGCTCAACGAGCGGCGCCGCGCCGGCGGACTCGACCCGCTCGTCGCCGTCGTCGTGCCGGTCGTCCGCGGGGCCGACGGCGAGCGGATCTCCTCGACGAGGGTCGTCCGGGGCGAGGTCGACGAGCACGGCCGCCCCGCGGACGCGACCGACGACTGAGGACGGTCAGACGTGCGGCTACGGGCGGGGTCGGCCGTCTACCGAACGACGGTGACGGGGAGCGTCGCGCGTTCGACGAGGCCCTTGGCGACACTCCCGAGGACGCGCTGTTCGCGCTCTGAGAGCCCGCGATGGCCGACGAAGACCCCGTCGTAACCCTCGGCCGTCGCGAACGACGCCACCGTCTCGGCGGGAGCGCCGTACAGGAGTTCGGTCTCGACGTCGAGGCCCGCCTCGGCCGCGCGGTCGGCCGCCTCGTCGAGGATCTCGGCGCCGCGGTCCTCCGCGTCCTCGACGTCCTCGATGATGAGGCGACGTTCGGCCGCCGAACGGTCGCCCTCCGGGTCCGGGCCGCCGGTGTCGTACACGTCCGGGTCGACGGCGTGGACCGCCGTGAGGTCGCCGTCGACCGCCAGCGTCATCTCGACGGCGTAGTCGAGCGCGCGGTCGCCCGCTTCCGAGCCGTCGATAGCCACGACGAATCGCATACTAGTTTCTACGTCGTCCAGTGGCTTCAGTGCTGCTCTCCGTTCTCACCCTCCGTTTCGTCCGCCGTACGCACCGTCAGGACCGGCACGTCCACAGTCCGAACGACCTTCTCGGTGACGCTCCCCAGCAGATACCGCTCCAGGCCCGTCCGACCGTGCGTGCCCATCACGATCAGGTCGGCGTCGACCTCCTCGGCGTAGTCGAGGATCGACTGGTGGGGGGAACCGGTCCGGACGGCGCCGACCGCCTCGACGCCCGCTGCCTCGACGCGGTCGACTGCCTCGGTCGTCGTCTCCTCGCCGATCCGCTCGAAGGACTCGACGATATCGACGTAGCCGGTCTCCGGTTGCGCGGCCGAGGTGTCGGCGACGTACAGCGAGTGGACCGTCGCGTCGAACGCGCTCGCGAGTTCGACCGCCTCGTCCAGGGCCGCGTCTGCGCCGGCGCTCCCGTCCGTCGGCACGAGTATCGTCCCGTACATACCCGGAGAGTGGGACGCCCGGGACATACACCCGCCGGCCGTTCTCACCGACCGGGAATCTCGGTGACAGGACGGGCCCGTCACCACTCCTGCGGGCTACTTCTCGACGTCCAGCAGCGCGACGCGCTCGTGGACCAGCGCCGCCAGGTCGCCGTCCACCGCCGCGAGTTCCGCCTCGCTGACCTCGAAGAACTCGCGGACACGGTCGGGGTCGTAGTCGCCGAGCGTCGGTCGGGGGTCCAGTGCGTGCATCGACTCGAGCGTCGCGACGGCGTCGCGCTCTCGCTCGGCGTCGTCCGCGCGTTCTCGCGTCGCGTCGCCCTCCTCACCCCCGGGAGCGGCGTCGACGAGGACCACCACGGGGCCCTCGCCCGCCGAGACCCCCAGTTCGAGCGCGCGCTCTATCTGGCGCCGGCCGGCGGCGTAACAGAGGACCTCGACCGCCCGGTCGCGGGCGACGTTCTCGCCGCGAGCGATCGCCCGGTCGGCCAGCGCGACCGCCCGTTCGAGGTGGCCCCGGTCGACGATGTAGCGCGCGTCGAACGCCTGGACAGTCACGCCGTGGTCCGCGCCGATGGCCCCGAGGCGGTCGACGAACGCGTCGACGTCCTCGACGGTCGCCACGCCCTCGACGAGTTCCATCAGAAGTCCCTCAGGCTGGACTGGTCCTCGTCGTCGCCGTCGCGTCCGCCGTCGGTCGCAGAGGGACCGTCGCCGCTCGCGCTGCCGGCGGTCGCGCCGTCCTCGTCCGGGCGCGCGTCCTCGTCGGGGTCGACGCCCGCCATCGACGGGTCGCGGTGGCCGACGTTCTCTAGCACCGTCTCGGCGGTCCGGCGGCGCCCCCGGAGCGCACCCAGCACGACCGACTTGTCGGCGTCCCGGAGGTCGGCCCGGTCCGCGATGCCGGCGTCGTAGAGCCGGCGAGCGCGCTTGCGCCCGACGCCGCGGACCCCCGCCAGGTCCGTGAGTTCCTCCCTGACGCCGTGTTCGACGCGGACGCGCGCCTCCCGCACCGCCGGCGCGACGTCGAGGCCGAGTTCGCCCGCCAGCGACTCGGCCGCTCCCAGCAGCCACTGGGCCGTCTCGACTTTGCCGCGGACGTCGCCAGGCCCGACGCCGTAACGCTCCGTGACGACGTCCTCGTCGACCTCGCTCGCCCAGTCCTCCAGCAGGCGGGCGGTCTTCAGCGCCGACAGCCAGTCCTCGAAGGCCGGGTCGAACTCGCTGGGCGCCCGGCCGAGCAAGGCCTCCTCGCGCTCGTGGGCGAGCATCGTGTACTCCTCGTCTTCCCCCGAGCGCAGGTAGAGTTCGTACATGTCCGGCGTGCGCGCGACCAGGTGGTACAGGCCCAGGACCGTCGGCCGCCCGTCGGCGTCGCGCAGGCCGTCGATGACCTCCGCCGCGCTCATCGGGTCGAGGTAGAGCCGCGAGACCGTGTGGCCCAGCGAGGTGGCGGTGAGACCCGCGTCGTCCCGCGCTCGCGCCCCGTCAGCCTCGTCGCTCGCGCCGTCCGGGGCGCCCGGCGCCTCGCGCTCCATGAACTCGTTCGTCACGAGGTAGTCGATCACGTCGTCGGTCACGCGCTCCAGACGGCCGCGCTCGGTCGTCTGGGAGGCGTAGAGCGTGCGTTCGAGGAATTCGAGGAGTCCGGAGCGCGAGTTCGCGAACCCGGAGGCGACGGTCGCGAGGATGTGCGTCCGGAGGGCGGGTTCGGCGGCGAGTTTCGACTCCACGGGCTCGGGGTCGGCCCAGACGTAGCGCTCGAACAGTTCGTCGAGTTCGTCGTGACTCGACGCGACCAGCAGCGCCTCGCCGTACGGGTCCAGCCCCGGCCGACCCGCACGCCCCATCATCTGGTGGACCTCGAGCACCGAGAGGGGTTGCATGCCGCCGGCGGTGCCGTCGTAGCGCCGCCAGTCCCGGACGACGACGCGACGGGCGGGCGTGTTGACGCCCGCCGCGAGCGTGGGCGTGGCCGCGATGACCTTCACGAGGCGGTCCCGGAAGGCGTCCTCGACGAGCGATCTGTGGCCGCTGGCACAGCCCGCGTGGTGAAAGGCCGCGCCCTGCTCGACGGCGTCGGCGAGGTCGTCGCTCGTCTCCGTGTCGCTCACGTCCCGGATCTCGTCGGCGACCGCGACGAGTTCGTCGCGCTCGTCGGGCGTGAGGTGGGGCTCGGTCGTCGATGCCAGCCGCCGGGCCGCAGCCTCGGCGTTGCGCCGGGAGTTGACGAACACGAGCGAGGAGCCACCGTCCTCGAGCGTGTCGCGGACGATAGCCGCGGTCGGTTTCTCCGACCCCCGCACGGAGAGCTCGGACTGGCTGCCGTCCTCGAGGTGCAGCGCCTGGCCGTAGTGGACCCCTTTCCGGAGTTCGATGGGGCGCCAGTCCGAGTCGACGAGTTCGGCGTCGAGCCACGTCGCCAGTTCCGCGGCGTTGCCGATGGTCGCCGAGAGCGCCACCGTCTGCAGGTCGGGGTTGAGCTGGCGGAGTTTCGCGAGCGTGACCTCCAGCGTGGGGCCGCGCTCGGCGTCGTCGACGAGGTGGACCTCGTCTGCGACGACACACGCGAGGTCGTCCAGCCAGGGGGCGTCGTTGCGCACGAGCGAGTCGACCTTCTCGCTGGTCGCGACGACGACGTCCTTCGAGGCGAGCCAGCCCCCCTCCGATTCGTAGTTGCCCGTCGAGACGCCCACCTCCAGGCCGTACTGCTCGAACTGTTCGAACTCCTCGCGCTTCTCGCTGGCGAGCGCGCGCAGGGGGACGATGTAGAGCGCTTTCCCCTGCGGAGCGGCGCCCGCGCCGCCCGAGTCGGTCCCGTCGTGCCCGGTCCCCGCCACCGCCGAGAGCATCGCGAGCGTCGCCATGAGCGTCTTCCCGCTGGCGGTGGGGACGCTGGCGACGAGGTTCTCGCCGCGGGTGACCCCCGCCTCGACCGCCTCGGCCTGGGGCGGGTACAGCGACTCGATACCCTCTGCCCGGAGGTGCTCGGGCAACCAGTCGGGCACGCCCGGGATGTCCGCGACGTCCATTGGCGTCGACTTGTCCCGTCCGGGATTTAAACTGTCGGACCATCTTTTTCCCGAGGGGGTATCCTCGCCCCTGCGGGCGCTGCGGGTACCCCCTCGGCAAAAACAGGGGTGAAAAAGCGGGACACTTGGCTGCGCCTCGCGTCCCGTGAACCGCGCTCGCTTCGCTCGCATCGACCAACGTTTCTTCCACACCACCCTCTACCGAATCAACTGACAGTCTCGCGCGTCGAACCGAACACAATCGCGACTGGACCGATATCGCGGCGCGGATCCGCGCGCCGACGGAGCGACACCGGTTCGGAGAGGGAAACCGACCACGTCCAGCCCCGAACAGAGCGAATACGGCGTTAGAACAGTTAAACCGACTTAATTCGACACAATTCCGGCTTCAGCGTCGCCCCCCCTTATGCCCCGTCGGGGACAACCACCGAGTGCAATGTTCGAACTCGCACCGACGGTCGCGACGGTCGTGACAGACGCCACGAACGTGCTCCTGGTCGGCCCGCCGGGCGGGCTGCCGGGACCCGTGCCCGACTTCGTGAGCGAACTGCTCGGGACGATCGGGTCGTTCCTCGACGGCGGCGTCGAGAACCTCGGCGAGGCCGTGAGCGGGGTCGTCCCCGGCGGCGAGAGCGCCGGCCCCCCTGCGGGTGCTGGCGCTGACGGCGGCGGTCCGCCCGCCTGAGGCGCGCCGCCCGGAACTCGTGTCGACGCGAAAGGATCCCGCCACCTCTATGGCTCTCGCCGCACAGTTCGAGGTATGCGGATCGAGTACGACCGCGACACCTGCATCGGGATGTTCCAGTGCGTCGCGGAGTGGGACGCCTTCGAGCGCGACGAGGACGCCGGGAAAGCCGTGCTGACCGGCAGCGAGGAGCACGAGGACGGCGTGTTCGTCCGCGAGGTCCCCGAGGACGCCGAGCTCGACGCCAAGTTCGCCGCCCGGGCCTGCCCCGTCGACGCCATCGCCGTCTACGACGACGACGGCGAACAGCTGATTCCCTGATCCCGCCCCCTGCTTCCTG
>JAZKRZ010000073.1:0-14065 GCA_036626395.1 Haloarculaceae archaeon
CGTCGGCGTCTCCCGGTCGGTCGGGATCGGCGTCGCCGGCGTGGCACGGACTACCTCCGGGGCGAGACTTCCGGTGGCAGCCCAGGTCTCGTAACCGACGTCGAACTGGATGGAGACGGTACGGCTCTCCCGCGGGGGGAGGCGAACGAACCGCTCGCCGACGGTCCGGACGTCGTCGATCCCGACGGTCGCCCGGACGAGCCTGACCTGCTCCCGGTCGCTCTCGTTTTCGACGGTGACCGTCACGACGAGCGTCCCGTCGGTGGCGGCCTGCCCGCCGTAGTCGACGATACCGACGGCCGACCCGCCGGCGGGCGTCGTGTCGACAGCGCGTTCGCCCTGCGAGTCGGCCTCGGTCGCGACCCCCGGTGGCGGCGGCTCGGCGGTCACCGGCACCTCGCCGCCGGCGCCCGTACAGCCCGCGAGTCCGGCGCCCGCGAGCAGTCCCGCCGCGGCACGCAACAGCGTCCGCCGCTTCATACCCGGTCCCGCGGCGCCCCCGGGCATGAATCTTCCGCGTTCCGGACCGGGTGCGTGTGCCCCCCGCTGCGCTACGCCGAGGTGACATGTCGGAGGAGTCGCGGTACCTTCCGGACGTCGGACGGCTCGAAGGGGTACAGCGAGAGGTAGTCCCGTAGCGAGAGTTCGTACCGCTGGAGTCGGGCCGCGCCGGCCTCGTCCAGCCGGCCCGCCTTCCGGACGAAGCGGGCCTGTTGCTCGGGAGTGAAGTCGTAGAGCAACTCGCCGACGACCCGCTGGACGCGCCAGTGAAACCCCTTTTCGTCGTTCCAGCGACGCTCGTAGGGGGCCAGTCGCCGGCGGGAGGTATCCCCCGCCGCGAGGGCGTCTATCGCGACGTCGGCGGCCATGCGTGCGGACTCCATGCCCGGGCGGATCCCCTCGCCGAACAGCGGGTTGATGCTCGAGACCGCGTCGCCGACGGCGACGAGGCCGTCGAGCGCGCGCCTGTTCAGCGAGTTGTTCAGGACGGCCTGACCCGCGTGGGCTACGCGCCGGGTCTCGGCCTCCCACCGGTCGTCGGCGGCGATCCACCGGTCGACGAAGTCGTCGATCGTGGTGTCGTCGTCGGGGCCGTGGCGCTCGTAGAAGTCGTCGACCCAGCAGACGCCGGCCTTGAAGACGCCGTCGCCCGCCGGGAACGTCCAGGCGTACCCGCCCGGCGCCGCCTCGTGGTCGAACCTGAACAGCATCGAGTCCAGGTCGTAGCGCCCCTCTACCTCGTACTCCTTGCCGATGCCGCGCTGGGCCTCACCGGGTGTGAACATCCCCAGGGGTTCGGCGAGCACCGCCGCCGGCCCGGTCGCCTCGACGACGAGGTCGGCCGCGAGCCGTCTCTCGGTGCCGTCTTCCCGGTAGACGACGCCGGTCACGCGCCCGTCCTCGACGACGGGTTCGGCGACGCGACAGCCCGTCCGCACCTCCGCTCCCCGGGCGCTGGCGTCTTCGCCGAGGAACTCCAGAAAGGCGGGGAAATCGAGGACGTACCCCGGGATAGGGAGGCGCTCGCTCACGCCGGGGGCCTCGAAGACCACGTCGGCGCAGTCGTCCTGGACGACCGATATCGGGACATCGAACCCCTCGACGACCTGGTCGAAGGTCCCGCCGGTCGACTTGTCGTTGTCAGAGAGTTCGTCGTTGGCCTCCAGGACGACCACCGAGTGCTCCGAGCGTCCGGCGAGCGACCGGGCGAACTGCAGTCCCGCCGGTCCACCGCCCGCGACGACGACGTCCGCACGCTCCGTCATGTCCCCCTCTCGGGGGATGAGTGACTAAGCCGTTGTGATAGCCGCCGCTCTCGGGCCCGAACGAACGCGGAAAACCGGAGACGCGCTGCCCGCGCTCAGTACTCGTCGAGGGGTCGCTTCCGGATCTTGGTCCGGAGTTCCTCCAGCGAGGGGTCATCCTCGCTGGCGAAGAGCGCAAAGAGGGTGTGGACCTCCGACCGCGAGACTTTGACGTTGCCCTCCTCGATGACGTCCTCGGGGCGCTCTTCGAGTTCGCGGATGGTACCGACGGCGAGCAGGAAGGGGATGGCCCACGCCGAGAGCGTGTTGCCCCGGATCTCGGGCATGGCCTCGAGCCAGGTCTGGGCGCCGTCGAGGTAGCCCTCCGCGCGGTCGGTGACGCGGTGGATGACCGGGACGAACTCCTCGCTTTTCTCGTCGTTCGGGATGTCCTCGGTGTCGAGTTCCTGGTCCTCCAGCAGTTCCTGGGGAATGTAGACGTTGTTCTCCTCCTCGTAGTCGGCCGCGACGTCCTTGGAGACGTTCACGAGTTGCAGGAGCATGGCGAACGAGCGGGCGTTGTTCTGGAGCGTCTCGCCCACCGAGTCGTCGACGTTGCGCGCGAGCAGCCCGGTCACGAGCGTCCCGACGGTGCCGGCGGCGTACCAGCAGTACTCCTCGAGTTCGTCGAATGTCTGGAGGCGCAGGCCGCCCTGCTCGGCGTAGCGCTCGACGAACATGCCCATGCCGTCGACGAGTTCGCGGACCGGCGGGCGGATGGCTCGCTTCGAGGACTCGTCGAGGGCCTCGAACGTGCGGACGACCCTGGGCGCGGCGGCGACGACCTCCCAGTCCGCGTCCGGCTCCTCGGGGATCCACTCGTCGACTCCCTCGCGGAACTGGTCGACCGTGGTGGGGTCCTCCGGGTCGAGCACCTGGTTGTACCGCTCCAGCAGCTCGCTCTGCCGTTCGGGCGGGATGTGGCCCGCGTCCTCGATCGTGTCGGCGATACGGCACAGGAGATAGCCGACGCAGATGTCCCTGGACATCGGCTCCTCCAGTTCGGCGATGGTCAGCGCGAAGGTCCGCGAGACGTCCTGGACCGCGTCGTAACAGTAGTCGAGGTCGTCTTGCAGCACGTCTCCAGCCTTGTTCCGAGACATTCCAACTATCGATAACATATGGTTCGACAAGTAAAAAGTTCCCCTCTCGACCCCGCCGGGCGAGGAGCCGGGACCGCCCGAGCCAGCGTGAGTCAGTGCGTGTCTCCGGCCGTCTCCCCGGATTCGACGGACCTCACGGCTGGAGGACAGGTTCACTCGACGACAGGAACCGGTCACCCCGGTAGGGGGTGGGGCCGCCGGTGACCGGGCCGCAAGCGACGCGGTGGCCGGCCTGCGCGGCCTATCAGGCGCCCGTTGCGCCATCGAGTTCGACGACGACCGTCGCACACTCCTCGCAGGCGAGGACGGACTGTTCGGGGGTCCCGTAGACCGACCCCGGACCGCCACAGCAGTTCCGGCGGGTCGTCTCACGGACACGGCCGCCACACGCCGGACACGTCCGGAGAAAGGTTCTGAGCGGGGCCGCCGCCCGCGCAGCGGTCGGGCCGTCGACGCCCCACTCCCCGAGCGTCTCGACCGCGGCGGTTTCGACGATGGCGACCGCGCGACTCGTCCGGACGTCGCGCTCGCCCGCGAGGATCACGCGGTCGCCGTGGCGCTGTCCCTCGACGTCCGCGGGGCAGGCGTCCGCGACCCGTCCGAGCAAGGTTTCGTCGTCTGCCGTTCGCAGACCCGCCATCCGCTCGGTCCACGCCTCGCGGAACGCCTCGTCGAGGAACAGGTCCTCGCCCGCGTCCGTGAGGACGCCCGCCTCGACGAGCGCCTCGAGGACCGCCACCGCACCGCGGTCGTCGGTCGGCCCGTCCGCCGGTCGGTGGGCGTCACCGAGCGCGTCCAGCGACCGGTCCGCGTGACCGAACGCGACCGGGAGTCCCGCGACGAGGCGCGGTGCGAACCGCGGCGTCCCGGGGACGACGTACCCGCGGAGGGCGACGAGTGCCAGACCGACGCCGACGACGGTCAGTGAAGCAGGTATCCCCCACCGAAACGCGAGCGCGCCGGTGGCTGCCACGATGCCGAGGTTCAGGACCGTGCAGGGCCAACAGCGGTTCGGGCCGGTGTACTCCGGCCGGCGCACCCAGTCGACGGGAGCCCTGCTCATACCTCTCACACCCGGTGGGCCGGCTTGCGGACGGGTTCGCCGTAGACGGCGCGGTAGACGGTCGGGAACGCGGCCAGGCCCGCCGCCTGAACGACGCCGCCCAGCGGCGTGATCCAGAGCGTCCCCGCGGAGACGGCGGCGTGGGCTACACCTATCGTGGCGACGAAAAAGAGGGCGCTGAAGTATCCGACCCGGAGCGGGAGCGAGGTCAACTCCGACCGGCGTGGCCAGTCGCCGACGTCGGGCCTGTCCGCGCGGAACGCCGCGATGCCGACGCTCCCGGCGGCGATGGCCGCCAGTCCCGCCAGCGGCGCGGCGTCCGGGTAGGCCGTCTGGGCGAAGACGACCACTGCGAAACTCGGGGTCGAGAGGACCGACAGCTCCGCCCCCCCGAAAAACACCCGCTCCAGCCAGGCGAGCAGTCCCGGTCCGTCACTCATGTTCGGTTCGTTTCCCCGGAGTTCGTGACACGCGTGCCACGGACTACCGCCGTGACGGGCTTAACTCTTGGCGGCCCGCTCCCACCGGGGCGCCCTTCCTCGCCTGTCGCGCCGTCAGTCGCCCCGGTTTCCCCCATGGTGGCCGTACACAATCACGAAAATTAATGATGTTTCGGGGAGAACGGCCGCTGTACCACCATTACAGTGACACGACTGTCCGCGGATAAATGTGTGAATAACTAGCACAAACAATATAAGGGTTAAACTCGACAACAACACCTGTAATGAATCAGAAATCGAACCAGAACGGCGATTCAGACGGCGTATCGAGGCGCCGATTCCTGGAAGCGACGGGTGCGACGGGCGTGGCGATGACCGTCGCCGGTTGCGGCGGCGGTGGCGGTGGTGGACCGATCGAGATCACGATGGACGGTGAGTTCTCGGGAGCACAGGACGTGGTCGTGGAGGCGCTGTACGACGCAGGGTTGAGCGAGGACATCGACGTCGAAATCCTGCCGGGTGACTTCGAGACGGGCGCTCGCCGCTCGGAGTTCACCTCCGCGCTGGATGCCGGTCGAGGCAGTCCGGACATCTTCATGATGGACTCCGGGTGGACGATCCCCTTTATCGTCCGCGACCAGTTGGTCAACCTGGAGGAGGAACTCTCCTCGGAGACGCTGGATTACGTCCGGAACGACTATCTGGACGCGGCCGTCCAGACGGCCAGGGACCCGGAGACGGGTGAACTCTACGCCCTCCCCGCGTTCCCTGACTGGCCTGTGATGCACTACCGGAAGGACCTCGTCGAGGACGCCGGCTACGACCCCGAGGGCGAGAGCTGGGCGACCGAACCCATGAGCTGGAACCGGTTCGCCGAGGTCGCGGCCGACGTCTGGGCACAAAACGAGGACGCCCTCGATTACGGGTTCACGACCCAGGCCGACAACTACGCGGGGCTGGCCTGCTGCACGTTCAGCGAGACGGTCACCTCCTGGGGCGGAGCGTACTTCGGCGACCACGAGAACCTCTTCGGGCCGGTCGGTGACCGTCCCATCACGGTCAACGAACAGCCGGTCCACGACACGATCCGGATGATGCGCTCGTTCATCGCGGGCCCGGACGCAGAGTACGCCCATCCGGACTTCCCGCAGATCTCCACCAGCGACCTCGTGGAATTCACCGAGGAGGACGCCCGCGAACCCTTCACGGGCGGGGACGCGGCGTTCATGCGCAACTGGCCGTACGCGATGAATCACAACCTGGGACAGGTTGAGGACGTTGAACCGCCGTTCGACCCCGAAGACTACGACGTCATGCCGTTGCCCTACGGCGTCGAGGAAGTCGAGGGCAACTACGAGGGGACCGGCGGCCCGGGCCACGCGCTCGGCGGCTGGCACCTGACGATCAACCCGAACAGCAACAACCTCGACGAGAGTGTACAGATACTCGAGGCGTTCGCCAACGAGAGCGTGATGCTTGCCATCTTCGGGGAACTCGGGAACCTCCCCCCGGACCCGTCGGTCACCGAGCAGGCCACCGAGGAGCAGGTCGGCGAGATCGCGCGGTTCCTCGATACGCTGTCGGTCGCCGGCCAGAACACCGTCGCGCGCCCGGTGACGACGGTCTGGCCCGACGAGTCCCCGCGGGTCTCCGACCAGGTGAACGCCGCCTATCGCGCCGAGAAATCGCCCGAACAGGCGATGGCCGACCTCGAAGAGGACCTCCGAGAGATCGAGGAGAGTCAGTAACGGGGGTGTGCGTGTGTCAACAGACACGGAAACTCGGCTCGTCGCTCGCCCGCTGAACTGGCTCGAGACCCGGAGCGAGGCGACCTTCGCCTACATCCTGCTCGCCCCGGCGTTCGCGCTGCTCGCGCTGATCGCCTTCTACCCGCTGGTCGATACGTTCCGCTTCTCGCTGCTGGCGGACGCGACGGCGGCCGCCAACCCCTTCGGCGGGTTCGTCGGGGTCGACAACTACGCCGCGTTGCTGTCGGGCGAGGCGTTGCTCCCCCAGCAGTTCCTCGACCCGAGTTTCGCGACGCCCCTGCTCCAGCAGGCGCTGTTCGTGACGCTGGCGTTCGCGATTCTCAGCGTCCTCTTCGAGACGGCGCTCGGCTTCGGCCAGGCGCTCATCCTGGACCAGGACTTCTACGGCCGGCGCTGGGTGCGCGTCGCGATCATCATCCCCTACGCCATCCCCATCGTCATCCAGGCGATGATCTTCTACCTGATGTTCAACCCCACCATCGGGTTCGGGACCGAGTTCATGCAGTGGCTCGGCGTCTTCGGCGAGAACCCGCTGGCCAACACCTCGGACTCGTTCATCATCGTCCTCGTCGGTGACGTCTGGAAGACGTCGGCGTTCATGGCCCTGCTGATACTGGCGGGCCTCCAGAGCGTCGACCGCCAGCTGTTCGACGTCGCGAAAGTGGCCGGCGCCTCACCGTGGCAGCGGTTCAAGTACATCACGCTGCCGCTGGTCGCGCCCGCGCTGCTGGTCGCGATGCTGTTCCGGACGATGGACGCGATGCGGATCTACGGGCTCATCGACGCCACCGCCGGCTGTCAGACGCTCCCGTCGATGAGCTGTCTGGTCATCACGGCGCTCCAGGAGACGCGCCGGTGGGCCACCGGGTCCGCGGTCGCCTTCCTGACGGCGGTCGTCATCGGGGTCGTGGTGGTCGTCTACCTGTTCAGTCTGCGCGACACGGAGGCCGGTATGGCATGAGCGACGCCAACCCCGACCACCCGGATCTGGCGGCACAGGAGGCCATCGACGAGCCCGAACTCGACCGCGGGGTCGTCGAAGCGTGGGCCGCGAAGATGATCTCCAACCCCGAACGGGCCTACAAGGCGAGTTTCTACGTCGCGACGGCCTTCTTCCTCTTGACGACGCTGTTCCCCTTCTACTGGCTGTTCATGGTCGCCATCACGCCGCGGGGCAGCCTGCGAGAAGTGGGCGTGCTCACCCCCGGCGGGTTCAACCCCGCGGCGTTCATCGAGATATTCCAGCGGATCCCCTTTCACCGCTACATGTTCAACAGCTTCCTGATCGCGACAGTCGCGACCGTCCTCGTCCTGATCGTCGCGAGCCTCGCCGGCTACGTCTTCGGCCGCCTCCGCTTCAAGGGGCGGAACGTCCTGCTGTTGGGCGTGCTCGTCACGTCGTTTTTCCCGCCGGCGGCTTTCTTCATCCCGCTGAACCGGCTGTTCAACACCAACGTCGACGTGTTGCGGCCGATCCTCTCGGCGGGGTCGCTGTACAACACCCCCTTCGCGATCTTCATCCCGCTGTCGGCGATCTATCTCCCGCTGTCCATTTTCATCCTGATGACGTTCTACTCCCAGATACCCGACGGGCTGGAGGACGCTGCCCGCGTCGAGGGCACGACCCGGATCGGCGCGCTGTTCCGGGTGATCGTCCCGCTGTCGGCGCCGGGCGTCGCGACGGCCGGCGTGTTGACGTTCATCACCGTCTACAACGAGTACTTCTTCTCGTCGCTGATGACGGACGGTCGGCCGGGCAACTGGGCGCCCATGCTGGAGGGGATCCTCCGGTACCAGGGCCAGTTCGAGGTACTGTTCAACCTGATGGCGGCGTCGAGCATCGTGGCCGTGTTGCCGGTCGCGATACTGGTCGTCGTCGCCCAGGAGAAGATCGTCAGCGGACTGACCGCAGGTGGACTCAAGGAGTAACCATGGCATCAGTAACACTCGAAGACATCACGAAGCAGTACGGCGATGAAATAGCGGTAGAGGACATGAACATCGAGATAGAAGACGGCGAGTTCCTCACGCTCGTCGGTCCCTCGGGGTGTGGCAAGTCGACGACGATGGAGACCATCGCCGGCCTCACCATCCCCACGTCGGGGTCGGTGTACATCGGCGACCGCGAGGTGACGGACCTCCCGCCCAAGGACAGGGGGATCTCGATGGTGTTCCAGAACATCGCCCTGTTCCCCCACATGGACGTGTACGACAACATCTCCTTCGGGCTCCGACTGCGCAAGTTCGACCAGGAGGAGGTCGACGAGCGCGTCCAGCGAGCCGCCGACGTCGTCCAGCTGGAGGGGATGATGGACCGGATGCCCGAGGAGATGTCCGGCGGCCAGCGCCAGCGGGTCGCCATCGCCCGGGCCATCGTCCGGGAACCGGAAGTGTTCCTGATGGACGAACCGCTGGCCAACCTCGACGCCGAGTTGCGCGTCCACATGCGGACGCAGCTCCAGCGGCTCCACCGCGAGCTGGACACGACCATCGTCTACGTCACCCACGACCAGGCCCAGGCGATGACGATGTCGGACCGCATCGCCGTCATCGACGGCGGCGTCCTCCAGCAGGTCGACCCGCCGCTGACCTGCTACAACGAACCGGACAACCTGTTCGTCGCCGGGTTCATCGGCTCGCCCGCGATGAACTTCATCGAGGGGTCCGCGACCGCCGATGGCTTCGAGTCGCGGTACGTCGACGTCCCGTTCGACCCCGCCGACAACGGCATCGAACCCGGCCAGAACCTCACGGTCGGGGTCCGGCCCGAGGACGTCTACCTCGAGCGCGACCGCGACCTCGCGGCCGACCCCTCCCGGACCTACGACGCGATCGTCGACGTCCTCGAACCGATGGGCGACGAGGTGTTCGCGTACCTGCTGCTGGCCGAAGACGTCGAGGCCAGCGCCGAGGGGCGCGGCGCGGGACAGCTACTCGTCAGCCTCGACCCAGACACCGTGATCGGCGAGGGCGAGGAGATCGAGGTCGTGTTCGACCGTTCGGACGTCCACGTCTTCGATTCCGATACCGAGGAGGCGATCACCCACGAACTCGTCTGAGGGGTCACGCCGGTCGGTCGGGACGGACCGAAGCCGGCACCCTTTTGCGAAAACACTCACGAAACCGAACTATGCTCGGGTATAGACCCGTCACGCGTCCCGGCCTCGAGCGGCGTCTCCCGGGAGTCCCGTGGCCGGGCGCCACCTGGGGGCGAGGCCCGTGAACGAGGACGGACTCACGGATGTTCTCGAGGAGGCGGGGCTCTCACCCTACCAGGCCAGCGCGTACGTCGCACTCCTGGAACTGGGCTCGGCGGCGGCGACCGTCATCGCCGAACGGAGCGGCGTCCCCGACCCCCGGATCTACGACGTGTTGCGCGACCTCGAACAGGCCGGCTACGTCGAGACCTACGAACAGGACGCGCTCCGGGCCCGGATCCACGACTTCGAGGCGCTCCAGGAGACCCTCGAGAGCCGCGCGACGCGGTTCTCGGCGGCCGTCGAGGAGATCGAGCGCCGCTGGGAGGAACCCGAGATGGAACAGTCGGTAGTCAGTTTCGTCAGGCGCTTCGAGACGGTCCTCGAGGCCGCCGAAAACGCCATCGAGGGCGCCGAGAACGGCGTCCAGGTCGCGACCAGTCCCGAGCACTACCGGCGGCTGCGACCGGCGCTCCGGACCGCCACCGAGAACGGCGCCAGCGTCCACCTCTCGGTGTTCACCGACGGGGACGGGTCGTCGCTGCCCGACGCCGACGACGTGGCGCAGGTCTGCACGGAGGCGCGCCACCGGCGCCTCCCTTCGCCGTTCGTGGCCGTCGTCGACCGGACGACGGTCTGTTTCGCGCCACACGCCGGGTCGACCAACGAGTACGGCCTCATCGTCGACGACCGCACCCACGCGTACGTCTTCCACTGGTTTTTCCTGACGACCCAGTGGGACATCTGGGAGCCGTTCTACGCGACCGCCGAGAGCGGCATCGAGAGCGACTACCTCGACATCCGGTACTGCGTCCGCGATATCGAACCGCTTCTCGACGCGGGACGGACGGTCCGACTCCGCGTCGAGGGGATCGACACGGAGACCGGCGTTCCGGTGACTGTCGACGGCACTGTCGGCGAGATCGTCGTCGACCCCGACTACGGGGACTTCGGGTCTCGCCCCGTCGTCACCTACGGCGGTCGCGTCGCGCTCGTTCTCGAGACCGACTCGGGCTCGGTGGGTGTCGGCGGCTGGGGCGCGCTCGTCGAGGACGTCGAGGCCCACCGCCTGCGGGTGCTGTCCGTCGAGTGACCGTCGCTCGCATGCGGAGTGCTGTCAGTCATCTCCACATCGACCGCCCGCAATCGGGCGGTCGTCGTGGTAAACAGGTACAGCAGTCCGTATCACTCCAGCCGGGAGAGGCACTCGCGGCAGACAGTCGCACCGCGCACATTGACGGTCCCGCAGTTGCCACACTCGCTGCCGCCGGATGCTCCCGCCAGTACGTCCACCGGCGAGGGGTCGGGCGCCTCGACGACGCCGCGCCGGGCGAGCGCTTCGACGAGTTCGTCGTCGCGCAGCCACACGAGAAAGCGCCACAGTCCGAGAAAGAGCAGCGTCGGGCCGACGACGACGGCCGTCGCCACCGACAGCCTGACCGCGAGTTCGAGGGCGCCCGCCTGGACCATACCGGACCCACGGGCGCCCGGACCCTTCTATCACTCGCCGCTCGCCACTCGCCTCAGGCCTCGACCGGCGTCCGGGCGTCCGCGCGAGCCTTGACGAACGTCACGGGCACCGGCGCCTCCAGGAGGACGTCCTGGGCGGTCGACCCGAACAGGAACTTCCCCGTCTGGGAGCGGGCCCGTCCGCCGACGACCACCATGTCGGCGTCCACGCTGTCGACCGCCCGCAGGATGGCCTCGGCGGGGTCGCCGACCGCACCGCGGATGCCGGCCGCGATGTCCTGTGCGCGGAGGCGCTCGGCCAGGTCGGCCGCGACCGTGTTCCGTCGCGCCACGTCGTCGGCCGACGTCTCCGAGTACTCGTCCATCCCGAGTTGCGCGCGCCGCTGCTCGTAGCGCTCCTCGTCGAACGCGTGGAGGATCTGGACCCGTCCGTCCGCGTCGACGACGTCCGCTGCCGTGTCCGCCAGTTCCGCGACTCTGTCCTCGTCGCTTTTGCTGACCGCCAGCAGTAGTGTTTCGACCATTGTACTTCATCGTAGGTGCCCGAGGCTCATAAACCTTTGTAAAAATTTACTCGATTACGAGTTATTATTTGTGAACAACGACGGGGGCGGTCGGCTGGGACGCGCGGCGACGGATCGGACCGGTCCCGAGTGCGTGGTTTTATTCTACTCACGGTGCTGTGCGGACCTATGAGGAACGGTCCGTCGACCGAGGACCGACCGGGAGAGGAACGGGCGCGTTCGGGGTGGACGCGCGACCAGGTCGCGGACATCGAGCGCCGCGAGGGCGTCGTCGCGCCGGTCGTCTATCCGCCGACCTCCCGGCCGAACGAGGACGTCCACGTCTGGGACACCTGGCTGTTGCGCGACCGACGGGGACGGGTCGCGAGCGTCGACGGCTGGCGGGTCGTCTTCTGTCTCTCGGCGCCCGCCGACCTCCTCCCCGGCAAGCGCCACGACGTCGCCGAGATCCGCTACTTCTCCTCGCGGGACGGGAAACGCTGGTCCGACGGCGGCCGGGTCTTCGCGGACGCGCTCGGGCAGCGCCAGTGGGCCGGGTCCGCGCTGCTCGACGACGGCGACGTCTACCTCTTTTACACCGCCGCGGGCGAGGCCGACGCTCCCGAGTTGACCTACTCCCAGCGCATCGCGGGCGCCGCCGCCGGCACCGTCACGACGACCGACGGCGCCCTGTCCATCGAGGGCCCGTGGCGCCACGAGGTACTCCTCGAACCGGACGGCGAGCGCTACGAGACCGAAACCCAGTCCCGCGGGATGACCTACACGTTCCGCGACCCCTGGTTCTACGAGGACCCCGCGACCGGCGAGACGTGCCTGCTCTTCGAGGGGAACGTCCCCGTCCCCGAAGGCAGCGACGCCTGTGGCAGCGACCCCGCCCAACAGGCGTTCAACGGCTGTGTCGGGCTCGCCGTCTCGCCGTCGGGCGACCCGATGGACTGGGACCTGCGGCCGCCGATACTCGACGCCGTCTGCGTCAACCAGGAACTCGAACGACCGCACGTCGTCCGGCGGGAGGGCCGCTACTACCTGTTCGTCTCCAGTCACATGCACACGTTCGCGCCGGGGGTCGACGGCTACGACGGGCTCTACGGGTTCGTCGCCGACTCGCTGACCGGACCCTACCGCCCGCTCAACGAGACCGGCCTCGTCGTCACGAACCCCGCGAACGCCCCGTTCCAGTCGTACTCCTGGATGGCGTTTCCACACCGCGAGGAACTGCTCGTCCAGTCGTTTTTCAACTACTTCGACTTCGACGGGGACTCGCTCGACCTCGTCGGCCACCTTCCCGAGTCCGAACAGATGCGACGGTTCGGCGGGACGCTCGGACCGACGCTCCGGCTCTCGCTCTCCGGCGAGCGCACCCGGATCCTGGGAAGCCTCGACCACTGGCACCTCCCGCTGCCCGACGAACCGCTGCCGGACTTCCTGCCCCACGAACCGGGCGGACGGCTCCCCGAGTCCCTCGGTGGCGGCGGGAGCTACGAGGGCGAGGAGACCGACGAGGAGTCCACCGGCCCCTCCTGATACGGACCGTTGTACCCATTTTCGGCGATGCCGTCGACGTATGGGCGAGTTACGGCCCGATGCGTTCACCGTGGTTCGCGACGGCGGTAACGAAGTACAACGGTCCGTATCAGGCGTCCGTGCCGTAGACGTAGTCGACGCCGACGTAGACGAACCAGGCCATCCAGATGGTGAAAACGACGAGCCAGACGCTGTACTGGACGAAGGGGTCGCGCACGACGACGTAGGCGGCGACGAGCAGTCCGACGACGACCACCGCGGTCGCGACGTTGTACCTGTTGGGTTCGAACACCTCGCCGAGCAACTCGCGCATCGGACCCGGCTACGGCAGCGAGATACAAGACTGTTGGCGGTCTCGACCGCGGTATTCGACAGCCGCGACGGGGCAGCGAACCGGCGCGCATCCCGACAGCAGGACCACCGGACCGTCCTCTCCCCGGTCGTGACGGCCGACTACCCGTTATCAGGCTGGTTAAACGCGCACCACCTTTAATGCAGACCGAGCGACGATACGGGACAATGAGTGCTCTCAGACGTGCGCCGGGTCCGGGGGGGCGAGCGGTGAGCGAGGTCATCGGGGTCGTCTTGCTCGTGGCGGTCGTGGTGGTCCTCGCGGGAGTGGTCAGTTTCGCGGTGTTCAACGTCGAGCGGACAAACCCGAACACACCGACGTTCTCGAAAGTCGAAGACTACAACCGCGACACGGCGGCGAACGGACAGTACCTGAACGTCACGCACGGCAGCGGGGAGAACGTCGAGACGCGAGACATGCGACTGGTGATAACCGGGGCGAAAGACGGCGACACCGGGTCGTCGACGACGCTGACCGACGAGGACCACATCGAATCGCAGGTCGGCGAGACGTGGAAAGCCAGCGAACAGTTCAGTATCAACGCGACGATGTTCCAGCCGATCGGGCCGTCCGAGTATCTCAACCTCCGGGAAGTGACGGTCAAGATCGTCTGGGTCCCGAAAAACGAGGATTACAGCGACGTCATCTACCGGTGGGAGGGACCGGACGCCTGACCGCCCGCTGACGCCGCGGTCACCGATACAGTTATACTGTCGGACACACGCAATGCCACCGTACAATGACTGTTTCGGGGTTTTTGTGACGGTTCGTCCCCGAACAGCGGATCCCCCGTTCACGAACTTGTGTCCGACAGTATT
>JAZKRZ010000074.1:0-14055 GCA_036626395.1 Haloarculaceae archaeon
GAGCGTCGGAACACTCGTCACTCACGGGAAGGGCGGGATTCTCTCGCTGAATCAAGATAGGGCCGGCCGTGGCCGCCCGGATGCTGTCTCCCAAGTGACCGGTCAGACAGCGAACCCGACGAGCGTCGAGACCACGCCGGACTCGCACGCACGTGTTCGGTTTCGGCGCGGGCCGGGTAGAAACTACTTTAGCCCCGTGGCCAGATTCTCCGATGTATGAGTGAAGCCTACGACCGCGGGGCGGTCGAGGACTTCGGCCGGTGGCAGGAGTTCCGGGCGGGCATGTGGGCCTGGATCTTCCACAAGTTCACCGGCTGGGTGCTCGTCGGTTACCTCTTTACGCACATCGCCGTGTTGAGTACGGCAATCGGCGTGGACCCGGCCAGCAGCGCCGCCGCTGCGGGGACTGACATGTACACGTCCACCCTCCAGGGGTTAGAGGAGTTGCTGGTCGTCCGGATCCTGGAGGTCGGCCTGCTGGCGGTGGCCGTCTTCCACATCCTCAACGGCGTGCGCCTGCTGTTTGTCGACCTCGGGATCGGTCTCGAGAACCAGGACAAGAGCTTCTACGCGTCGCTCGTCGTGACGGCCGCGATCACCGTCGCGAGCGTGCCGACGTTCCTGGCGGGGGTCTGAGATGTCCGAACACTACTCCTCGTTCGACCGGGGCGGCCCCCGGTGGCTCCTCCAGCGTCTCACTGCGGTGTTCCTCGTCGGCGTCCTCGCCTTCCACTTTTTCCTGTTGCACTTCGTCAACCACGCCGCCGACATCACGTTCATGGGCTCGCAGGCGCGCATGAGCCAGGTGGGCTACTTCGCGACGATGGTCGCGTTCCTGGTGACGGCGACGTTCCACGGCGTCAACGGCGTCTACAACGCCCTCGTGAATCAGGGACTGTCGGGGACGCGCAAGACCGCGGTCGGGGCTGTTTTGACGCTGGCGAGCATAGCGCTGATAGCACAGGGGATCCGCGTCGCGATCGCGATGACGAACCTACTATGAGTACACTGGAACACGAAGCAGAGACCGAGGCAGAGCCCGAGACGGAGGCGGAACCGTCGCCCCAGGACGACCGGATGGCCGAAAAGCGGGCCCGCGCCGAGGCCCAGGAACGCCAGCGCGAGGCCCGCGAGGAGGTCCGCGACGCCGACGAGTCGGTGACGCTGAAGGTCTTCCGCTACGACCCCGAGGTCGAGGGCAAGGAGGAACCGCGCTTCGACGACTTCCTCGTCCCCTTCCACAAGGGGATGACGGTACTCGACGCGCTCATCTACGCCCGCGACCACTACGACTCGTCGCTGACCTTCCGCCACTCCTGTCGGCAGGCGGTCTGTGGTTCGGACGCGATGTTCGTCAACGGCCAGCAGCGACTCTGCTGCAAGACGCAGGTCGCCGACCTCGACGACCCGGTTCGGGTCGAACCGCTCCCCCACCAGGACGTGGTCAAGGACCTCGTCGTGGACATGGAGCACTTCTACGAGCAGATGCACGCGGTCGAACCGTACTTCGACCCGGACGAACTCCCGGACGGCGAGTACGAGGAACAGCGCCAGTCGCCCGCGAACCGCGAGACGATCAAGATGTCGACGCGGTGTATCTGGTGTGGCGCGTGCATGTCCTCGTGTAACATCGCCGCCGGTGACAACCAGTATCTGGGCCCGGCGGCGATCAACAAGGCGTACCGGTTCGCGATGGACGAACGCGAGGGCGAGGCGCGCAAGGAAGACCGGATGCGTATCGTCGAGCAGGAACACGGCGTCTGGCGGTGTCAGACGCAGTTCTCCTGCACGGAGGTGTGCCCGAAGGACATCCCGCTGACCGAGCACATCCAGGAACTGAAACGCGAAGCAGTCAAGTCGAACCTGAAATTCTGGTAACAATGTACGAACACGACGTACTCGTCGTCGGTGCGGGCGGTGCCGGACTGCGCGCGGCCATCGCGGCCCACGAGGAGGGCGCCGACGTGGCGCTCGTCTCGAAGCTCCACCCGGTCCGCTCTCACACCGGCGCGGCCGAAGGCGGTATCAACGCGGCGCTGCACCCCGAGGACTCCTGGGAACTGCACGCCTACGACACGATCAAGGGCTCGGACTACCTCGGTGACGCGCCCGCGGTCGAGACGTTCGCACAGGACGCCCGCGACGAGGTCATTCAACTCGAGCACTGGGGGATGCCCTTCTCCCGCGAGGAGGACGGCCAGGTCTCCCAGCGGCCTTTCGGCGGCCTCTCGCATCCCCGCACCACGTTCGCGGGCGCCGAGACGGGCCACCACATGCTGCACACGATGTACGAGCAGGTGGTCAAGCGCGGCATCGAGGTCTACGAGGAGTGGCAGGTCCTGAACCTCGCCGTGACCGACCACGACGACGTCGAAAACCGGGAGTGTCACGGCGTCGTCGCCTACGACATCGCCAGCGGCGAGGTCGAGGGTTTCCGGGCCTCCCGGGGCGTGATCCTCGCGACGGGCGGCCCCGGCCAGGTGTTCGACCACACCACCAACGCCGTCGCCAACACCGGGGACGGCTACGCGATGGCCTACCGGGCCGGCGTCCCGCTGGAGGACATGGAGTTCGTCCAGTTCCACCCGACGACGCTCCCCTCGACGGGCGTGCTCATCTCCGAGGGCGTCCGCGGCGAGGGCGGGATCCTCTACAACGACGAGGAAGAGCGGTTCATGTTCGAGTCCGGGTACGCGAACAACGAGGGCGAACTCGCCTCGCGCGACGTCGTCTCCCGGGCCGAACTGACGGAAGTCAACGAGGGCCGGGGGATCGAAGACGAGTACGTCCACCTCGACATGCGCCACCTCGGCGAGGAGCGCATCCTCGACAGGCTCGAGAACATCCTGCACCTGGCCGAGGACTTCGAGGGCGTCGACGGCCTCGAGGAGCCGATGCCGGTCAAGCCGGGCCAGCACTACCAGATGGGCGGCGTCGAGACCGACGAGAACGGCCACACCTGCATCGACGGCCTCTACGCGGCCGGCGAGACGGCCTGCGTCTCGCTCCACGGCGCCAACCGGCTCGGGGGCAACGCCCTGCCCGAGTTGCTCGTCTACGGCGCCCGGGCCGGCCGCCACGCCGCCGGCGCCGACATGAAAGAGCCGGAGATACAGACCGGGCCGAGCGCCAGGGTCGAGGACGGCTCCGTCGACGCCGACGTCGCGATCGGTGCCCTCGGCGGGGCCGACGAGACGGTCGCCGCCGACGGGGCTGCTGTGGACGCCGGGACGGTCGTCGAGGCGGCCGTCCAGCGCGAGGAGCAACGCGTCGAGCGCCTGCTCGCCGAGGACGGCATCAACCACGCCCACGTCCGCGACGACATCCAGGAGACGATGACCGAGAACGTCAACGTCTTCCGCCGGGAGGACAACCTCGTCGAGGCACTCGAGGATATCCGCGAGGCCCGCGAGCGCTACCAGCACGTCGCCGCGTCGGACCCCTCGCACACCTACAACACCGACCTGCTGCACACCATCGAGACGCGTAACATCATCGACATCGCCGAGGCCATCGCGGTCGGCGCGCTGGCCCGCGAGGAGTTCCGCGGCGCTCACTGGCGCGAAAAGCACCAGTACCGCGACGACGAGAACTGGCTGAAACACACCCTGCTCGCCTGGAACGGCGGCAACCCGGAGCTCTACTACAAGGACGTCATCCTCGAGGGCGAGGACGAGGTCTACGAACCCAAGGAACGGTCCTACTGACGGCTCTCACCGGAGAACTCAGTTTTCGTCTTCGGCGGCGTCCGTTTCCCCGGCGTCAGCTCGCGCGCCGTCGTCCTCGTCGTGGCCGACGAGCCAGTCCTCGCGGACGCGCTTGGTTCCCGAGTCCGTCTCGACGATGACGACGTCGTATTCGTCGGTCCCGGTCTTGACGCCGGTGACGGTGCCGGTATCGGTGCCGTAGACCGACGTGTCGGGGCCGGCGACGTGGAACTCGACTTCCTCGCCCTGGTCGACGGGAACGTCGCCGAACCCGACCTCGTAGGGGTTGCGGGCCCGCGACCGGGTCTGTGTGCCGCCGCCGCGGTACAGCGGGACCTGTTGCTGGTCCCCGGCGTCCCGTGCGGGTTCGAACAGTTCGCCGAACCCACAGCGCTTCGTCTCCCTGACGACGAATCGCTCGATGGTGAGCGTCGGGTGGGTCTGTTGCCACTCCTCGATGGCCGACGCCAGTCGGTCCCCGGTCAGGTCGTCCCGCGAGGAGACGTTCAGTTCCACCGTCCTGAACGACATCTCGCCGCCGCGTGACTCGACGAGCATCACCACCTCGAAGACGTCTTCGGACCTGTTTTTGCCGATGCGTTCGTACTCGAACTCCCTGCCGCCTGCGGTGATCCTGACCATCGATTCGGTTACCCGTACACCGATTACACGTATTGACATATATATATTGATGTTTGATAGACCTGTCCGGGCGCGCAAAAAAGGTAGCCAGTCCGAAACGAGCGGCGCGTGGTCAGAACACCGACCAGCCGCCGTCGATGGTGACGAGTTCGCCCCTGACGTAACTCGCCTCCTCGCTGGCGAGATAGAGGAGGCCGCCGGCGTCCTGGATCGCCTCGTGGGTGGGGACGTCGGCGGCTTTCGGTTCGTCGGCGATGTCGCCGACGACGACGGTCGCGCCCGCCTCCGCGAACCGCAGCGCCGCCTCGCGGCCGATGCCCGAGGCCGCGCCGGTCACGACCACCGTCTCGCCCTCGAAGTCGGGGTTGAGCGATCCCATGACCGGAGGATCGAGCCCCCCGGGTTAACTGTCCCGGCCACCCGGAGTCACCCCGGGTAGACGACGTACAGCAGCAGGTAGACGACGGTTCCGAGAACGAACGAGACCAGCCACAGCGCCGCCGCGACCCGGCCGACCGTCGGATGGCGCGTCTCGGGCAGTTCCGCGACCGGGTGGGTCAGCGCCAGGAGGAGGGCGTAGATGACGAGCGGGACACAGACGATAGCGAGCAGGATGTGCACTCCCAGAACGGGGTAATAGACGAACTGCTCGACGACCCCGGGACCCGGGAAGTCGGTCGGGCCCTCCAGGGCGACCCGGTAGAGGTAGGCGACGAGGAAGACGGCAAAGAGGCCGGTCGTCGAGAGCATCATCCGGCGGTGGCGAGTGACGTTCCCGCGGCGGACAGCGCGGACGCCGACGAGGATAGTTCCGATGGCCGCCAGGCTGACGACGGCGTTGACGTGCGGGATGGCGTGGATGACGAACTCGGGGGCGCGCGGTAGCAGCCACTCGGGAATGGCCCGGAGTGCCGCCGCGAACACCAGGGCGAGTGCGACGACCGAAAGGACACCGCTCACCACGGGAACGTGACGCCTGATGGCGTTCATCGCTCCGCCCTACGACCGTGACGGGCAATTCTCTTGTGGTTTCCGGAGGACCACGACGCCGCCGGACCCTGCCTGGCGTCGACCTGGCTGGCCGACCTCCGGGATATGGGCACCGTCGGCGAACCGGACCGGGAGTGGTCCAACCGAGACTGGTTCCCCCGTGCGATGGAGTCACCGCTCTCGAACGTGGCGATCATCTAGCCGGAGAGCGTCGTCGCCGACATGAGTCGAGAACATCATGCAGGAGGTCGGCGACAGCGCCCTGACGACGAAGTACTTCGACAACCGCCACGACGCCGAGGCGTGGCTGGACGAACAGGCGGCGCTGGTCTGAGCGACGAGAGACGCTCCCCCTGATACGGGGGATCGACGGGAGGGAAACCGGTGGACTGTGCCTTACTGGAACGTCCGGCTGACGGTCTTCTCGTCGGGTTCCTCGGTGGTCTCGAAGTCCTCTTCGATCTCCTCGTAGCGCTCGCGGGTCTCCTCGTCGACGCTGGGCGAGACCTCCTCGAGCGCCTGCTCGAAGTGGTCCATCGTCACGCGGACGTTCCCGACGGAGTCGCCCATCTCCTCGGGGGAGACGCTGTTGATGAACTCCCGGCTGGCGGCCATCGACGCCTCGCGGCAGACCGCCTCGATGTCCGCGCCGACGTACCCCCCGGTGCGCCGAGCGAGGCCGTCCAGGTCGACGCCCTCGGCCAGGGGCTTGTTGCGGGTGTGGACGTCGAAGATCTTCCGCCTCGCGTCCCCGTCGGGGACGGGCACGTGGATGTGCCTGTCGAGCCGACCCGGGCGCAACAGCGCGGCGTCGATGAGGTCCGGCCGGTTGGTCGTCGCGACGACGACAACGTCTTCCAGGTCCTCGAGCCCGTCCAGCTCGGTCAGCAGCTGCGAGATGACGCGGTCGCCGACCCCCGAGTCGGTGGTCGTGGCGCCGCGTTCGCCGGCCATCGAGTCGATCTCGTCGAAGAAGATGACCGTCGGAGCGTTCTCGCGGGCCTTCGAGAACACCTCGCGGACGCCCTTCTCCGATTCGCCGACGAACTTGTTGAGGAGTTCGGGCCCCTTCACGGAGATGAAGTTGGACTCGGCCTCGTTGGCGACGGCCTTGGCGAGCAGCGTCTTGCCCGTCCCCGGCGGCCCGTACATGAGGACGCCCTTCGCGGCCTGCATGTCCAGCGTCTCGAAGACGTCGGGGTAGTCCAGCGGCCACTGGACCGTCTCGCGCAGGCGCTCTTTGGTGTCCTCGAGGCCGCCGACGTCGTTCCAGCTGACGTCGGGGACCTCGACGAACACTTCCCGCAGCGCCGAGGGCTCGATGCCCTTCAGCGCCTGCTTGAAGTCGTTCTCGCTGATCTCGAGTTTCTCCAGCACCTCGGCGTCGATCTCGTCCGATTCGAGGTCCAGTTCCGGCCGGACGCGCCGGAGCGCGCCCATCGCGGATTCTTTGGCCAGCGACTCCAGGTCGGCGCCGACGAACCCGTGGGTCGACTCGGCGTACCGGTCGAGGTCGATCTCCTCGTTCAGGGGCATCCCGCGGGTGTGGACCTGCAGGATCTCCTTGCGGCCGTCCTTGTCCGGGACGCCGATCTCGATCTCGCGGTCGAAGCGACCGCCACGGCGCAGCGCGGGGTCGACGGCGTCGACGCGGTTGGTCGCGCCGATGACGATGACCTGCCCGCGCTCCTCGAGGCCGTCCATCAGCGAGAGCAGTTGCGCGACGACACGGCGCTCGACGTCACCCTGGGTCTCGCCGCGCTTGGGCGCGATGGAGTCGATCTCGTCGATGAAGACGATGGCGGGCGCGTTCTCCTCGGCCTCGTCGAAGACCTCTCGCAACTGCTCTTCGCTCTCGCCGTAGTATTTCGACATGATCTCCGGCCCGGAGATGTCGGTGAAGTAGGCGTCGATCTCGTTGGCGACGGCCTTGGCCATCAGGGTCTTCCCCGTCCCCGGCGGGCCGTGTAGCAGGACGCCCTTCGGCGGTTCGATGCCGAGCGTCTCGAACAGTTCGGGGTGGCGCATCGGCAACTCGATCATCTCGCGGACCTGCTCGAGTTCGTCGTCGAGACCGCCGATGTCCTCGTAGGTGACGTCCGGGGCTTCGGCGCCGCCGCGGCCGGTGCCCTGGATCTGCTCGGCGGGCTCGTCGGTGACCTCGACGTCGGTCGAGTCGGTCACCACCACTGTGCCGGAGGGGTCCGTGCTCGCCACCTTCAGGGGGATCTGCTGGCCGCTCATCGAGGAGAGCGGGCCGAGTCCGAAGGAGACGGGGACCGTCTGGCCCTCGGTGATGGCCTGTCCGCTGAGGTTGTTACGGATCATCGGGGCGACGTCGCCGCGGACCCGGAGGTTCTGGGGGAGCGCGACCCGCACACGCTTTGCCGGCTTGACGTCGGCCTTCTCGACGTCGACCGTGTCGTCGATGCCGGCCCCGACCTCCTGGCGGAGTCGCCCGTCGATCCGGACGACGCCACGGCCCTCGTCTTCGGGGTAGCCGGGCCAGACGCGAGCGACCCCGCGGGAGTCGCCCTCGATGACGATGTAATCGCCGTTCTCCAGGTCGAGTTCGGCCATCGCCGCCCGGTCGATGGCTGCGAGTCCGCGACCCGCGTCTTTCTGCTTGAGGGGCTTGACAGTGAGTCTCATGCGTCCACCTCGATAGTGAGGACGCCGTTGCTCATAAACGCGTCCGCCTCGCCCCCGACGTCGATGTCGTACTGGTCGTCGGAGGTGACGACGATGACCGTCCCGTCCACGACGTCGACCGACGCTTCCCGCTCGGGGCCGAAGTCCGCAGCGAGGACCACGCCGTCGTCGTACTCGTACCGCCGCACCGCGACCTCGTCGCCGAACTGCTGTAGTTCGCTCATACTAACTCTGAGTTAGCGTCGTTACTATATAAACCTTTTTGCGATCTCTCCGTACCGTCCCCCCGGGTATCAGTCACTGGTGGAATTGCGGTTCACACTCCACCCGCGCGCCGGAGACGGGCGGGGGAACCGGAACAGCGCCCGTCGATCCGGCCACTGGTCCGAAGTCGCAGTTGCGAAACAATCTCTTTTCCCGCCCGGGCGTCCGCGGTCGCTCGGCGGACGCCACTCTCCTGTTTCTCCACCCCGCTGCGTACGTCGTCCTCGCGGCCGGGGCCGGGCTTTTGAACGAGCGCACGGAAGGCGGGCTATGGAGACGGTGACACACCGCGGGCGAGAGACTGCCTACCGGCTGGCCGGGCGTGACGACGCGGAGGCGGCGGTGCTGTACGTCCACGGGAGCGGCGCGACTCACCGGGTCTGGGGCGGGCAGTACGGTCCCGACGGCCCCGCCCACCCGGCAGTCGCCCTGGACCTGAGCGGGCACGGTGACTCGGCTGACGTCGACGCCGAACCCGGGGCCGATGCGCTCGAGGCGTACGCGCGTGACGCGAAAGCCGTCGCCGAGGCGACCGGCGCGCGGGTGCTCGCGGGCAACTCGCTCGGTGGCGCGGTCTGTCTCCACGTCGCCATCGAGACGGGCTTCGACCCGACGGCACTCGTCCTCGCGGGGACCGGTGCGAGACTCACTGTCGGCGGTGACCTGCGAACCTGGCTCGCGGAGGACTTCGAGCGCGCCGTCGCCGCCCTCCACGAACCCGACAGGCTGTTTCACGACCCCGACCCCCGGACGGTCGAACGGTCCGAGCGGGCCATGCGGGAGACCGGACAGGCGGTCACGCGCCGCGACTTTCTGACCTGCCACCGGTTCGACGTCCGGGACCGACTGGGCGAACTCGCGGCGGCGACGCTCGCTGTCGTCGGCGAACACGACAGGCTGACGCCGCCCTCCTCCCACGAGTACCTCGCCGAGAGGACTGGCGGCGAGTACGCCGAGGTCGCGGAGGCGGCTCACCTCGCCATGGTCGAACGGCCGGACGCGTTCAACCGGACGGTCCGGGCGTTTCTCGGCGGGACCGGCGACCCGGAGTGACGCAGTCGACGGGCCGGGCGACCGGCACAGTCCGGACGAAATTCGGACGCTTGCCGGAGTACCTTTATTGGGATCGACGCGGGTTTGTACGTATCCGTATGGGGACACGGGTCAACTACAGCGGGCTGGTCGTCGCGGGCACCGGGTTCGCTCTCACGCGCTTTACCGTCGTGCTGGCGGTCAACGAGGCGCCGGTTCGCTTTTACCTGTCGGGGGTCGTCCCGCTGGTACTCGGCCTCGGGCTGTCGGCGTTCGGCGTCGCGCTGACCGTCGCGGACGTCGAACCTGGCGTGGCACGGACCACCGCCGTCTGGTGTGTCCTCGGGACGATGTCGATGTTCGTTCTGGTCGTCCTGACACTGCTCGGGTCGGAGCCCGAGACGTTCACCAGCGTCGCCACGCTCCGGTCGCGGACCTACCTCTCGAACTTCCTCATCGGCGGCAGCGTCGGCGGGACACTCACTGGCCTGTACGCTGCGCGCAACCGCCAACAGCGGGCCAGACTCGGCCGGCAGACGACCCGGCTCACCGTGTTGAACCAGCTCCTCCGTCACGAAGTGTTGAACGGTCTGACGGCTATCAGGGGCTACGCGTCGGTCCGCGAGACCGGGGACAGTCGGGCCCGGCAGGTCATCACGGACCGGTCGGACGACATCGAGGAGACCATCGACGAAGTCGGGTATCTCACCGAAAGTGCGGGACCGGAGGACACGCCCGTCGCGCCGGTGAGCGTCCGGAAACACGTCGAACGGAGCGTCGAATCCGTGCGGGAAGAATACCCCGAGGCCGAGGTCACGGTCGACCACGCGGATGGCGACGTCGATGTCCTGGCCAACGACCGACTCGGGTACGTGTTCGGTCACCTCGTGGAAAACGCCGTCGCTCACAATCCCCGGGGGACGACCGTCACCGTGTCGACCAGCGTAAAAGCGGACACGGTCAGGGTGGCTGTCCGGGACAGCGGGGAGGGCCTCCCCGAACGGGAACAGCGACTGCTCGAGACGGGAACCGTCGAAACCGGGAGCGGCCCGCGGTCGGGGTTCGGGCTCTACTTCGTTCGCTTTCTGGTCACGAACCTCGACGGGTTCATCGAAACCGACGTGGGACCGGACGGGACCACCGTGACGGTCGTCCTCCCGCGAGCCGACACGCCCGGGGTCAGCCTGGCTCGGGAGGAGAGCCGGACGAACGCCGTCCGTCCGGGCACCCCGCAACTGGTCCTCATCGTCGTGTCGGCGCTGATAGCCGGTGTCTTCTACGGCGTGGCCGCCGAGCTGGCCGGCGGGTCGGTCGGGATCATCGGCGTCTTCTACGGCGTCGAACACACGGTCGTCGGATGGATCACTCACCAGTTTCACAGCGTCGTGTTCGGGTTCGTCTTCGCCGGTCTCGTGACGCTGGGCCCGCCCCGGTATCGTGACTCCGTTCCGGCGTACGTTCTCGTGGGGACGGCCTGGGCGCTCGTCCTCTGGTTCGTCGCGGCCGGGTTCGTCTCGGCGGCCTGGCTCAGACTCCTCGGGATCCCTGCCTCGGTCCCCAACCTCTCGGTGGTGACGCTCGTCGCCCATCTGGCGTGGGGACCCGTGCTCGGTGCGCTGACTGCCCTCGGGTACCGACACCTCGCCGAACCGCTCGCCCGGGCCGGTGACCGTCTGCTCGGTGGCTGACCGGTTAGCCGGCCGGTTCGCTCCGAGACCCGGTCGGGAACGCACCACTGAAGACGCTCGCGGTGGAACGACCGGGTGTGCCAGAGCGCGTCGGTCGAACAGACCCGGAGGGCGTCGACTACGGGCGCGTCATGCAACTCACGTTCGTCGCGACCATCGTCCTCGGAGCGCCGCTGGTGGCCCTGCTCTCGACCGGCGTGGAGCTACCGACGTGGGGGGCGCGGGCGGGCTTTGCCGTCCGGGTGGGAGCCGTCGTCTGGCTGGTCACCGGCGTGACCGTCTACGCTATCGAGCGCCGCCAGACGCAGTAGTCCACTGTCGGACACGAGTACGAGTACGTGACCGCACTCGCCGGCGTTCGAGGACGCGGCGTCCCGACGACCTCGCGACGGTCCCGACGGTAGCCTCGCTCGTGTCCGACAGTATCAGTCCGCGCGGTCACTCGCCCACTGGAAGGCCATTCCCGCGCGCTCGGCGGCGACGCGGTCCGAGTCCGAATCCCCGACGAACAGGGCGCGTTCCGGCGCGACGCCCAGCCGCTCTGCCGCGTACAGCAGCGGCCCGGGGTCGGGTTTGACCGTTTCGACGGTCCCGCGACCGACGACGGCCTCGACGTGACGGTCGAGCCCGTGCAGTTCCAGGGCGATGCGACAGGCGCTCTCGGCGTTCAGCGAACAGACGCCGACGGGCACCCCGTGGGGGAGGTCGTCGGCCAGCGGGAGGCGGGTGGCGGTGCGCGCACCGTCGCGTTCGAACTCGGCGATGACCTCGTCGACGCGGTCCAGCAGGCCGTGGTCCGCGGCGAGTTCCCGGACGGTCCAGACGTCGGCCCCGCCGACGTCGACGTCCCGGGCGGTCAGCACCGCTGCCGTCCGCTCCCTGACGGCGTCCCAGTCGACGTCGAGCCGAACGAGCGTCCCGTCGAGGTCGTACACGATGGCGTCGTACTCGGACACGCTCGTCCGTAGCGGGCGACCGGACAAAGCGTCTTCGCCAGCCCCCGGCGGGACCCGTCCCGTCGAGCACCGACGCGGAACGGCCGGCTCACCGCAGGAGGTGGCGCGCGATCACGTTTTTCTGGATCTGGGTGGTCCCCTCGTAGATGGTCGTGACCCTGGCGTCGCGGTAGAACTGCTCGACGGGATGGTCGGTCGTGTAGCCGGCGCCGCCGTGGACCTGGACGGCATCGCCCGTCACGTCGACGGCCGCCTCGCTGGCGAAGTACTTGGCGACGCTGGCGGCCAGCCGCGCGTCCGCTCCGTCCCTCGAGTCGAGCCGACGGGCGGCCTCGCGGGTCAGCAACCGACCGGCCTGCACCCGCGTGTGCATCTCCGCGAGCCTGTGGCGTATCGACTGGAACTCGCCGATAGGCCGGTCGAACTGCTCGCGTTCCCCCGCGTAATCGATCGCCTCGTCGAGTGCCGCCTGGGCGAGGCCGACCGACTGGGCCGCGATGCCGACCCGGCCGCCGTTGAGGATCGACAGCGCCGCGGCCAGTCCCCTGCCCTCCTCGGTCAACCGGTAGCGCTCGGGGACGCACACTCCGTCGAACGTCAGCGAGACCGTGTCGCTGGCCCGGAGGCCGAGTTTCTCTTCGGGGTCGCCGACGGTGAGGCCTTCGGCGTCGGTGGGGACGAGGAACTGCGTCACGTCCCCGCTCCCGGGGTCGGTCTTCGCGAAGACCACGACGACGCCGGCGCGGGCGCCGTTAGTGATCCACTGTTTGGTGCCGTCGATGACCCACTCGTCGCCTTCGCGCGCGGCGGTCGTCGACATCTCCGCGGGGTTCGAGCCGGCGTCGGGTTCCGAGAGGGCGAACGCGCCGACAGGGCGGCCGTCGCACATCTCCGGTAGCCACGCCTCGCGTAGGTCTTCGTCGCCGAACTCGGCGATACAGGACGTCGCCAGGCAGTGCACCGAGAGCGCGGTCGCGACCGCCAGCGAACCGTATGCGAGTTCCTCGTTGACGACGGCGTAGGTGAGCCGGTCGGCGTCGAACCCGCCGTACTCCTCGGGCGTGGTGAGTCCCGTCAGGTCCAGCTCGGCCAGGCCGTCCCAGACGTCCTCGGGGAACGTCCCGGTCGCGTCGCACTCCCGGAGGGTCGGGCGGACCTGCTCGACGGCGAACTCGCGGACCGTCTCGCGGATGGCCGCCTGGGTCGCCGATAACTCCATGCCCCCGGTTGGCGCGGGGGGCGCAAAAATCGCCGGGTCAGCGACCGGTTCCACCGACCGTCACTCGTGCAGGGCGAGGACCTCCGCCACGGTGGCGTCGAGGCCGCCGGCCTGTGCGATGCGTTCGGAGCCGCCACCGCCGCCGCCGAAGGCGTCCGTCGCGCGGGCTACCAGGTCGGTCGCCGAGCGGTCGCACTCGGCGCCGACGGCCAGATACTCCGCGTCGGGCCCGACCAGCACCACCACGTCGGCGGCGGTCCCGGCGAGCGACTCGACTGTCGCTTCGAACTCGGTGACCTCGGGGTTGTCGGGGGCGAGTGACTCCAACGTCGGCCCGGCGGGCCGGGACGGGCAAAAACAGTGGGGCGCGTCGCCGGGTCCCGGCCGGTTCTGGACCCGGGCGGGTCGCTCGGCGGCTCCCCGCACCGGTGGACCGGTCGACTTCAGGTCTCGTCGACGAGTTCGACGCCCAGTTCCTTCTCGAGGGATTCAATGAGCGAGCCACCGACGCCGGCTTTCGTGGCCCGGCCCTGTTCGACGGCGATGACGTCCGACTCGTCGGCGTCGACGGCCTCGGCGAGTTCCCCGGTCTGGAGCCCGGCGTCCTGGCGGGCCTCGGTCACGACGGACCCGTAGCCGGTGACGAGATAGGGCAACTGGTCGTCGTCGTAGTCGGCACCGTCTTCCCAGTGGTCGCTGTCGCCGGCGGCGGCGTCGTGGACGCGCGCGGTGTTCCGGGCGGCGCGACGGCCGCGGTCGTCGCTACGGTCGTTCCCGGAGCTTCCCGCGTTCCCGCCGGGGGAGGGCGACTCGTCGTGCTGGGCGGCACAGTCCGGGCAGACCTGGAGTGTGGCGCCCGCGACTTTCGCCGTCCGGAGGTCGGCGTCGCCGGCGCCACAGAGCTC
>JAZKRZ010000075.1:0-14047 GCA_036626395.1 Haloarculaceae archaeon
GGAGCCGGCCATCTTGATGAACGTGGCGTCGGTCTGGTTGGCGACGGCCTTGGCCATCATCGTCTTGCCCGTCCCGGGCGGACCGTGCAGGAGGACGCCCGAGGGCGGGTCGATACCGACCTCCTCGAACATCCCCGGGTTCTCGAGGGGCATCTCGACGGTCTCGCGCACCTCGTCGAGTTGCTCCTCGATACCGCCGATGTCCTGGTAGGTGACGTCCGGCGACTCCTCGACTTCCATGACGCGGGCGCGGACGTCAGTCTCGTCGTCCAGGCTCTTGACGATAGACAGGGAGTTGTTCACCGCGACGCGCGAGTCCGGTTCGAGGCCCTCCCGCATCTCGTCGGTGACCTCGGTGATGGCCTCCTGGTTGTTCCCGTGCTGTTTGATGATGATCCCGTCGTCGGTGATCTCCTGCACCGTGGCGACGAACAGCGGCGACTGCTTGAGCTTCTTGTTCTCGTGGGTCAGCCGCTCCAGCTTCTGCTGGTACTTGTTGTTCTCCGCGTTGGCGTCGAGGAGCTTGTCCCGCATCTCCTCGTTCTGGCCCTCCAGGACCTCCAGGCGCTCTTCCAGCGCCTCGATCTTCTCCTGCTGTGACGCGTCGTCGTCGTACGGCAGGTCCACCTCGTCCACGGTGTCGGTCATTCTACCCCCACTAGCGGACGGGATAATAAGAGGTTTCGGGTCCACACAATTCAGGAATCGGGCCACAGACCCGACGCACCCCCGAAACTCGCCCGATTTCGGAGCGTTGCTGTCAGCCGCCAGTCCGACCCGCGGCAGACGCGGACGCTTCGCCTCCCCGGACCGACGGCTCCTGCGTATTTTGCCGCAGGATTCTCCCGGGTTATTTCGAAACGGGAAATATTATTACGCTGTATTCATTATCGGGTGGTACGATGAGTACGCCAGAGACTGCGGAGCCCGAGGGGACGGTCGAAGAGGGGTGGGACGCGGTGGCAGAGTTGCCGCCGAGCGCCAAGCTCGTGGCCAAGACCCTGGAGTACAACGACGCGCTGACCCAGAGCGAACTGGCCGAGGAGACCCTGTTACCCCCCCGTACCGTCCGCTACGCTCTCAACCGACTCGAGGAGGTCAGCGTCGTGGACTCGCGCTTCTCGTTTGCCGACGCTCGCAAGCGGATCTACTCGCTCGACATCGAATAGACCGGCTAATTTCTCCGACGGAGATGGATGCTGGAACGACCCTGGTGTCCGCCCGGAGCCGCGCGGCGTTTCACTTCCACCGCGCTCGCGACACCTCTTTAGGCGGGGATGGCGTACCCACAGCCAGATGACACGCGTGATCCACACCGGCGACACGCACCTGGGGTATCGACAGTACCACAGGCCCGAACGCCGGGAGGACTTTCTCGAAGCGTTCCGGCAGGTCGCCGCCGACGCCGTCGAGGGCGACGTCGACGCAGTTGTTCACGCCGGCGACCTCTTTCACGACCGCCGGCCCGACCTGGGCGACATCATGGGGGCGCTGTCGGTGTTGCGGACGCTCGACGACGCCGGGATCCCGGTCCTCGCCGTCGTCGGCAACCACGAAGCCAAGCGCTCGGCCCAGTGGCTCGACCTCTTCGAGTCACTCGGCCTCGCGACCCGTCTCGGGTCCGACCCCGTCGTCGTCGGCGACACCGCTTTCTACGGCCTCGATTTCGTCCCGCGTGCGCGCCGCGAGGAGTTCGAACCGGACTTCCGGCCCCACGACGCCGACCACGCGGCGCTCGTGACCCACGGTCTGTTCGAGCCCTTCGACTTCGGCGAGTGGGACCCCCGCGAGGTTCTCGAACCCGCCGAGGTCGGGTTCGACGCGCTCCTCCTGGGCGACAACCACCACCCCGAGACCACCCAGGTCGACGGCGTGTGGGTCACCTACTGCGGGTCGACGGAACGCGCCAGCGCCGCCGAGCGCGAGGACAGGGGGTACAACCTCGTCTCGTTCGGCGACGAGGTCGACATCCGCCGGCGCGGTATCGACACCCGGGAGTTCGTCTACGTCGACGTCGAACTGGCCCCCGGCGAGGGCGTCGAGCGCGTCCGTGAGCGCGTCGGCCAGTACGACCTCGACGACGCGGTGGTCGCCGTCACTATCGAGGGCGACGGCGACCCCGTCGCCCCGGCCGACGTCGAGGAGTTCGCGCTCGACCGCGAGGCACTGGTCTGTCGCGTCACCGACCACCGGGAATTCCCCGAGGAGACCGACCGCGAGGTGAGTTTCGCCGACCCCGACGACGCCGTCCGCGAGCGCGTCCGCGACCTCGGGCTGAGCGAGGCCGCCCGCGACATCGACGAGACCGTCCGCGCCAGCGACGTCGCCGACTCCAACGTCGACGAGGCGGTCCAGCAGCGCGTCGCCGAACTCGTCGAGGCCGGGGACGCCGCGACCTTTACTGCCGCACCCGGCGAGACCGACGTGAGCGACGACAGCGCGCAAGCGAACCGGGTCGAGACCGCGGACGCCGAAGCCGACGACGGCGCTGCCACCGATGACGGCGCTGCCGGGACGGCTGACGACGCCGGGAGTGTCGAGGAGGCGAACGACGCGACCGGAAGCGACGCCACGCTGGAGGACTACCTGTGAAGTTCGAGTACGTGCGCCTCTCGAATTTCAAGTGTTACGAGGAGACGGACCTGCGACTCGACGAGGGCGTGACGGTCATCCACGGCCCGAACGGCAGCGGGAAGTCCTCACTGCTCGAAGCGTGTTTCTTCGCCCTCTACGGGGCGAAGGCACTGGACACGACGCTGGACGAGGTCGTCACCATCGGCGCCGACGACGCCGAGGTGGAACTGGAGTTCACCCACGGCGGCGAGTCCTACCGCGTCGAACGGCGAGTCCGGGCGACAGGCGACCGTGCCACCACGGCCCGGTGTGTCCTCGACACGCCCGAGGGTACCGTCGAGGGCGCCCGCGACGTCCGCGCCTACGTCGAGCAACTCCTGCGGATGGACGCCGAGGCGTTCGTCAACTGCGCGTACGTCCGCCAGGGCGAGGTGAACAAGCTCATCAACGCCTCGCCCGCCCAGCGCCAGGACATGCTCGACTCCCTGCTCCAGCTGGGCAAACTCGAGGAGTACCGCGACCGTGCCAGCGACGCCCGCGTCGGCGTCGGGCGGGTCCTCGAGAGCAAGCAAGGGGCGTTCGAAAACCTCGACGAGCAGGTCGAGGCCAAAGAGGACAAAGACCTCCACGACCGGCTCTCCGGTCTGCGCAGCGACCTCGCCGAGGTCACCGAGGAGATCGACAACCTCGAAACCCAGCGCGAGAACGCCGTCGAGACGCGCGACCGGGCCGTCGAGGTCATCGAGGAGTACCAACAGCGCCGCGAGGAACTCGAAGACGTCGAAGAGCGCATCGAGGCGGTGCGCGAGACGATCACCGAGACCGAACGCGAGCGTGACACCCTTGCCGAGGAGGTCGACGAACTGCGCGAGCGCCGCGAGGAAGCGACAGAGGAACTCGCCGACCTGTTGCCGGAGACGGGTCTTGACATCGACGACCCCGAAGCCGTCGACGCCGCGGCGGTCGGGGCCCGGGTCGACGAGCTCGAGGAAAAAAGGGACGAGCACCGGGACGCGATCGAGGAGGCCCGCCTCGAGATGAGCGAATACGAAACCGAGGCCGAGACCCGCCGGGAGCGAGCGGCGGAGCTCGAATCCGAGGCGGCGGAGAACCGCGAGGAAGCCGCGGACCTCGAAGCCGAAATCGAACGGACGCGGGAGACGCTCGACAGCCGTCGGGAGAAACTGGCCGACCTCGACGAGCGCATCGACGACCTCCGGGCGGAGTTCGACGATATCGTGGCGGAGCTGGGAGCGGAAATCGAGTTCGGCGAGGCCGAGTCGTGCCACGACTCAGTCACAGAGGAACACGGCGGGGCCGTCGAGACGGTCGCCGGACTGGAAGCTGACGTACAGAACCAGCGCGAAGCCATCGAGGAGGCCGAAACGCTCCTCGAGGCGGGCAAGTGCCCCGAGTGTGGCCAGGACGTCGAAGGCGCGCCCCACGTCGATACTATCGAGGAGGACCGCGAGCGCCTCGCCGAGCTAGAATCGGACCTCGAAGACGCGCGCGAGCGGCGCGACGACCTCGCGGCCCGGCGGGAGCGCGCCGAGCGACTCGTCGAGGTCGAAGACGCCGTCGCCGAGACGGAGACCAACCGCGAGAACGTCGCCCGGCTCGTCGAGGAGCGCGAATCGAGTCTCGACTCGAAGACCGACCAGGTCGAACAGCTCCGCGAGGAGGCCGACGACCTCGACGCCGAGGCCGAGGAGAAACGCGAGGTCGCCGCCGAGCGCGAGAGCGAGGCCGAGGCCTGCCGCGAGCGCATCGGCGAGCACAACCAGGCGCGAAGCGGTCTCACGGAGCGTATCGAGCGCCTGGAGCGCGCCGAGTCGCTGCTCGACACCGTCGCCGACGCCGACGACGAGACCGAACGAGTGCGCGAGCGCCGCGAGCACCTCGAAGAAATGAACGACGAGCGCCGCGAACAGCTCGTCGACCTCCGGGAGCGGCGCGACGACCTCGCCGAGGAGTTCGACGACGCACAGGTCGAGACCGCCCGCGAGGAGCGCGAGCGCGCCGAGAAGTATCTCGAACAGGTGAAGCCGCGCCTGGAGAAGTTGGGCAAGCGCCGCGACGACCTCCAGGGACGGATCGGCGCGGTCGAAAACGAGATCGAGGAACTGGAGAGCCTGCGCGACCAGCGCGAGGAGCTGGCAGAGCGCGTCGAGTGGCTCGACTCCCTGTACGAGGAAGCCGAGCGACTCCAGCGGATGTACGGCGACCTGCGCGCCGAGCTCCGTCGGCGGAACGTCGAGAGCCTGGAGGCGATGCTCAACGAGATCTTCGACCTGGTCTACCGCAACGACTCCTACGCCCGCATCGAACTCTCCGGCGAGTACGAGCTCACGGTCTACCAGAAAGACGGCGAGACGCTCGAACCCGAGCAGCTGTCGGGCGGCGAGCGCGCGCTCTTCAACCTCAGTCTCCGGTGTGCGATCTACCGGCTGCTCGCCGAGGGCATCGAGGGCGCCGCACCCATGCCGCCGCTCATCCTGGACGAACCGACCGTCTTCCTCGACTCGGGGCACGTCTCCCAGCTGGTCGAACTCGTCCGGGCGATGCGCGACTACGGCGTCGAACAGATCCTGGTCGTCAGCCACGACGACGAACTCGTCGGCGCCGCCGAGGACCTGGTCCGGGTCAGCAAGGATCCCCGCACCAACCGCTCGACCGTCTCCCGGGACGAACCCACAGAACGCCTCGCCGAACCGAGTGCGGACTGATAGTGATTATTGTAGCGATTTACCGGTACGCGCCGGCACCGGTACCGGCGCAATCCGGAAATAATCTACAATAATCACTATGAGCGGCGAATCGTTTCCGCCGTCCAACCGCTGTGGCGCGCGCTGTCGAGGGTGCCGAGCGAAGCGAGGCGCCGAGACGAAGCCGTGCGAGGGATGAGCATCGCAGCGAAGCGAGAATATCCCGCTCAGCGACCGCGAGCGGGCCGAGGGCTTTCAGCGAGGGTCAGTGTCCGTGAGTGCCTGAACCGTGACAGTATATCACCCATCGCCCCGGACCAACACGCCCAGTCCCTCGCTCGCCTCCTCGGTCGTGTCGTAGCCGCGACCACCCGCGACGGCGACTTCGCGAACCAGCCCGGCAGCACGAAACTCCGCCAGCAGGCCGTGCAGGTCGCTCTCACAGAGGTCGTAGGCGTCGAGCAGCGCTCGAACGCCAACGGGGCCGCGTTCCTCGACCTCCAGCAACAGCCCGAGCGCACGCTCGTCGTGGGTCGCGCTCACCACGGTCCGGACCGACTCGGGGACCACGCGGCTCGCCGTCTCGAGCGGGGACTCCCCGTCGACGACCGCCAGCGAGTCGTTCGGGAGGTGGCGCTCCTCGCCCGTCTCGGGGTCGCGTACCCGCGAGGACTCGCCCGAGCGCTTGATCAGCAGGTAGCGGTTCCCGCGCTCGTCGCGGACCGTGCGCATACCCGTCGTAGCGCCCGGACGCCCGTTACCGTTCCGGTCCCCGAGAGCAGTCATCGTGATTATTGTAGCGATTTACCGGTACGCGCCGGCACCGGTACCGGCGTGATCCGGAAATGATCTACAATAATCACTATCAGGCCTCGTCGATTTCGCCGCCGTCCTCGGACGTATCGGCCTGGTTGTCGCGAGTCTCGTCCTCGGCACGGAACTCGCGGTAGCGCGCGACGCCGTAGAGGAAGGCGAGGGCGCCGAACGCAAAGAGCATGCCGCCGCGGCGCAGGTCGCCGCGGAAGTAGACGAACATCGGTCCGAGCGCCAGCGCCAGCAGGGCGACGTCGAACACCAGGACGAGTCGCCAGAACCCCTTGGCGGTGTCGACGTCGACGTCGGCACCGCCGGTCGCGTCGTCCGGCGACGGCACGTCCACCTCGGGGACGTCAACTTCGGGGACGTCGGGACCGACCGACGGCGGGTCGGGGTCGGAGCGTTGCCACCACGCGCGGTCGTCCCCGTTCCCGTCGTCCGCGTCGTCGCCGCTGGAAGCCACACTCCGAGTTGGCGAGTCGGCCGCAAAAACGTTCGCAGTCGCGCTCAGGCCATCCGTTCGAGGTCGACGGCTTCGGCGGCTTCGATCCACGCGAGCGGGTTCTCCGTGTCGTAGATGACTACCTGGCCGTCCTGCTCGTAGGCCTCTGTCGGGGCCACGCCCTCACCCTCGGCCCCCACGTTCGACCGGACGTCCGGAACGCCCGGACTGTCGACGCTGTCCGTCCCGTCTCCCTGCGATGGGTCCGTCATTGTCCTCGTCACCCGGTATGCCACAACGTGACAAGAATCTTCTGGCCACGACAAGTGTGACGGGAGCCACGCCTCGACAGGCGGCCGACCCCGGCGAGGGGGCGCCGGACCGCGACTATTTTGGGCGGGGGTCACCAAGGCGAGATATCCATGGAACAGACGGAATTCGGGGACTTCGGCGGCGAGCGACCCGCCGACGAGGCGGCGGCCGTAGCCGACGGTGACGGCGACGGCGCCGACGACGACGGCGTCGCCGAGGTCGTCGAGGCCGACTCGCTGCGCTTCCCCGACGCCGAGGGGGCGCTGACGGTCACGGTCACGCAGGTCGACTACACGATAGAGTACCGCGGCGACGAGGAGTTCCCCGTCGTCCACGTGTTCGGCCGCCGCGAGGTGGCCGAGGGCGACCCCGTCCTCGAACACATCGAAGTCTACGACTTCGAGCCGTACTTCTACGCGCCGGTCGAGGAGGTCGACGCCCAGACGGTCGCCCAGTACGACGGCCTCGTCGACTACCGCGAGACCGACGACGAGGGCGAACCCTTCGAGTCGATCCGGGGCGAGCGCCTCGCGAAAGTGATCGGACGCACGCCCCGTGACGTCGGGCAGGTGCGCGACGACTTCGACCACTACGAGGCCGACATCCTCTTTCCCAACCGCCTGCTCATCGACAAGGACATCAAAAGCGGCGTACGCGTCCCCGAGCGCCGCACCTCCGAGGGCACCATCCGCATCCCCCATCAGGAAATCGAAGCCGTCGAGGCCAACGCCACGCCGCGGGTCAACTTCTTCGACATCGAGGTCGACGACCGTCGCGGGTTCCCCGAGGACGGCGAGGAACCGATCGTCTGTCTCACGTCCCACGACTCCTACCGCGACGAGTACGTCAACTGGCTCTACCAGTCGCCGGGCGGCGTCGACGGCCCCGCGGCCCTGGAGGAGTACGAGCCCATCGAGGACGACTTCGACGCCGACGTCCGCGTGTTCGAGGCGGAAGAAGCGATGCTCGAGGCGTTCGTCGAGTACCTCCAGGAGACGGACCCGGACATCCTGAGCGGGTGGAACTTCGCGGACTTCGACGCGCCCTACCTGCTCGACCGGATGGAAGAACTCCAGGACCCGGCCCACGACCACGACCTCGACATCGACCGTCTCTCGCGGGTCGACGAGGTCTGGCGTTCGGACTGGAACGGTCCCGACATCAAGGGGCGGGTCGTCTTCGACCTGCTTCGAGCGTACAAGGCGACGCAGTTCACCGAACTCGAATCCTACCGGCTGGACGCCGTCGGCGAGGTCGAACTGGGCGTCGGCAAGGAGCGCTACCCGGGCGACATCGGCGACCTCTGGGAGCAGGACCCGGAACGCCTGCTGGAGTACAACCTCCGCGACGTCGAACTCTGCGTCGAACTCGACCGCAAGCAGAACATCATCGCCTTCTTCGAGGAGGTGGCGTCGTTCGTCGGCTGTAAACTCGAAGACGCCCCCACCGCCGGCGACGCCGTCGACATGTACGTCCTGCACAAGGCCCACGGCGAGTTCGCGCTCCCCTCGAAGGGCACCGTCGAATCCGGCGAGGAGTTCGAGGGCGGCGCCGTCTTCGAACCCATCACCGGCGTCCGCGAGAACGTCTCCGTGCTGGATCTGAAGTCGCTCTACCCGATGTGCATGTGGACGACCAACGCCTCTCCCGAGACGAAAGTCGACCCAGAGGAGTACGACGGCGACACCTTCCGCACCCCGACGGGCCAGCACTTCCGCACTGAACCCGACGGCATGATGCGCGAGATGATCGACGAACTCCTCTCGGAACGCGAAGAGAAGAAGGAACTGCGGAATTCGCACGAACCAGGCACTGAATCGTACGAACGGTACGACAGGCAGCAGGCGTCGGTCAAGGTCGTGATGAACTGTTTCACGCCGGATACAGATGTTCTGACGCCCGGGGGGATCCGGGGTATCACCGAACTCGACGTAGGTGACGAAGTGTACTCGCTCGACCCGGAGACGATGCAGATGGAGGTCAAACCGGTCGTCGAGACGCACGCCTATCCCGACTACGACGGCGAACTCGTCGAGATGGAGACATCGAAGATCGACTTTGGCGTGACGCCGAACCACCGGATGCTCGTCAGGGAAGACGGGACGAACGGCATCTCGTGGGACGAGGACGACTACCGGTTCGTGGAAGCCGGTGACCTCGACCGTGGGACGAACTACCAACTCCCGCACGACTGGGAGGGCCCCGACGGCGAGAGCGTCGACGAGGTCGACCTGACGGAACTGCTCGACGACTACGAAGTGTGGGTCCGTCCCGACGTTCACGGTCACACGTTCGCCGCCGAGACCGGGTCCTATCCCGACAAAGTGGAAACAAACGACGTCGGGACGGAAGGATACGTCTTCGACGCCGAGGAGTTCGAGAAACACCGGGAATACATCGACGAAGTTGCGGACCAGTGTTTCGTCCACGCCGAACCGAACCGGAAGTGGATCCGGCGAACTTACGACGGCGACGACTTCCTCGAACTGCTCGCGTGGTACATCACCGAGGGGAACGTCTACACGTCCGATGAGAAACAGTTCGGCGACAAACTGCGCGGTTCGGCGACGACGGTCAAAATCGCACAGGACGCGCCGAAAGCGACCGACGGCGGCGAAGCCGACGATTCGGGAGACGACGTCGAAGTCGCGGAGAGTGACCACGCGGCTATCGGCGCGTTGCTCGACCGGATGGGGTTCGATTACTACGTCGACGACCGGGCGTACTCGTTCACGTCCAGACTGCTCGGTCGATTTCTGGAGCGCGAGTGCGACGAAGATAGCTTCGAGAAACGGATCCCCGACTTCGTGTTCGAGGCCTCGACGGAGCAGAAACGGCAGTTCCTCGAAACGCTCGTCGACGGTGACGGTGACAGACAGAACGGCACCTGGCGATATTCGACGACGAGCGAACGTCTCCGTGACGACGTCCTCCGACTCTGTGCCCACCTGGGTCTGACCGCGAACTACCGGACTGACAGCGGGACGTGGCGTATCTACGTCACGGAGGACTCGAAGAACACGCTCCGGATGAACCGGAGTTCCTCCCGGAGTACCGCCGAGAACGGCGTCTACTGCGTCACGGTCGCGGACAACCACACACTGCTCGCCGGCAGGAACGGCAAATTCCAGTTCGTCGGGCAGTCACTCTACGGCGTCTCGGGGTGGGACCGGTTCCGCCTCTACGACAAGGACAGTGCGGCAGCGGTGACGGCGACAGGTCGAGACGTCATCAATTACACCCAGAAAACCGTCAACGAGTTCGGCTACGACGTGATCTACGGGGACAGCGTGACCGGTGATCGTCCCGTGGTCGTCCGAGATCCCGACGGGATGCTTCAGATCCTGCCGATCGAGGATCTCTTCGAAGCGGCTACTGCTGACGTCGCCACCGGGGTCGCTATCACCGCCGACGGTGGGGTCGCAACGACGGTAGACGACCCGAAAGACCGACGACGCCTCGACGGGTGGGAGGCGCTTTCACTCTCCTCGGAGGGCGACGCCGAGTGGCGACCGATCGAACAGGTGATCCGTCACGAGACCGACAAGGACGTGGTGAAACTCCAGCACAAGTTCGGCGAGTCACAGACGACCCGTGACCACTCGTACGTCGTCGAGGACGGCGATAAACTCACGGAAGCAGTACCGGAAGAGGTCGAATCCCCGCTTCGAGTACCCGACGTCCCGGAACTGCTGGAAGTGACCGAGGTAGACGTCTGCGAGGTGCTCGAAGGGTACACCAGAGAGTACGAGGACGGGCGGAGCGTCGGGAGTGAGGACGCGGAGACGAAGATCAAACGCGTTCACGCCGACGACGAATGGGTCTGGTTCGGACACGAGCACCATCGGGACCAGTCCAAGACTGTTCGGGTCAAGCGCCATATTGACCTCACCGGCGAAGACGGCAGAGCGCTCGTCCGACTGTTGGCTGCCTACGTCTCCGAGGGGAGTTCCTCCACTATCGAAACGACCAGTTCCCGGTTCGGCGCGAGCATCAGCGAGGACCGGCGCGAGTGGCTCGAAGGGCTTCAGGACGACTACCACCGACTGTTCGACGGGTCGACTGCCAGTGTCGTCGCGAATTCCACTGGCGGCGATCGAACAGTAGAATACAAAACCAGCGAAGGTTCTGCGAGCACGACGTACCGAGACGACTCCCAGAAACTCCAGATGATGAACGAGCTCGCGGCGGTCTTCTTCCGCGAGTTCGCCGGACAGATGTCGCGTGGTAAACGGATCCCGTCGTTCGTCTTCCATCTCCCCGGGGAGTTGCAGGACCTGTTCCTGAAGGTACTCGTGGAGGGTGACGGGTCGCGCGAGTTCCCGCGATATACCGACGAATACGCGGAACGGAACTTCGACTTCGAGACGACGAGCAGGCGACTCGCTGCCGGACTCTCGACGCTGCTCACCCAGCGCGGAAAGAAGCACTCGCTCAAATACCGCGACAGCAAGGACTCGTACACGATCCGAACGTGTGACTGGTATCGCAGTGGGCGCGACCCCGTGCTGAAAGAAACCGACCACGACGGCTACGTCTACGACCTCAGTGTGGCCGAAAACAGTAATTTCGTCGACGCTGTCGGCGGGATCGTCCTCCACAATACCGACTCGGTCATGTTGGAGATCGGAAACGATGCCACGAGGGAGGAAGCCATCCAGAACTCCTTCGAACTCGAGGCGCGGATCAACGACTCCTACGACGACTTCGCGCGGGAGGAACTCGACACCGAACAGCACCGCTTCCAGATCGAGTTCGAGAAACTGTACCGGCGCTTTTTCCAGGCGGGCAAGAAGAAGCGCTACGCGGGCCACATCGTCTGGAAAGAGGGCAAGGACGTCGACGACATCGACATCACCGGCTTCGAGTACCAGCGCTCGGACATCGCGCCCATCACGAAAGAGGTCCAGCGCGAAGTCATCGAACGGATCGTCCACGGCGAGGACATCGAGGACGTCAAAGACTACGTCCACGACGTCATCGCGGACTTCGAGGCGGGGAACGTCAGCCTCGACGACGTCGGCATTCCCGGGGGGATCGGGAAGAAACTCGACAACTACGACACCGACACTGCACAGGTCCGCGGCGCGAAGTACGCGAACCTCCTGCTCGGGACGAACTTCGGCAGCGGTTCCAAGCCAAAGCGGCTCTACCTGCAGAAGGTCCACCCCTCCTTCTTCCGGCGAGTCGAAGAGGAGCTGGACCTCGACCCCGCTGAGGACCCCCTGTACGGCGAGTTCAAGCGCGACCCCGACGTCATCTGCTTCGAGTACGAGGACCAGATCCCCGAGGAGTTCGAGGTCGACTGGGACAAGATGCTCGACAAGACGCTCAAAGGCCCCATCGCCCGCATCCTGGAGGCGCTGGACGTCTCCTGGGAGGAGGTAAAGAGCGGGCAGGAACAGACCGGCCTCGAGAGCTTCATGTAGCCCCCTCGACCGGCGGCGGTCGCGACCGCACGGCGTTTTTGAATCCGGAAGATTATTTTTTCATCGGCAAAGCGAGTCGTGGGAACCCGAAACTATTATCAGCGGCTGGCGCGTGTTTTCGGGTGACCAAAACATATGGCAGTACTCGAAATAGACGACCTGCACGCGAAGGTTGCGGAGGACGGCGGGGAACGGATCCTGCGCGGCGTCGACCTGGAAGTCGAGTCGGACGAGATCCACGCGCTGATGGGTCCCAACGGGTCGGGCAAATCGACGCTCGCGAAGATAATCGCCGGCCACCCGGCTTACGAGGTGACGGGCGGCGACGTGCGCCTGCACCTCGAGGAAGACGAGTTCGGCGACCAGGCGGTCCCCGAGGACATGCGGACCTGGGACCTGCTCGCCCTCGAACCCAACGAGCGGGCGGCGCTGGGTATCTTCCTCGGTTTCCAGTACCCTGCCGAGATAGAGGGGGTCACGATGGTCAACTACCTCCGGACGGCGCTCAACGCCAAACTCGAGGAGCGCGAGGAACTCTTCGAGGACGAGGAAGGCGAGGAGGCCGAGGCCGAGTCCCAGGAGGACGCCGCGGGCTACGACACCTCGCCGATGGAGGGGCCGGCCGACGAGGGCGAGATCGGCGTCGCCGAGTTCCAGCAGCTCCTCCAGGAGAAGATGGAGCTGCTCGACATGGACGAGAAGTTCGCCAACCGCTACCTGAACGCGGGCTTTTCCGGCGGCGAGAAGAAACAGAACGAGGTGCTCCAGGCCGCGGTGCTCGAACCGGCGATCGCGGTGCTCGACGAGATCGACTCCGGGCTGGACATCGACCGCCTGCAGGACGTCTCGAAGGGAATCAACGCCCTGCGCGACGAGCAGGGTGCAGGTATCCTGCAGATCACCCACTACCAGCGCATCCTCGACTACGTCGAGCCGGACCACGTCCACGTGATGCTCGACGGCGAGATCGCCAAATCCGGCGGTCCGGAACTGGCCGAACAGCTCGAGGACGAGGGCTACGACTGGGTCCGCGAGGAGACCTTCGAGGCTGCTGACTGACCGTGACTGCCAACCAGACCACCGACACCACCACCACAAATCCATGAGTTCAGACCAAGACCACCTGAAAGACACCGACACCGAGGCCCGCTTCGAGTTCAAGAAAGAGGAGAAATCGGCCTTCGAGACGGAGAAGGGACTGACCGAAGAGACGGTCAGGCTCATCTCCGAGGACAAGGACGAGCCCGAGTGGATGCTCGAACGGCGTCTCCGGGCGCTGGAACAGTTCCAGGAGATGCCGATGCCGACCGACTGGCCCGGGCAACCGGACCTCTCGGAAGTGGACATCGACGAGATCGTGCCCTACATTCGCCCGGACATCGAGACCCGCGGCGGCGCCGAGTCCTGGGAAGACCTCCCCGAGGAGATCCAGGACACCTTCGACAAACTGGGCATCCCCGAGGCCGAGAAGAACGCCCTCTCTGGCGTGGGCGCCCAGTACGAGTCCGAGATCGTCTACCAGAACATGCAGGAGCGCTGGGAGGAGAAAGGCGTCATCTTCTGTGACATGGACAAGGCGGTCCAGGAACACCCCGAGAAGGTCCGCGAACACTTCATGACGACCTGCGTCCCGCCCAGCGACAACAAGTTCGCCGCGCTCCACGGCGCCGTCTGGTCGGGCGGGTCGTTCGTCTACGTCCCCGAGGACACCACGGTCGAGATGCCCGTCCAGGCGTACTTCCGGATGAACTCCGAGGGGATGGGCCAGT
>JAZKRZ010000076.1:0-14017 GCA_036626395.1 Haloarculaceae archaeon
TGTCCGCTCGACCTCCGCCTGAAGACGGAGGTATGCGCTCGTATCTCTATCACCGGTAAACAGTTAACCGACCGTATGAGCCGGGTCGACGACGGGAAAACCGGGACGGCTGCGGCGACTGCAGGTCCGTCCCACCGCGTGGGAGACAGTCAAAGGGGTTCGGGGCGTTGCGGGCAGAGCAACTCGGGTTGGAACTACCTCCCGTGTAGCCCTTGCATGCTAAATAGTATCAAACCACAGTATTACCCGGATAATCAATACTGGCCCGAGCGGGACGTCCTCGTCGGGCACGACCAGCACCGGGTTGCCGTCGTCGCCCGGAACGCCGACCGTCAGCGCCTCCAACCTGGATCCCGCGATGCGCACGGGCCCCAGGTCCGTCGCACAGAGGGTCTGTCGGCCGACTAATACTGTCGGACACACGTGAGGCCACCGTCGGTGGCTCGTTCGACCGGGAACGGGCGTTTCGATAGTGTGTTCCCGGCGAGCGTGTTCACGTACTTGTGTCCGACAGTCTGATGATAGCCCAGTTGTGCGGCCGACCGTCGGATCTCCCCTCCGAAGTCGAGCCGGAGTTTGACGAGTTCCGGCTTGTTCGCCTCGGGGAACGGTTCGGCGCGGGTAACCTCGGCGACCCGGATCGTGATATCGAACCGACCGTCACTCATGTCCACACCACCCGGGTCCGAGAAAACGGTCTCACCGGTCGCGGTCACCCCCTGGCGGGACAGCACCCCGGGAAGTCGGTGATGACGCCGTCGACGCTCAGGTTCCGGAGCCTGCGGGTCTCGGCGGGGTCGGTCACGGTCCAGGCGTTGACCGCCAGGCCGGCATCGTGGGCGCGCTCGACGAGCGCCCGGTCACAGACGTCGACCGCCGGGTGGAGCGCCTCGCAGTCCAGTTCCAGGGCGCGGTCGACCGCCCCAGCGGCCTCGACCACGAGCCACGCCCGGGGAGGCGAGTCGACCCCGGCGAGCGCGTCCGCGTCGAACGAGGAGACGACCACCTCGCAGTCCGGGTCGACGTCGGCGACCAGCGTCTCGAGACCCGCGCCGACGCGTTCTTTGAGTTCGGCGTGACAGACCACTCCCTCCGGGACCGCCTCGAGCACCGACCGGGCGGTCGGGACGCCGGCGTCGGACCCCTCGACCGAGAGCGCGGCGAGTTCTCCGGCGGTGTGGTCACCCACCGCGCCCGACCCGTCGGTGGTGCGGTCCACAGTCGCGTCGTGACAGGCGACGAGTTCGCCCGAGCCACACCGTCGGACGTCGACCTCGACGGCGTCGGCGCGCCCGGTGTCGTCCCGACGTTCGACGGCATCGCGGACGGCCGCGAGCGTGTTCTCCGGGTTGACGCCGGCGAACCCGCGGTGTGCGATGCAGTTCACGGCCGGGTTTCGAGCGCGCCCGGGAAAGCCCTTTGCCGGGCCCGCCCCTGTGTGCGTGTATGCCAGCCGACTTCGACTTCGGCGGAGACGTGGTGCTCGTGACCGGTGCCGGCGGCGCACTCGGGAGCGCGGTGTGTCGGGCCTTCGACGACGCGGGCGCGACCGTCTGTGGTGCCGACCTCGTCACCCCTGAGAGCGAGGACTTCCTGCTCGACCCCGACGTCGTCGAGTTCTACCAGGGGGATTTCACGAAGGAGGACGAAGTCGCCGAGACCGTCGAGGCGGTCGTCGCCGACCACGGCGGCCTCGACCACCTGGTGAACGTCGCGGGCACCTGGCGGGGCGGGACGCCGGTCGAGGAGGCCGACGTCGACACGTTCGACTTCCTCTTCGACGTCAACCTCAAGACGATGTTCCTCGCGTCGAAACACGCGATCCCGCACCTCCGGGAGTCCGCGAGCGACGGCCAGGAAGGGGGAGCCATCGTCAGCATCTCCGCGCGCTCCTCGCTGGAGGGCGGGACGGGAGACGGCATCTACCGGTCGACGAAAGCGGGCGTGCGCATCCTGACCGAGACCATCGCCGAGGAGAACCTGGGGGAGGTCCGGGCGAACGCGGTGATGCCCAGCGTCATCGACACGCCGATGAACCGGGAGATGATGTCCGACGCCGACCACGACGAGTGGGTCGACCCCGCGGACATCGCCGACGTCATCATGTTCCTCTGTTCCGACGCCTCGTCGGTGACCAGCGGCGCGGCGGTCCCCGTCTACGGCGAGGCCTGACCGCGGGCGGAGACTGACCGCCGTATTTACGGCCGGGAGAGTCCAAGCGGGAATATGGTCTCGCTCGTCGCCGTCGGCCTCGCCGTACTGCTCGTGGGAACGGAGGCGTTTTTCACGGCGCTGTCAGTACTGAACCTGCGCCACGAGGAGGCCGCCGTCGAGGCCGAACGGGACTGGGTCACCGAGGAACTGGGCATCGACGACCCCGGAGAGTTGCTCGATTACAACCGCGCCACGACCGGACTGGGGTTGCTCAAACAGTGGGTCACGCTCCTGGTCGTCCTGCTCGTGCTCTTCTCGGGCGTGTTCGCCGAGTTCGTGGGCGCGCTGGCGGCGACCGGGTGGCCCGTCCTCGCCCAGGCGGCCGCCTTCTTCGGGGGCGTGATCGTCGTCGCCCGACTGTTCGACGTTCCCTTCGACCTGGTGAACACGTTCGTCGTCGAAGAGATCTGGGGGTTCAACAACCAGTCGCCGAAGCTCTGGGCGCGCGACCTGGCCGTCGGGACCGTCCTGGGGCTGGTCATCGCGGTCCCCCTGCTCTCGGCGGTCGTCTGGTTCGTCGGGTCGGTCCCCTACTGGCCGGCCGCGGGCTGGGCGCTGTTCGTCGGGTTCGTCCTCGCCATGCAGGTGCTCAAACCCAGGGTCATCGACCCGCTCTTTTACGATTTCACGAAGATCGACGAGGGGGAGTTGCGCGAGGCGGTCGACGACGTCTTCGAGCGGGCGGGGTTCGTCTGCGAGCAGGTCTACGAGATGGACTACAGCAGTCGGTCGGGCCACTCGAACGCCTACTTCACGGGGTTCGGCCGGACCAAGCGCGTGGTCCTGTTCGACACGCTCATCGAGGAGATGAGTGTCGAGGAAGTCCAGAGCGTCCTCGCACACGAACTCGCCCACTGGAAGGAGGGTCACATCTGGAAGTTCATCGGCCTCGCGGCGGTGCGCTTCGCGGTGGTCTTCGCCGTGCTGGGCTACCTGGTGGGCGCCCAGTGGCTCTACGCCCCGGCGTGGGTGCCCGAGACGACCTACGCGGGGCTGGCGCTCGCTCTCCTGGTCGTCGCGCCGTTCCAGCGGCTCACCTCGCCGCTGGACAACTACCTCTCGCTCGCTTACGAGCGCGAGGCCGACGCGTTCGCCGCCGAGACGGTGGGCGGCGACGCGATGGCCGACGCCCTCGCGAACCTCGCCGCCGAAAACCTCGCGAGCCTCTTCCCGCATCCCTGGTACGAGACCTTCCACTACAACCACCCGCCGATCCCCGAGCGGATGCGCCGCGTCCGCGAGATCGGCGCCGATACCGAGACGGGCGACGGGAGCGGCGCCCGACCCGCCGACTGACGGGCCGGCGCGCGGCGACGCTCGTTCCGGAACCCGTCCTTCTTTGCCCGAACGGGACGACGCGGACCCATGAGCGAGCCGAGACCGCTCCCGTCGATAGACACGAACCTCTTCGTCACGGTATCGGGTCCGCCCGGCTGTGGCGCGACGTCGCTGTGTAGGCGGCTGTCGGAAGCGATGGATTGCCCGTACGTCTCCGGCGGTGACATCTTTCGCGACCTGGCCGAGGAACGCGGGATGAGCCTCACGCAACTGAGCGCGAAGGCCCAGGAGTCCGACGAGATAGACCGCGGGGTCGACCGGCACCTCCGGGCAGTCGCGGAGCGGTGGGGGACCGCCAACGAGGCGTTCGTCCTCGAATCACGGCTCGCCGGCCGGATCGCCGGCGACCGCGCCGACCTGCGGATCTACCTGGACGCCCCCGAGGAAGTGCGAAAGGAGCGCATCGCCGACCGCGAGGAGACCACGGCCGAGATGGCCGTCCGGGAAGTGGGCGAGGCCGGACGCTACCAGTCCTATTACGAGATCGACGTCGAGAACCGGGAGTTCTACGACCTGCACGTAAACACCGCTCGCTGGGACCAGCGAGGCGTCTTCGAGGTCGTCCGGACGGCGATAGACCGGTACGACCTCGCCGCCGACGAGGGTGCCTTCGAGACCGAACCGGTCGAGATCGCCCCCTGAGAACGACCGCCCGGGTGTGTCCCGGGGTCTGATACTGTCGGACACACGTTCGTGAACGGGCGATCCGCTGTTCGGGGATGGACCGTCACAAAAACCCCGAAACAGTCATCAAACGGTGGCATTGCTCGTGTCCGACAGTATGACCGCTTTTGCGTCCGGCCGCCTCACGTGTGAACGCGCGCCGGGTCAGGAGCCGACCTCGACTTCCTCGACGAGCGCCGGCGAGTCGTTGGCGGGGCTGTTGACGGCTGTCGAGACGGGGTAGGCCCGCATCCGGTCGGCGGGATAGGGGTCGAGCAGGTCGGCGACTTCCGCGGTGTCGCCCGCGAGCCAGGTCTCCTCCTCGTCGGGGTCGAGGACAACCGCCATCCGGTGGTGCAGGTCCGCGACGAGGTCGTTCGGTTCCGTCGTGACGACAGTGAACGTCTCGACGGGGTCCGGGTCGGTCGCAGGGGTGCCACTGCCGCCGAAGTCGCCCAGTCCGGTCTGTGTCCCCGGCGGTTCCCAGCGCTCCCAGAGCCCCGCCATCGCGAAGAGTTCGTCGTCGCCGACGGCGACGCGGTAGGGCTGTTTGCCCCCCTCACGCTGGACCCACTCGTAGAAGCCGTCGGCCGGGACGAGACACCGGCGGCACTCGTAGGCCTCGGCGAACGAGCGCTTCCGGGCGACCGTCTCGGCGCGCGCGTTGATGAACTCGAAGTCCGAGCGGTCCTCGGCCCACGAGGGGACGAGCCCCCACTCGAATCGCCGGATCGCCCCCGGGTCTTCGTTCGTCACCACCGGCAGGGACTGCCCCGGTGCGGCGTTGTAGGTGGGCTCGAAGGGCTCCACGAAGGCGGCATCGAACCGCGACTCCACCCTGTCGGGCGGCGTGAACAGACTGTAGCGACCACACATGCTCGCCGGTAGGGCCGCCACCGACAAAACTCCCCTCGAACCACCCCTCTCTGACCGACCCCCACCCACCGGTCGTCTCGTGGCCGTCACGCCGAACCGGCCACGAACCGCGACCCCTGCGCGTGCCAGCGAGTGACTAACAGGGAAGTCAGTCAGGTCGCAACCCTTTTGACTGACCAGTCAATTAGTTCGGGTAATGAGCGGCGAAACGACGGACGCGACTTCTGTGGACACTACCGAGGAGATCATGGAGGCGACCTACCGCGCGCTCTGTGAGCACGGCTACGCGTCGGTGACGATGCAGGACATCGCCGACGAGTCGGACAAGAGTACGGCCGCACTGCACTACCACTACGACACGAAAGAGGCGCTCTTGCTCGCCTTTCTCGACCACCTCTACGAGCGGTTCACCGACAGGTACGGGGACGTCGAGGGGGACGACGCCGTCGAACGACTCGTGCGGTTCGTCGACGCGGTCCTCTGTCGGTCCGACCTCGAGGACCCCGAAGGGTTCCAGACGGCGCTGCTCGAGATCCGCGCCCAGGCGCCATACGACGAGGCGTACCGCGACCGCCTGTCGAACTTCGACGCGTTCGTCACCGACCGCGTCCGGGCTATCGTCGAGGACGGCATCGCGGAGGGGACTATCCGCGCGGACGTCGACCCGGGAGACACGGCAGCGTTCGTGGCGACGCTCGTGGACGGTGTCAACACCCGGCGGACGACCATCGGCGACACCGGCGGGGGCACCCGCCGGACGTTTCTCGCGTACGTCCGCGAGCACCTCCTGGCGCCCGACGCCGACGTGACCGTCGACGGCAGACCGACTGACGAGGAGTCGACGACCGAACACAGCGTGGAGACGACAGCGGGCGAGACGGACGGGGGTGCCGGCGCGTGAGTCGGGGCGAGGACGGGCCGCTCGGGCGCGTCGCTGGCGGTATCCGGCGCCGGGTCAACATGGTGTTCAAGGGCCGCGAGGAGTTCGAACTGACGGAGGGCGACATCGCGAGGCCCCTGTTTTACCTGTCGATCCCCATCGTCGTGACGAACCTCCTCCAGACCGCCTACAACCTGGTCGACACGGTCTGGCTGGGCCAGTACAGCACGGAGGCGCTGGCGGCCATCAGCTTCGCCTTTCCCGTCGTCTTCTTCCTGATCTCGCTGGGACTCGGGGTGTCGATCGCGGGGAGCATCCTCGTCGCCCAGAACACCGGGGCCGGCAACGAGCGCCAGGCCGAGTTCGCCGCCTCCCAGACGGTGACCTTCGCGATCGCGCTCTCTATCGTCCTCGGTGCGTTCGGTTATTTCGCCGTCGAGGACATCCTGCGACTGCTGGGTGCCTCGCCGGACGTGCTGACCGGTGCGACCGCCTACCTGGAGATCATCTCGCTCGGGATGGTCTTCATGTTCGCCTTCTTCGTGTTCATGTCGCTGATGCGCGGGTACGGCGACACGATCACGCCGATGCTGGTCATGTTCGTCACCGTCGTCGTCAACATGGCGCTGGACCCGTTTCTCATCTTCGGGTGGGGCCCGTTCCCGGAACTCGGCGTCGTCGGCGCGGCGTACGCGACCATCTTCTCGCGGGCGCTCGCGACCGTCATCGGTCTGACGATCATGTTCCGTGGCAGACGCGGCGTCCAGATCAACGTCCAGGATATGGTCCCCGACCTCGCGTACATGCGCAAGATCCTCCGCGTCGGTGTTCCCGCCTCCATCGAGGGGACCGGCAACGCCATCGCGGTCAACCTGATGCTCATCATCGTCGGCACGTTCCCGACGACGGTCGTCGCCGCCTACGGCGTCGGCGTCAGGATGTTCTCGGTCATCTTCCTGCCCGCCATCGCGGTCGGTCGGGGCGTGGAGACGATGGCCGGCCAGAACATCGGCGCGAGAAAGCAGGACCGGGCGGCCTCGGCGAGTCACTTCGCCGCCCGCGCGATGTTCGTCGTGCTCGCCGCGGTCGGCGTGGCGACGTGGCTGGGCGCGGGCAACATCGTCGCCATCTTCTCCGACGACCCGGACGTCGTCGAAGTCGGGCGCCTGTTCCTGCGCTACGTCGCGCCCACCTTCGGGTTCACGGGTATCTTCCACTCCTACAAGGGGGCGTTCCGTGGCGCCGGCAAGACGATGACCGCCGCCGTCATCTCGATCACGATGCTCGGGTTCATCCGCCTGCCCGTCGCCGCGGTCGCCTCCCAGGACCTCGCCTACGACGGGTCGTGGCTCGCCGGTCTCGTCTCCGTGCTCCCGGGTGGGCTCGCCGACCTCGCGGGCGCCTCCCTGGCCGCACTGGCGACGTTCTCGATGGGGTACGAGGGCATCTGGATCGCGTTCGCCGTCTCGAACGTCGCCGGCGCCGCCATCGCCTTCGGCTGGTACATGCGGGGCACGTGGCGCGACGTCGACCTCACGGACGACCCCAGCGTCGCCGGACCTGACCCGGGCGGCGAGGACATCGACCCCGAACCGGAACCCGCGACCGACGACTGAACGCGCGAAGCCTTTTTCCAGTCGGGCGAGTCGTTCGCCGGCATGCGACAGACTCGTCGGTCCTTCCTGGCTGTCGCCGGCGTCGTCGGTGCCGGAGGCCTCGCGGGATGCTCGGTCCTCATACTGTCGGACACAAGTGAGGCCACCGTCGGTGGCTCGTTCGACCCGGAACGGGCGTTTCGATAGTGTGTTCCCGGCGAGTGTGTTCACGTACTTGTGTCCGACAGTATCAGCGGGTTCGCCGGCGCCGACGACGGCGTCGTCTTCGGCAGCGACGACACCAGCTGCTACGGCGTGAGCAGGGCCGACGGCAGCGTCGTCTGGGAGCGCAGCCTCGGCGCGGACTCCGAGGACTGGGTCCGCTCGGACCCCACGGTCGCCGACGGGACCGTCTACGGCGACGTGGCCTGGTCTCGCTCCCTCGACGGGTCGGTCAGCGCCGCGCCCCGGGTCGTCGCTGGCACTCTCTACGTCGGCACCGAAGGCGACACCGTCTTCTCCGTGGACGCGAGCGACGGGTCACCACACTGGGAGGTCGACGTCGGCGACAGCGCCGTCTCGACGCCCGCCGTCGCTGACGGAACCCTCTACGTCGGCAGCGACGACGGCACCCTCTACGCGCTCGACCCCGCCGACGGCGAGGAACGCTTCACGTACTCGTTTCCCGACTACGTCCGGACCGACCCCGTCGTCGACGGGACGGTCTTCGCCGGGTCTGACTGATAGTGATCATTGTAGATTATTTCCGGATAGCGCCACCACCGGGGGTGGCGCATACCGGTAAATCGCTACAATAATCACTATGAGGGCACGCGACCACCTGCGCGTCGCCCGGTCCGACGCCCGAACGGGACGGCCCCGCCGCGATTCCCGCGAGAGCTTAAAAGGTATCGCGCCCAAACCAGGGGTGAGACCCGATGACGGCGCGTGACCCCTCGTTCGCCATCCCGGGCCGCCCGCGGCGCACCTACCCGCGGAGCGGCGGCGTCGAGTACGAGGGCGAGACGGTCTTCGAACTCGAACCCGACGCGGGGCGGACGGACGCCGCCCTCGACGGCCTCGTGAGCGCGGTGCTCGACGAGGGTCCCTACCGGTCGGGGGATTTCATGGACCTCCCGATGAAGCTGTATCTCGTCCGCGACGAGGAGACGACCGACGTGTTCCGCGTGGCGGTCCGCGGCGGGACCGTCAGGTTGCACGTCCTCCCGGAGACCGGATCCGAGGGGTTGCGCCGCTTCTACGACCGGCTCGTCGCCCGCTCTGCGTGTGAGTGGCGCGTCCACCGGGAGAGCGACTTCGAGTGACCGCGACGGTCCATCCACGCGACCGCTCGAACCGCTCTCACACATCCGAAACGACTTACTCGGGCGCCGCCTTCCACGAGCCAATGACAGCTGCACGCGAGGTCGAGCTGGAGGGCCACATCATCGACTCCGGGATGATGCAGACCTGTTTCGGCATCATCATGGACATGGGCGGCTCCTTCGAGGTCGAGGAGTTCGATATCGGTCGCCAGAAGACCGAGGAATCGTACGCGCGCCTCCTGGTGGAGGCCGACGACGCCGAGCACCTGCAGTCTATCATGCACGAGCTGCACCAGAACGGCGCCAACCCATCTGACCCGAAAGACGCCACGCTCCAGCCGGCGCCCGCCGACAGGGTCGTCCCGCACGACTTTTACTCGACGACCAACCACCCGACGCAGGTCCGCGTCGGTGGCGAGTGGATCCCCGTCGAGAACGTCGAGATGGACTGTGCGGTGATAGTAGAGAACCCCGACGACGGCGGCACGCGTGCCTACACGAAGGTCCTCAACGCCGTCGCGGAGGGCGACCTCGTCGTGACCGGCGAGACCGGTATCAGGGTCAAACCGCCCGAGCGACCCCGCGGCCGGGAGGGCGCCTTCGGGTTCATGCAGGGCGGGGTCTCCTCGGAGCGACCCTCCGAGTCCACTATCCGGCAGGTCGGTGACGCCATCGCCGAGACCAAACGCGAGGGCGGGACGGTGCTGGCGGTCTGTGGCCCGGCGCTCGTCCACTCGGGCGCGCGCGAGGACCTCGCGCGCCTCGTCCGCGAGGGATTCGTCGACATGCTCTCGACGGGCAACGGCTTCGCCGTCCACGACATCGAACGGGACCTCTACGGCACCTCGCTGGGGATGGACACCGAGAGCCTCGACCACCCGCGCAAGGGGCACAAACACCACATATACACCATCTCCGAGGTCATCCGCGCGGGCGGCATCGAGGAGGCCGTCGAGGAGGGAATCGTCGACTCCGGCGTGATGTACGAGTGCGTCGAGAACGGCGTCCCCTACGTCATCGCCGGGTCGATCCGCGACGACGGCCCGCTCCCCGATACGATCACGGACGCCGTCGAGGCACAGGACGCCATCCGCGAGCAGGCTCACGAGGCCGACCTCGTGTTGATGCTCTCGACGCTGTTGCACTCGGTCGCGGTCGGGAACTGCCTCCCCTCGACGACCCGGACCGTCTGCGTCGACATCAACCCCGCGACGGTCACGCAGTTGCTCGACCGCGGCAGTGACCAGGCCATCGGGATGGTCACCGACATCGGCACGTTCGTCCCCATCCTGGCCGAACACCTGCTGGACGAGGAGTAGGACGGCGCGAACGGTACGAGCCCGACGAGCGAACGGTCACCCTTCGTCTATCATCGACAGCGTCCGCGTGTACCGGCGGATAGTGTCGCCGTCCTCGTCCCGCAGGACGACCTGGAACTGCTTGGTACCGGTCACTGCTTCTATCTGGCTCGCGTGGACGTCGAAGTCAAAGGGCGGGTCGCTGTCGACCGTGACCTCCTCGCCCCCGCTGACCACCGCGACGCTACTGATCCCCTCCGACATCGTCAGGTGGCAGTGGACGTGCGTCTCGCCGCCGTCGGTGGATTTCGTACAGAGGAGGTCCGGGTTGACGTCCGCCCCGGCGTCGGCCAGCGACGACTGGAAGTCGAAGACCATCGGCCCTGCGGGAAACGTGCCCAGTACGACCACCGCCGAGAGAAACAGGGCGAGGCTGGCGTTGGGGAGGCGACGGCCGATCCGGGTCTTCGACCCCCCGGACCGCCGCCAGCGCAGGGCGAGGGGGATCACGACGGTGTGATGGAAGGGACCGTAGACGATGAGCAGGAAGCCGTAGGCCATCGGATACCGCAGCCAGGTCCAGGCGGGCTGGTACGAGAGCAGGAGGTTCGACCCGCTCCAGAAGAAAAACCCCAGGAAGACCAGGGCACCGCTCTTGAGGAGCCGCCAGCTCACGGAGTTGGCGTAGTAGATTGTCTTGACCGTCCGCCACGCGTTGCGAAGCGCCTCGCCGGTCCACTCGACGGGCGACCTGACGTCGTGTTCCTGTGACATGCCTGGGGTGAAGATCCGTTCCTCGTGACTCTGACCGATGGTAGGAGTCCCGGAACAGGGTCGATTTTCACGAATATGTTCGACTGGCGCCGGCGTACCGCCGTGCTGTCGGTCGACCGCGTCGTCGACGGGACCGGGGGGTCTCCGTTAGGCCGCCGAAGAGACCGACACCGGTCCCTAGCGGAACAGGGCGAGTCAGCGCCGCGACGCGAGCGTGCCGACCCAGCCGGCAGCGGCGACGACCCGCCCGACGGGGGCCGGCCGGAGTCGGTGGCGAGTCCGGGAACTGGAGCGGCGTTGACGCCGTCGAGACTCGGCCGTCCCCACCAGACGCCGCCGACGGCGAATAGCGAGACGCCGACGGCAGCGAGAGCGGCGGGCGGCCCCCTGGCGATGCCGGCCAGCGCCCACCCGACGAAGACCGCCGCGAGGAACGCGTTCGACGTGAAGAAGGCGCGAACCGCGCGGGCGTCACCGCCGCGTCTGGCGAACGATCGGTAGGCGACGAGCAACGCGGGGGCTGCAACGAGCACAGCACCGACAGAGACGGGGCCGGCCGCGAGCGCGACGGCGCCGGCGAGCAGTGCGAGCGCGAACGCCGTCGCGGTCCGGGGCGAGAGGTCGCCGGTCGCGAGGGGGCGGTCGGCCGTCCGGTCCATCAGCGGGTCGATGTCGCGGTCGTAGACGCAGTTCAGCGCCGCGGAACCGCCGGCCATGCCCAGCCCCGCGAGCGCGAAGACAGCCAGGTCGACCGGGGGGAGCCCGCCCGCGGCGACGGCGGCAGCCACCCCCGTCAGGCACAGCAGCGCGGCTATCCGCGGTTTCACCAGCGACAGCAGCGCACGAACGCACCGCCGTGCGCTCGGTGGAGGGGCGAGACCGGACATCTCAGCCCACGTGCCAGAGCTGGCTGAGCAGGTACCAGTTCAGCGCCCAGAGCACGACGAACGTCGCGAGGAAGGCGAGCGTCATCAGGAACGTCCCACGCATGCTCAGGGCGTGATGTGCGGCGTCCTGGTACCACGGAGGACTCGATCCCTCGTCGCTTTCCTCGTTCTCTCCGCCGTCCGGGACGGGCGTCCCGCTCTCGAACGCCGTCGGCGGTTCGACCGGCAACGCGCCGTCGTACTTTCCACCCGCCACGAGCGTCCCGACGGCCGCGACGATGAACAGCGCGCCACCGAGAATAGCCAGCAGCGCCGCGACGCCGAAGATGACGAACAGCGGCTCGGCCGCGGCGAAGTCGAAGTCGGTACCGGGGATGTCCGTGACCGAGGGGTGCCGGCGCGGGATACCGTAGAGGATCCCCAGGTACATCATCATCAACACTACGATGGACATCGCACCGGCGTAGAGGTACGGCTGGACCATCGCCACCGGTTTCAGGATCCACTCGCGACCGAACACGAGTCTGAGGACGTAGTAGCCCAGCCCCATGAACGCGAGTGTCGTCCCGAGTGCGACGGTGGCGTGGAAGTGGCCGACGGTGGCCAGCGTGTTGTGCCAGGTCATGTTGAGTTGCATCTGACCCATCATCACGCCGGTGGTCCCACCGAGGAACCCGAAGAGGATGATCGACAGGACCGTCGAGGAGAAGCCGGGGTCCTTCCAGGGGGCCGACCAGAGCCAGCCGAAGGTGCCCCCACCCTCGCCGCGTTTGCGGCGACCCACTTCGAGTCCCGCCGGGATGGCGAAGGCGTGGATCATGCTCGCGACGACCGCGCCGTAGGCGGCGTAGGAGGTGTTCCAGACCCGCCAGGCCGTCGAGACGGCGGGGTCGGACATCAGGTGGTGGGCCGCGCCCATGTTGATGAAAAAGAGATAGAGGACGAACGCGGTCCGGGAGACCTTCTCGCTTGCCACCTCGGCCCCGCCGAGAACGTGAGTCAGGAAGTACCAGACCGTTATCATCGCCAGCAGGTTGATCTGCTGGCTCCCGTGCCCGATGATCCAGTACATCTGCCGGTACCAGACGGCGTCGATGTGCGCGAGGACGCCGACACGCCAGAGGTAGGTCGGAACGTAGGTTATCAGTCCGCCGACGATGGCCTCGGCCGCGACGATGGACGTGATGAACGCGCCGAACGTGACCAGCGGCAGGGTCTTTCCGTGGTTCTCGCGTTTCTCCCTCCAGATCGTCGCCAGGAAGGGGATCGCTGCCACGAGGGCCCCGACGAGGAAGACCACGACGCCCAGGTAGAACCACGACGACGACGGCAGCGGGGCGTAGGAGGTGAGCAGCGGCGCCTGGTCGGGCTGTTCGGTCAGCCAGATGGAGACGTTGATGACGAGCGCACCCCCCAGCATGAGCGCGTAGGCGGCCTTCGCGACGTTTTCGAGCGGGAGTTTCCGCCCGAGGACGAAGGGACCGCCCACGTACAGTATCGCGATCTCCATGAACACCATCCAGAAGATGAGCAGGTTCCAGGCGTGCATGCTCAGGTACGTGTAGAAGTCCGCGGGCCCGAGCAGGCCGACGAGCTCCCACCGCGTGAGCGCGACGAAGATCGCGAAGACTCCACCCACGGCGAGCGCGACGATGGCCGTCACACCGAACAGTTTGACCATGTCCTCGGCCGACCTGTGGATGTCCAGCCCCGTGACCGAACAGGTCCGGAAGCCGTCGTCGTCGTACTGGAAGGTGCCGAACCCGAACATTCAGACCACCTCCACGACGCCCTTCATGCCCAGCGAGAGGTGCGGGTCACAGTAGTAGGCGTACACGCCCGGCGCCTCGAACGTGTGCTCGAAGCTGAATCCCGCGTTCTCGATGGCCCGGTGTCCGCTCCAGTTCGCGCCGTCGGGCCCGCGTTCGACGAGGACGTTGTGGGTGTCGGAGGCCCATTCGAAGGAAACGGTCGTCCCCGAAGTCACCCGGACTGCGGCGGGGTCGAACGTGAAGTTCCCGTCGGGACCGACCGTGACCGTCACGGAGTCGCTGTCGGTCGCATCGACCGCCGACCCGTCGTAGTTCGACGTCTCGCCGCCGTTTGCGTCGCCGGTGAACCAGCCGCCGTAATCGCCGCTGGCGCCGGAACCGCCGGACCCGTCGCC
>JAZKRZ010000077.1:0-13960 GCA_036626395.1 Haloarculaceae archaeon
GGGCCGACGAGGGCTACCGGGACCCGCTCGCCGTCACGCTTGCGTCGAAAATGGGTACAACGGTCCGTATGAGGGGAACACGAGCAGTGCGGGCCATCCGCCGGTCGGGAACTGGTGGCGCGCACGCCACCAGCCGAGCGCCCGGTCGCTCGTCGACGAGGTCGTTACGTTCTGACCCGCGACCGCGCCGTCGGACACCACCCGCAGGCGCTCTCCCTACTCCCCGCCATCGACGTCGAGCGCGTAGATCTGCTGGCGCGCGTCCATGAACGAGATCTGCGAGGTCACCACCCCTTCCTCCTCGAGGAGCGTCAGCGCGTGGCGGACGGTTCGACCGGGCAACAGCGTCTCCTCGGTCAACTGGGCCTGCGTCAGTTCGCCCTCGTACGCGAGCGTCTTCGCGACGAGTTTCGCGCTCGGAGGGAGTTCCCGCACCTCCGGGGGGACCGTCGTCTTCGACCCTGCCGTCCCGTCTGTCATCACGCCACTGTAATCGTCCACGCCCGTAAACCACACCTCGGATATGCGTTGACCGCACACGACCGCGCCGGGTTCGGTCACCGACCCGACGCTCGCCGTCTCCCGGCGCGAGTCCGGGAACGCCGCGAGGCCGGGACCGGTCGGACTCCCCAGTGCTCACAATTCAGGATCTAGAAATTTAGCCCGTGGTATCAAGTCAGTCACCTCCCAGGACCGTGTAGGGGCAGGGCAATGGAGACGACAGAACCGACCGAGGAACTCCGACGCAACGTTTACGACAACGAGGAGATTGAGTGGGTGGTACAGCCGAGTGCCACTGCACGCTTTGCGGCCAACGGGATCGGCTCGCTGATCGGCGGGATAATCGGCGGCGGGGTCCTGGGCTTCGTCGTCTTTCTCGCGATAACGGTCTTCTTCACCGCCTTTTTCGTGTTGGCCATCCCGGCGGCCATCGCCACGTTCGTCGTGGTCCTCGCCTGGACGATGCGACGCCACGTCGCGCGGTGGCTGTTCGGCACGACCGAGTACGCGGCGACGAACGCGCGCCTCGTCAAGTTCGGCGGCGTCTTCGGGCGCAGTTTCTCCAGTATTCCGCTCGAAGGCGTCCAGGACACCCAGTACGACATCAGCACCACGGAGAATTTCTTCGACGTCGGGACGGTGACGGTCGACACCGAGAAGGGGTACGAGCGGATGGCGTTTCCATACACCCCGGCGCCGCCGGACTTCGCTCGCGAGGTGAACTCCCTGGCGAGTCGCACTCGTCAGGAGGGCACGCCCCGGCTCGGTCCGGAGGGGGGCTACGAGCCCGGCCAGGGTATCGCGCCCGAGGAACCGACCCGCGGGCTCCAGGAGAACCTCTATCCCGACGAGGAACTGCTCTGGGTCATCACGCAGGACAAGACGAGCCGACTGCTGACGGACTCGCCGGGCGTCGTCTTCGGGGCGCTCATGACCGGTCTGGTCTTCGGCGCCATCGCGTTCGGTGCGCTCTTCGGGCTGACCCGGTCCGTGTCGGGCGCCGCGCCGGTCGGCATCGGCGTCGGTCTGTTCGTCGCGCTCGTGCAGTTCGGTGTCTCGGTCATCTCCTACTATCGGGGCTCGACCCAGTACGCGGCGACGGACCGCCGGCTCATCGAGTACCAGGGCCGCTTTGGCAAGCAGTTCAACAGCATCCCGCTGGGGGGCATCCAGGACGCGGAGTACAGCGTGAGCTTCACCGAGAACCTCTTCGACGTCGGGACGGTGCGGATCGACACCGACCGCGGCTACGAGACGATGGCACTCTCCAACGTCCCGAACCCGCCGGACGTCGCCCGGGAGATAACCCGACTGGCCGGGAGCGGGATCGCCGAGCGGTCGGCAGTCGACCCCAGCGAGGTGTCCGTCGGCGACGGCGTCGAGACCGACACCCCCTCCGAGGACCTCATGCAGAACATCCACGGGGACGAGGCCGTCAAGTGGGTCATCACGCCGGACAAGAACGCGCGTCTGATGAAAAACGTCGTCCAGGGGATCCCCGGCGCGGCCGTCGGCGGGGTGATACTCGGCGGGTTCCTCGGCGCGTTCGCAGGCGTCGCGCTCGGCCCGACGCTCGGTGTCGTCGTCGGAGCGCTCGTGTTCATCGGCGTCATCCTCCTCTCGCTGTACGCCACGATAAAGCAGTTCCTGTTCGACAAGACGGAGTACGCGATGACCGACGACCGCCTCATCGACTACAGCGGCGCGTTCGGTCGCGAGATGTCGGGCGTGCCGCTGGAGGGGATACAGGACGCCGAGTACAGCACCACCTTCGTCGAGGAGCGCTTCGACGTCGGCGACGTCACCGTCGACACGCACAGGGGCTACGGCAGTATCAGCCTCGACGCCGTCGCCGACCCCTCGGCTATCGCCCGCGAGATAAGCGAGGTCGCCAACGCCTACCGCCTCTCCGACGCCCAGCGTGCCGACGAGGCCCAGACCCAGGGGGCGACTGAAGCCAGGGAGAGCGCCGTCGAGACGACACAGGGGGGTGTCTCCGCGTCCGCCGAAACGGCCGAGTCGACCGGGGACGCCGCCGCCGACGGCCAGACGGCCGCCACGGGCGCCCCGCTCGCTCACGCGAGGAAACGCTGTCGGGAGTGCGAGACGGAGATCGACGTGACGAGCACCTTCTGTCCCGCGTGTGGGACCGAACAGCCCACCCCGAGTCACGGCGAGGCGGCCTGTGAGAACTGCGGGGCGCGCACCCACGCGGGCGCCCAGTTCTGTCGCCACTGCGGGAGCGCCAATCCCGTGCAGGGGGTCGAGAGCGACTGATACGGACTGCTGTGACTGTTTACCACGATGACCGCCCGAATGCGGGCGGTTGATGTGGAAATGACTTACAGTAATCCGTATGAGGGCGCGGTTTGACCGCTGCCCCGGCGTCACCGGGGTTCCTGCTCGGGACGCCGAAAGGCCAGGCTGTACATCCGTCCGGCCGACTCGGAGCCGATAGCGTCTGCGAGTCGGTCGGTCTCCGCCCTCAGGGGGTCGCCGAGTTCGGGCGGGAGTGTCGCCGCCGCCTCGCGAGCGGCGTCCGCGTGCGCCGCGACGTGACTCTCCGTCCAGGGAACCGGGGAGAGCAGCGTCCGCTCGCGCTCGAACGACCAGCCGTAGCCCGCGAACAGGTGCCGTCCCATCGCAGCGGGGTAGAAGGTCAGCGCGGGTTCTCCGCGAGCGAGGGCGGCGGCGGCGTTCTCGACGGCGAAGAGGTCCCGAACGGCCGCGTCCCCGGGGACCGGGTCGTAGTCGTCGACCACCAGGTGCGCGCCGGGCGCGGCCACGCGGGTCAGTTCCGCCGCGACCTCGGACAGCGCACTCGTCGTGACGACGTTCAACAGCGCGTGTGCCGCGATAACGTCGACGGAGTCGTCCGGGAGGGGCGTCGCCCGCAGGTCCGCTTCCGTCACCAGGACGCGCTCGCCGTGTTCGCGCCCGACCCCTTCCCGGACGGTGGCGGCGTGCTCGCGGTCGTTCGTGACGGCGTAGACGCGACGCGCCCCCGCGTCGAGGAGTCCGGCCGTCGTGTTCCCGACGCCCGCACCGGCGTCGAGACAGACCGCACCCTCGACCGGGCGGTCCGCGAGCGCCGTCTTCACCGTCTCGGGCACGTCCATGAAAAGAGTGTCCGCCGGCGCGCGTTCAGTGGTGCAGTTGCTGCGGGACGGGGCTGTCCTCGTGGCGCGCGCCCTCCATGAGCGAGCGCTGTGCGGCCTCGTCCATGCCGTCGTACCGTTCGGCCGCGTCGAGGACCATCGAGACGAGTTTCGGGTCGCCCGGGTTGACGACTGTCGTCACGTCCTGGGACGCGGCGAACGCGAAGCGCTCGCGTATCTCGTCGGGCCGGTCGACCGGTCGGTACCAGTTGGCGTAGGGCCGGTCCGCCTCGGGGAGTTCGTCGGTGTCGGGCCAGGGCCCCCGGGCGAAAGCCTTGATCACGAGCGTCCCGATGTCCTCCTCGTTGGCGCGTTCGAGGACCGCCTCGTAGTCGTGTTCGCCGTCGTCTTTCGCCATCACGACGGGGTTGAGCGGGAACATCACGGTTTCGAGGTCGTCGATGCGGTCGATGGCGTCGAGGATGAGGTCGGGGTCGCCGTGACTCGTCAGCCCGAGGTGCTCGACCAGCCCCTCCGCGCGGGCCTCGCGGAACGCTTCCAGCGCGCCGCCCTCGCTCGTGATGGTGTCGAGTTCCTCGTGCGTTTCGAGCCCGTGGACCTGGTAGAGGTCGATCTGGTCGACCCCGAGCCTGTCCAGCGAGCGTTCGAGCTTGTAGCGAGCGCCCTCGTAGTCGCGCTCGCCAGTCTTGCACCCGAGGAAGACCTCCTCGCGGTGCTGGCGGAGTTTCGGGCCGAGTTTGAGTTCGGCGTCGCCGTAGGTCGGCGCGACGTCGAAGTGGTTGACGCCGGCGTCGAGGACGGCCTCGACCATCTGGTTTGCGCCCTCCTGTTCGAGCCAGTTCAACGCGATCGCTCCGAAGGTCATGACGGTGCTCTCGTGGCCGGTCTCACCGAGCGGGCGTGTCTCCATGTCCGAAACGAGGTCCGCCGCGAGTATAGTTTCTTGGGCTCCGGTAGTCAGCGCGCTCCCGCGACCACGACCACGACCGCTTGCCGGCAATCGGCAGGCCCTGGGGGGGACCAGTAGCTTCAACGGCGCGCGAGCGGAAGTCAAAGCATGGCACCGACGAAGACGCACACGCTCCCGAACGGCGACGAGATCCCCGCGCTGGGACTGGGCACCTGGAACATCGAGGGCGAGACGGTCAAAGAGAGCGTCCGTGCCGCGCTCGACGCCGGATACACGCACGTCGACACTGCCGAAGGCTACAGGAACGAAACGGAGATCGGCGAAGTCCTCACCGAGTACGACCGCGACGACGTCTTTCTCACCTCGAAGGTGCTCGCGAAGAACCTCAGTTACGACTCGCTCATCGAGGCCTGCGAGGACTCGCTGGCCCGCCTCCGGACCGACTACCTCGACCTGTATCTCATTCACTGGCCCAACCCGGCCGTCTCGCTGCGCGAGTCGCTGGACGCGATGGCGACGCTCCACGAGGAGGGGCTCGTGCGCAACGTCGGCGTCTCGAACTTCTCGGCCTACCAGCTCTCGTGTGCACACCACATCAGCGACGTCCCCATCGCAGTCAACCAGATCGAGTTCCACCCCTGGCTCCAGCGTCCTGACCTCGTCGACTACTGTCGGGAGACCGACACCGTGGTCGAGGCCGCCGCGCCGCTGGCGCGGACCGAGATCTTCGACGACGAGGTCGTCCAGGACCTGGCCGAGAAATACGAGGTCTCGCCCGCACAGGTCGTCGTCAGGTGGGCCATCGAGCGGGACGTCGTCGTCCTGCCGAAGTCCTCCTCTCCCGGGCACGTCCGGGCGAACGCGGACATCGACTTCACCATGGAGGAGTCCGACCTGGCCGCGCTGGACGAGCGTGACCGGGACCGGCCGGTCTACGACCACCCCGCTCGCGACTGGTCGGGCGACGTCTACGGGATCAAACAGTGAGCGGCCACGGAACGGCAGTCACTCGCTCGCGAGCAGGTCGTCGGCGACGAGGTCCAGGAGCTGGTCGGCCAGGTCGGGGTCGACGCTCGCGACCTCCTCGCCGTCGTGGAGCCGCTCGTTGTGGCGCTCGACGGTGTCTGCGAGGTCGTCCAGCGCCACGCGCGTCTCGGTCCCGCACTCCGGACAGACGACAGGCACGTCGACCGTCTCGTCGGATCCTGACATTCGTACCGGACAGTCACACCCCACCGTAAAAACGGAGACGGTTCGCTCCGCCACCCCGAAAGCGTCCCGGCAACCGGGCCGGTCGTCGGGACCGACGGGAAGCGTCCGGCGTGCTTATTTCGTTCCGGCGAGACGGGACGTCCATGGACGAACGCGACCGCGGCGTCGAACCGACGCCGGAGAACCTGGTCGTCCCCGAGGGGACAGTTCGGGAGGCGTGTGAGGGCGTCGACCTCCCCCGGATGGGCACGGTCGAACAGATATGGGAGACCGACCCGATACCCGGCGATGCGGTCGCCGGGCGGGCGGCCGACGCGGTCGACGACCTCGCGTTCGACGGGGTTCCCGCGGGCGGCGAGGTCGCGGTCGGCGTCGGCAGTCGCGGTATCGCCAACCTGGCCGCGGTCGTCAGCGGCGTCGTCAGCGGCGTCCGCGAGGCGGGGTACGACCCGTTCGTCTTCCCGGCGATGGGGAGTCACGGGGGCGCGACCGCCGACGGCCAGCGCGACAAACTCGCGACGCTCGGCGTGACTGAGGCGTCGGTCGACTGCGAGGTCCGCGCGACGATGGACGTGGTTCAGGTCGGGGAGACCCCCGACCGGAACGTGCCGGTCTACACCGACGCACACGCCGCCGACGCCGACGCCATCCTGGTCGTCAACCGGGTCAAACCCCACACCGACTTCGACGGTCGAGTCGAGAGCGGCCTCTCGAAGATGCTGGTCATCGGTGCGGGCAAACAGCGCGGTGCGAAAGTGGCCCACGACTGGGCAGTCGACTGGAGTTTCCGGAACATGATCCCCGAGATCGCCGAGCAGTTGCTGGAGGCCCTCCCCGTGGTCGGTGGCGTCGCCCTCGTCGAGGACGAACACGACGACACGACGCTGGTCGAGGGGGTCCCGCCGGACGCGTTTCTCGACAGAGAGGCTGAACTGCTCGAACTCGCCCGCGAACGGATGCCGACGCTCCCGTTCGACGACCTGGACGTCCTCGTCGTCGACCGGCTCGGCAAGGACGTCAGCGGGCAGGGCATGGACACGAACGTCACCGGTCGCCGGCACTTCACGCTCAACGAACCCGAGCCCGACTCGCCGGCGGTCGGCCGGGTCTACGCCCGCGGCCTGACCGACGCGACGAAAGGCAACGCCATGGGAGTGGGCGCGGCCGACTTCGTCCACCGCGACCTCGCCGCGGAGTTCGACCCCGAGAAGTCGCTCATCAACGCGGTCACCGCCAGCACCGTCCGGGGCGTCCGGTTGCCCCCGGTCGTCGAGACCGACCGCGCCGGGCTGGTCGCCGGACTCGGGACAGTCGGGGTCGTCCGGGCGAGCGACGCTCGCGTCCTCCGGGTCACGGACACGATGCGCCTCGGGCGGGTCCACGCCTCCGAGGCGCTGGTCGACGTCGCGCGCGACAGGGACGACCTCCGGGTCGTCGAGGAACCCACACCGGTCGCCTTCGGCGACGCCGGAGATTTCGTCGCCGACTCGCCGGACGCGCCGGGCGAGTGACGGGCACCTCGCCACGGCCTATCCGCGAGTTCGAACCCCGCGGTCACCGCGACGGGCGTCCACACGGCCGCCGATGGGTCACGTCACGGTCGGGATGCGTGCGGTCGCTTGCCGGGACGGCGACCGCCGGCCATTCGGCGGCCGCCGGCCGCCCGGTCACGGGCACACCCGTCGCTACCTACTTGGGAACGGGACTCCCACACTGACGTATGCAGGTGCTCGCCGTGACCGGGCAGTCGGACTCGGGGAAGACGACGCTCGTCGAGCGACTGGTCGACCGCCTGAGCGACAGGGGCTCCGTCGCGACGGTCAAACACCTTCGTACCGAACCGACCGTCGACACCGAGGGCAAAGACACCGCCCGCCACCGCCGGACCGGCGCCGACGTGACCTACGGCCTCACCGAGGACGAAGGCTGGTTCGCCACCGGAAGCGAGCGGACATTGGACGCGACCCTCGACGACCTCGCGGCCGACTACGACTACGCGCTCCTCGAGGGCTACAGCAGCGTGGCGCTCCCGACGGTCGCGCTCGGGGGTCGCGACCACGCGGGCGAGACGGTCGCCACGGCCCCGGATGCCGACGCCGTCGACGTCGACGCGCTCGTCGAGGACGTCGAGGCACTCGAACCCTACGAGTCGCTGGGGTCGCTCGTCGCCGCGGTCGAGCGCTCGCCCGACGCCCGGTATGCCGGCGCCATCGCGACGTTCACCGGCCGGGTACGCCGCCAGGAACACGACGAGGACCCCCCGACAGAGCACCTCGAATTCGAGAAATACGAGGGCGTCGCCGAGCAGCGCATGGCCGATATCCGCGCGGAGCTAGAGGAGCGCGACGGCGTCCACGAGGTACGTATGCACCACCGGACGGGCGTCGTCGAGTCCGGCGAGGACGTCGTCTTCGTGGTCGTCCTCGCGGGCCATCGCCGCGAGGCCTTCCGGACGGTCGAAGACGGGATCGACCGCCTCAAAGACGAGGTGCCCCTCTTCAAGAAGGAGGTCACAGTCGAAGACGAGTTCTGGCGCCACGAGCGCCCGGAGTGACTGGCCGGTTGCGGGGCGACGTCAGGGTCTTTCCGTCCGCACCAGCCACGTCTCCGGGTTCGCGCGTCTGACTTCGAACGGGTCGAGGTCTCCCGGGTCCTCGATGCCTTCGGCGAGCGTCGCGAGAAACGACCGCACCGGCGTCGGGTCACGGTCGCTCACGAGGACGAACGCCTCGCCCGGTTCCGTCGACGCGAACGCCGACTCGACGCGGTCGTGGCGCCGTTCGGCGTCGATCCCCCGAAGGTCGACGGCGCCGTCCGGAACGTCGACCGACCAGACGTCCTCGATACGCTCGGCCACGCTGTCACCGAGGTCGGTCATCGCCGCCGGGAGGTAACCCGGACGGGGCGTCGACTGGACGGCGGGGTCGAACCCGAGTTCCGCGAGGACCGGCGCGTCGAGGTGGGCCAGAGGGTCCTCGCCCTCGAAGAGCGCGTGTTCGTCGCCACAGGAGGGACAGGTAAAGCCGGCCATGTTGGCGACGACACCCAGTACGGGCACCTCGTTCTCGCGGAAGAGCTCCAGCGACCGCGCGGTGTCCGTGACGGCGGCGTGGAACGGCGTCGTGACGACCACGACGCCGTCGAGGTGGACCTCCTGGAGGGTCGTGAGCACGACGTCGCCCGTCCCCGGCGGGAGGTCCACGACGAGGGTATCGAGGTCGCCCCAGACGGTGTCACCGAACAGTTCGGTGAGCGCGTCGTGAGCCATCGCACCCCGCCAGGCGAGGGGCGCGCCCGACTCCATCAGCCCGACGCTCATCACGCGCACCCCGGCCGTCTCCACGGGCAGGGGATTGCCGTCGTCGTCCGAGTACACGGGGCCGCTCACGGAGAGCAGTTCGGGCACGTTCGGGCCGTGGATGTCCGCGTCGAACACCCCGACGTCGACGTCTCGCTCGCCGTCGCCGACTCCGTCACCGGCGAGCGCGCACGCGAGGTGGGTCGCAACCGTCGACTTGCCGACGCCGCCTTTCGCGCTCGCGACGGCGACTACCCGGTCGACGTTCGCCAGCCCCGTCTCGCGGTCGACCCCGCCGGTCGCGCCGGACACCGCGCGCTCGACGTGGGCGTGTTCGACGCCCTCGACCTGCGAGACGGCTCTCACCATCGCGGCGGTGACCTGCTCACCCTCCCTCGGTCGGAACGCGTCGAGGGCCGCGACGACGGTGACGGCACCGTCGGTGACGGCGATGTCCTCGACGAGACCGGCCTCGAAGACGTCCCTGTCCACGTCGGGGTCGCGGACCTTCCTGAGCGCCGCTTCGACGTCGCCTTTCAGTCTGTCGTCCGGTCTGCCGTCCGCCGGTGGCGCGTCGTCCGTCTGCCGGTCGTCGTGCGGTGCGTCGGCGTCGTCGGGGGGGTGTCGGTCTGACATCAGAGGTCGGGCTGGCGGTTCAGGTGGTCCTCGCCGGGGAGCGTCGTGTCGCCGCGGTCGAGCGCGCCGGTGAACTGGCGCCGGAAGCGCCCGGGGTCGGCCTCCAGCGCTCTCGCGGCCGTCTCGCGCACGACGTCTGCTTCCTCCTCGTCGGCGACCGTCTCGCGGAGCGCGGCACGCGCGCGGCCGTCGTCGACGCCCGCGAGCAGGTGGACCGCCCACTCGCGGACCCGCTCGCTGTCGTCCCCGACGGCGGCCAGCAGGGTCTCGCGGGCGCCCTCACCGCGGCGTTTGAACACCGAGACGAGCGCGTTCCGGCGGACGGCGTGGTGGTCGTCGTCCAGCGCGCGCTCGATGTGGTCTGCGTGCGCCTCACGGTCGATGCGGTCGAGCGCGACGACGGCCTCGGCGCGTACCCACGGGTCGTCGTCGTCGGCGATCTCGCGGGCGGCGGCGCCGGCCCGCTCGCCGCCCAGTTTGGCGAGCGCCTCGACGGCGAACTGCCGGACGTCGGCGTCGTCGTCCCCCAGCCCCGCGGTGACGAGCGCCTCGACGATTGCCGGGTCGCGGGCTTCCTCGGCGAGCGCGAGCGCCGCGCGCTGGCGCTCGACCGCGTCGCCGGTCGCGAGCCGCTCGAGTTTCTCCCGGGCGGTGTCGCTCGCGATGCGGGAGACGTCCGTCGCGGCGAGTTCGCGCGGACTCGCCTCGCCGATGGTGACGTCCTCGCGACTCACCTCGATGTCCTCGAGGCCCGCGTGGTCGACGCCGAATCCCGGGCTCTGCTCGGGGTGGACGCGGGGGTCGGTCGGCCCGTCGGTCGCCTCCTCCCGGTCACGCATCGGTACCACCACCACTGGCACCGACCGCGCTCGCGCCTCGCCCGTCCCACGTCGCGAGGAGGACAACCAGTCCGAGGACCGCTGCGGTCCCGCGGGCGAGGCCGGCCGGTGCCCCCGCTGACAACAGCAGCAACGTCCCGATGGCGACACCCCACTGGCGACTCCGGAGGGCGGCGAGTGCGACGACGACCCCACCGCCGACGCCGCCGGCGAGCAAGACAAAGGGCACGTCGCCGGCGGCGAAGGCGACGAGGATCACGGCGCCCGCGACGAACGGCGCGCTCGCGACCAGCCAGGCGACGGTCAGCGTCGCGACGACCCACCCGACGAGGCCGGCGGTGCCGAGCGACCGTGCGAGCGGGAGGGCGGCCAGCGCCGCGAACGCGAGTACCGCACCGAGAGACCGCAACGCGACCGTCGCGACCCCGACCGAGCCGAGAAGCGACGCGGTCAGCGCCGCGACACCGAGTGCCGCGACGGCGGTCGGGGCGGGTTCGAACCCGGCGTCGGCGAGCGCCAGTGCGACGCCGGCCCCGCCGGCGGCGACCAGCGCGCTGGCGGCCGGGAGCCAGGCGGCGTCGCTGGCGAGCGACAGGAGCGGGAACAACCCGGCCCCGAGCAGGGCGACGCGGGTGGCCGGGCGACTCGCGGTCGCGCCCAGTACCGCGAGCGCCAGGGCCGGCACCACCAGTGCCAGCGGCGGGAGGACGGCCGACAGCGCGTCGACCGGCCCGGCGAGCCCCGCCGGCGAGTTCCGCAGAACGCGAACGAGGGTGGTGGCACCGACCGGCGCGAGCGCGAGCGCACCGAGGACCGCATGGAGTGACGGTCGGCGGGTGGTCGCAAGCCCGGGAGCCGTCCGCTCCGTCGCGTCAGTCGAGTCGGCTGTCGACTGGGTCATCGTCCCTCCAGTCGGTCGTCGAGGTCGGCCGTGTCAGCCCGGACGAGACGCGCGACGAACTGCCCGAGTTCGCCGAACACGTCGGTCCCGGGTTCGTCGGCGAGCGCGTCCGCGACGCCGTCGGCACAGACGGCGAGATGCCTGTCGAGGAAGTCCAGGCGGGCGCGGGCAGCCCGCTCGTCGACGACCGCCTCGCGCCGGCAGAGGAAGCCCGCGAACTCCAGTTGCAGGCGGAGGTGGTCGTGGTTCTCCCGCCTCTCCTCGTCGACTTCGACCCCGAAGTGGTCGTACGCCCGCGCGAGGTCCAGGTTGACGTCCGTCCACGAGGCGTCCGGCCGGTAGGCGGACTCGTACAGCGAGACCGCAGGGCCCTCGGCGTCGATGGTGCCGTCGGTGCGGTCCTCGACGACCGTGTGCCCGACGACGAACAGGTCGTTGTACCGGGCACACAGGCGTGGGCGACCGTCGTCGGTCGTCAGGTCCGGCGGGTCGACGTCCAGTCCCGACCGGTCGAGGAGCGCGCGACACTTCGCGTCGAGCGCGCCTGACGCGAGGGCTTCGTAGAGTTCCGGGTCGGGCTCCGTGAACGCCCGTGCGGCGAGGGCGTAGAGACCGCCCCGTGCGGCCGCCTCCGGGTCGGCGTCCGCCGGGTAGCCGGAGCCGCTGTCGCCGGAGCCGTCGACGTCGCTCCTCACGCGGGCTCACCCCTGGTTCGGCGGACGCCTTCGATGGTCACGAGGGACACGAAGAGGATGGCGAGCCCGGCGACTGCCCAGAGAATGCTCTGGTAGGGCGGCCCGGTCGGTCCGGGACCGAGCGCCAGGTAGTGCCACTCGCTGACCCCCTTCCGGCCGGCGCGTTCGTCGTACGAACCGTTCCAGACGGCCACTGCGACGTCGACGTCGCGCTCGACCGACAGGTCGGTTCGGTTGGCGTCAGCCGTCAGCGCGCGGGTGAAGGTGACGTGCCAGCGCCCGTCGGTGTGGGCCGCCTCGGCGGAGACGGCGCTGTCGGCGAACGCCGTCGTCGTCCCGGCGCCGCCGGCGAGCAGTTCCTCGGTGATACCGTCGCCGCTCCAGTACCAGACGTTCACCCGGTTGTCCGTGCCACCCATCGCGATTGGCGGGCGGGCGCTCTCGTTTGTCGGGACCTGGACGGCCACGGCGTCCAAGAAGTCGCGGGGCCCGGTGGCGTTCCGGTCGGCCGTGGCGTCGGCCCACGACACCCGCAGGAACGCGTGTGTCTCGTTCGTGGCCGCCTGGAGGCGCGCCCGCTGCACCGAGACGTTACTCGCCGCCGGCACCCCGCTCGGTGCGCTCGCCAGCGACATCGTCACCGCCGGCACCTCCGTCCAGCCCGGCGCGGTCGGGTCCGCCGCGTCCGCGCCGACGGACTCGACGGGTACCTCGTTGGCCGGGCGGGCGCTCGACACCGCTGGCAGGGCCGCCGCCCCCAGGACTGTCAGGACCACGAGGGCCGCGACGGCCAGGTCCCCGCGCGTCCAGTTACCACCGTCGGGTATCATTCGTCGAACACCTCCAGCCGGTACTGCTGTGCCGGATTGGTGTGAGTGAGCATTTCCATGAGTTCGCTGTCCTCGCCCCGGCGGACGCGGTCGCGGTGGCGTTCGATAGTGTCGAGCGCGTCGTGGACGCGCTCGCCGAACAGTTCCTCGAGGTACTCGCGGGGAATGCGTTCGATGCTCCGGATGCTCTCGCCGTCCTCGGAGTGCTGTGGCGGGGCGTACGGCGGGATGTAGTAGACGTTGGGCGTCGTCTCGAACTCGGGGTGGAGCGGCAGCGCCACCTCGTACTCCTCGACGAGTTTGTAGATCGGCCCGTCCTCGTCGTCGAGGTAGCCCACGAGTCGCAACTGTGGCGGGCACTCCTCGGCGCAGGCGGTCGCGTGGACCTCCCCGTCGGGGCCCTCCCCCTCGATGCGGGGGTAACAGAAGATGCACTTCTCGCTCTTTTTCGTCATCGCGTTGTAGTACACCTTGTCGTAGGGACAGCCCTCGACGCAGTAGCGATAGCCGCGACAGCGCTCCTGGTCGACGAGGACGATGCCGTCCTCCTCGCGCTTGTACAGCGCCTTTCGGGGACAGGCCTCGACACAGGAGGGGTGCGTGCAGTGGTTGCAGATCCGCGGCAGGTAGAAGTAGTAGGAGTTGGGGTACTCGCCCGCGCCCTCGTCCTCGTCCCAGTTTGGCCCCCAGTCGGGGTCGGTCTGTGGGCGCAGCGGTTCGTCGCTACCGTCGTACATGATATCGGAGTGGTTGAACTCCCAGTCCCCGCCGTAGTCCTCCTTGGGGTGGATCTCGCCGGGCTTGCGCTCCGTGTGCTCCCCGGACTGCCACCCGCCCGCAGACTCCTCCCAGCCCTTCGGGTAGCCCTCGCCGGGCTTTGTCTCGACGTTGTTCCAGTACATGTAGTCGCGGCCGCCCCCCTCGGTCCAGAGGGTCTTGCAGGCAATGGTGCAGGTCTGACAGCCGATGCACTTGTTGAGGTCCATCACCATCGCGACCTGGTGGTCGACGCCGTCGGC
>JAZKRZ010000078.1:0-13885 GCA_036626395.1 Haloarculaceae archaeon
GTCTACGACGACGACGGCGAACAGCTGATTCCCTGATCCCGCCCCCTGCTTCCTGTCGTCGACCCGCGTACCGCGATACTTCTCGACCCGCGTGCCACGATACTCGTCGACATCCCCGCCACGAAACTCGTCGACTGGCCCCGTGTTAGTTGTTGACATATACCGGCCGGAACGGCGATTTGTCCTTCAGGATCCGGTCATATTCCCCGATAGGTACCAGTTTTGCCACTGGTCTTCATCTTTGAAGGCAAAATCTTTTCAATAGGGTAGTCCATAGGGGAGAGCACACCAACCATGCCGGAGATGGAAACGGCGCAGTTCGAGACGGACCTGAGCCTGTTCAAGTACGACAACCTGGAGCAGTTGCCGCCAGCCTACCGCGACCTGACGGAAGAAGAGCGGACACCGCGCATCGAGGCCGCCCTGGCGGAACTCGGTGACGACGTCGTCATCCTGGGGCACAACTACCAGCGCCGGGAGATCGTCGAACACGCAGACTTCGTCGGCGACTCCTACGGGCTCTCGAAGCAGGCCGCCCGGGCCGACGCCGACTACGTCATCTTCGGCGGCGTGACGTTCATGGCCGAGTCCGCGGACATCATCACCGACGACGACCAGTCGGTGATCCTCCCGAGTATGGAGGCGTCCTGTCCGATGGCCGGGATGGCCGAAGCCCTGCAGGTCGACGCCGCGTGGGCCGAGATCACCGCCGCCGCACCCGACGAGAACATCGTCCCGATCACGTACATGAACTCGTATGCGGACCTGAAAGCCTTCTGCGCCGAGCAGGGCGGGCTGGTCTGTACCTCCTCGAACGCCCACGACGCCTTCGAGTACGCCTTCGAGAAGGGCGATAAGGTGCTCTTTCTCCCGGACAAGCACCTGGGCGAGAACACCGCCTACAGGCTCGGGATGGAAGAGGAGGTCGCCGAGTGGGACCCCTGGGACCCCGAGAGCAAGGACGCCGACCAGGTCGTCGAGAACGACGTCATCCTCTGGGACGGCTACTGCCAGGTCCACGAGCGCTTCCGCGAGTCCCACATCGAGGACGTCAGGGAGGAACACCCGGAGGCGAACGTCATCGTCCACCCCGAGTGCCGCCGCGAGGTCGTCGAGGCGGCTGACAAGGCGGGGTCGACGGCCACCATCACTGAGACCGTCGAGAACGCCGACCCCGGCGAGACGTGGGCCATCGGCACCGAGATCCACCTCACCCACCACCTCCAGCGCTGGCACCCCGACGTCGAAGTCCTGCCGCTGTGTGGCGACGCGTGCATGGACTGCAACGCCATGCGCCAGATCGACCCCAACTACCTGGTCTGGGTCCTCGAGGAACTCGTCGCGGGCCGCGAGCGCAACGTCATCGAGGTCGCGCCCGAGGAGAAGGACCTCGCACAGGTCGCACTCGACCGGATGCTGGAGATCTGACCATGAACGACGAGACAGACGCCAACCCGGACGCGGAGACGGACCTCGACGACTACGACGACTACCGGACGACGGACGTACTCGTCGTCGGGTCGGGCATCGCCGGACTGGCGGCGGCGCTCGGCGCCGCACGAGAGGGCGCCGACGTGACGGTTGCGACCAAGGCCACTCGCCCGGAGGGGGCCTCCTCCTGGTGGGCCCAGGGCGGCATCGCCGTCTCGCGGGACGACCCCGGGCAGTTCAAGGCGGACATCCTCGCGGCGAGTGCGGGCACCGCCGACCCCGAGGCCGTGGACGTCCTCGTCGACGAGGCCAACCGGGCGGTCGAGGACGTCCTCGTCGACACGCTCGACGTCGAGTTCGACACGAACGGGCGGGACGGCGAGAGTGCCGACTGGGACTTCGGCCGCGAGGCCGCCCACGACGAGGCGCGGATCCTCCACGTCGACGCCGCCACCGGGAAAGCGATCCACGTCCCCTTCCTGAACTACCTCGACGACCACGACGCCGTGACGGTCCGCGACGACACCGCCGCCCTCCAGTTGGTCACGCACGAGGGGCGCGTCCACGGCGCCTTGCTGGAACGCGACGGCGAGGTGAGTCCCACCTTCGCGGGCGCGACGGTCCTGGCGACGGGCGGTATCGGCGACCTCTACCCGCGCTCGACCAACCCCGACGGCTCGACGGGCGACGGCATCGCGATGGCCGCACTCGCGGGCGCCGACGTCGAGGACATGGAGTTCGTCCAGTTCCATCCCACTGTGTTCGTCGGCCCCGATGGGGAGACGGACGAACCGTTCCTCGTCAGCGAGGCCGTCCGCGGCGAAGGCGCTGTCCTCCACAACGGCGAGGGCGAGCGGTTCATGCCCGACTACCACGAGGACGCCGAACTCGCCCCCCGGGACGTGGTGGCGCGAGCGGTCCAGAAGGAGCGTGACGCCACCGGCGAGGTCGTGCTGGACGTCGCTGACCTCGATTTCGCTGGCGAGTTCCCCGGCCTCGCAGAGAAGTGCGAGTCTCGCGGCGTCGACTGGCAGACGAGCATCCCGGTCGGGCCGGCCGAGCACTTCCTCTGTGGTGGGGTCGACGTCGACGACCGCGGTCGGGCGTCGCTGGACCGGCTCTACGCCGTCGGCGAGTGCTCCCGGACGGGCGTCCACGGCGCGAACCGCCTCGCGTCCACGTCGCTGCTCGAGGGCCTGGTCTGGGGCCTGCGAGCCGGGGAGGACGCTGCTGGCTACGAGACAGACGTCGTCGAGGCGCCCGAACTGCTCGACCGCGACCCGGCGCTGCCCGACAACTTCGCCCGCGAGAAGTTCGTCCGCCTGCGCCGCGTGATGGACGAGTACGTCGGGCTCCGGCGGGACCCCGCGGAGCTGAACCGCGCACAGGCCGTGTTGCGGCGACTCAAGGGCGAAGTCGACGCCTACGTCCGGACGCGCACCTCGCGGTCGCTGTACGAGTTGCGCTACGCCGCCGTCACCGCGTTGCTGGTCGCCCGCGCCGCCAGCGAGAACGACGAGAGCGTCGGCACGCACAACCTCGTGGACGCCGAGAGCGAGGCGACGGCCGACTGATGGCGCGGCTACCGGAACGATGATCACCGACACGCAGGTCGAGTCCTGGCTCCGCGAGGATATCGGCCACCACGACGTCACCAACCAGGTCCCGGGGGAGACAGCGGGCCGACTCGTCGCCAGGGAGGGCGGCGTCGCAGCCGGCTGCGACGCCGCGAGAGCCGTCTTCGAGTATCTCGACGTCGACGTGACCGAACGCGTCACGGACGGCGCGGGCGTCGAGGCCAGCGACGTCGTCCTGCGCGTCGAGGGGGCCGCCCGGGACGTACTCAGAGGCGAGCGCGTCGCCGTCAACGTCGCGGGCCACGCCTCGGGCGTCGCGACCCGGACCCGGCGGGCGGTCGACGCCGCTCGCCGGGTCGACGACGACGTGCGCGTCGCGGCCACGCGCAAGACCACGCCCGGACTCCGGGGGGTCGAGAAGCGCGCGGTCGCTGCCGGCGGCGGCGACACCCACAGGCTCGACCTCTCGCACATGGTGATGGTCAAGGACAACCACGTCGCCGAACTGGGACTGGAGGACGCGATCGCGCGGTTCCGCGAGCGCGTCTCGTTCGCGACGAAAATCGAGGTCGAAGTCGAAAACCCCGTAGACGCGCCACGGGCGGCCGCCGCCGGCGCCGACGTCGTCCTGCTGGACAACATGAGCCCCGACGAGACCGGACGGGCGGTCGACCGCCTCGCCGAACGCGTGGCCGAGTCGGGCCGCGAGGTACTGGCCGAAGCCTCCGGCGGGATCACCGTCGAGACCATTCCCGAGTACGCCGCGACGGGCGTCGACGTGATATCGATGGGGTCGCTGACCCACTCGGCGGCGAGCCTCGATTACTCCTTCCGGACCGGAGCGGCGAGCGACTGATACGGACCGTTGTACCCATTTTCGGCGATACCGCCGACGGATGGGCGAGTCACGGCCCGGTGCGTTCACCGTGGTTCGCGACGGCGGTAACGAATTACAACGGTCCGTATGAGCGCGGCCGGGCCGGAACGGCGGGCCGGTGAAACCCGGTCCGGCGGGCGAGTCGCTTCCGGTCGGTTTTACGTCGACCCCCCGCCAAGTCCGGGTGATGGCAGCCGCATCCGAGACCATTGGGTCGCTGACGGCTATCGGCGCGGTGAGCGCCCTCCTCGTCGCCGTCGGACTGGCGGTCGTGACGCTCCGGACCGCCGGCGGCGCCCCGATATCGGCGTTCGTCGGGCTGATCTCGGGCGTCGGCGCGTACTTTCTGGTTCCCTATCTCGTGCGACTCGACCGGTTCGGCCAGGCCGACGGGGGCGACGGCGGGCGAGTGAACACGGGCGCGCTCGGCGCCGCGCTCTCGGCGACCGGGTTCGTCATCCTCGCGCTGTTGCTCATCGTCGGGAACCCGGTCGTCGCCGCGGGGATCGGCGTCCCGCTGGCGGGGCTTGAGTTCGTCATCTGGTCGCTGGCGCTGCCGCGAGCCGCGACCGAACCGGGCGAAAAGAAACCGATCCACCGGCGCGGCTGACCCCCTCCCGCGGGCGGGTCGTTACTTCATGTCCTGCAGGCGGTCGACCAGTTCGTCGGCCGAGTCGGCGCCCTCGACCGACACGTCGCCGTCGTGGTCGTGTTCGTGGACCGAGACGGCCTCGTCGTCGTCCTCGAAGTCAGTGTCCTCTCTCTCCTGTTCGGACTCGTCGTAGCTCCCGAAGCCCATAGCGAACGGGAATTGCGGGATCGGAGGGATAAGCGCCGCGGTCGAGTGTTGCGGTGGTCGCTGTCACCGCATCGCACGGTAGCAGGGTTCGACGGCGTCGGGTCGACCGGCCGATCTGACGGCGCCGGGTCGACGATGCCGTTTTCAGGACGGGGCGCCGACCCGCAGGTCGTCGTCGACGCCGTCCGCGAGGGCGACCTCGCGGGAGTCCACTGCGAGAAGCCGATGGACCTGGCCTGGGGCGGCGCCCGCCGGATGGCCGAGCAAGCCCGGCGCCACGACGTCCAGCTCACGTTCAACCACCAGCGCCGGTTCAAGCCGACGTGGGTCGCCGCTCGCGACCGCATCGAGGACGGGGCCATCGGCGACCTCGAACGGGTTGAGATGGCACCGCCGAACCTCTACGACTGGGGGACTCACGCGCTGGACTTCGCGGCCGACGTCGTCGGCGACCGCCCCGCCGAGTGGGTCATCGGTCAGATAGACTACCGGGAGGAACAGCAGTACTTCGGCGCCCACAACGAGAACCAGGCCTACGCATTCTGGCAGTACGACGACGGCACGGAGGGCGTCGTCTCGACGGGCGAGGGCGCCTCGCTCGTGCCCGGGTTCTTCCGGTTCCAGGGCACCGAGGGGACGCTCGACCTGGGCTTTCGCGAGAGGGCGTTCGACCTGCGCTGGCGGAGCGACGGCGACCCCCTCCATGCGATGGTCGAGTCGGGCGCGTTGAACCCCCACCCTCCGGAAGACGAAGCGGAGTGACGCCGCCGGAGCGGGTGCGCTTTTCACCCGGGGAGCCCAGGGAGCGCGTATGCACGAGTTCGCCGCGGACCCCCCGGTCGAAGAGCGAGTGGGCGACCTGCTGGAAGCGCGCGGCGAGACCGTCGCCGTCGCCGAGGGCTGTACCGGCGGCCTGGTCGGCGTGTTGCTCACGAGCGTCCCCGGTGCGAGCGACTACCTCGACAGGGCGGTCGTCCCCTACGACTACGACGCGCTCCGGGACCTGCTCGCAGTCGCGCGGGAGACCTTGGACGAGCACGGCGCCGTCAGCGAACCAGCGGTCCGCGAGACCGCACGGGGGATCCGCGACACGGCGGACGCGACCTGGGGCGTGAGTACCTCCGGCGTCGCCGGTCCCGGCGGCGGCACGGCGGAAACGCCCGTCGGGACCGTCTTCGTCGGCGTCGCCTACGCCGCGCCCTGGGGGTCGGGCGACTCCGAGACGACCGTCGCCCGCTACGAGTTCGACGGCGACCGGGCCGCCGTCCGCGAGCGCGGCGCCCGGCAGGCCCTGGGGGACCTGCACGAGGCCGCGAGCGGCCGGGAGTGACGGCGCGTTTCCCGACCGAGACGTCCCGCGCTCATACGGACCGTTGTAATTCGTTACCGCCGTCGCGAACCACGGTGAACGCACCGGGCCGTGACTCGTCCATCCGTCGACGGCATCGCCGAAAATGGGTACAACGGTCCGTGTCAGAGGTCCCGCGGCACCCGCAGTTCGGTGTCGGTGATCGTCTCGACGCTGTCGCCCGGGACCTCGATGTCGTCCTCGTCGGCGTCGCCGAATCCGAACCCCTGGAGGATCGCTTCCCCGACGTCGGGGTCGGGTTCGACGTAGGCGACGTTCTCGTCGGTGTCGACTTCCGTGACGATCCCGATCTGTTCGCCCTCGGCGTCCATCAGATACTTCCCTTCGTCGGCGGTCGAGAGTATCGACATCTCACGAGCGTCTCGAACCGGGGAGGTATTAGTGGTCGGGGTCAGACCCGCCCGCCGGCGAGACCACGGAGGGAAACGCTTGTCCCACGCCGGACCGACCGCCGTACATGAACAAGCGCGGGCACGTGTTGAACGCCGTGTTGCTGGCCGTCGGCGTCGGGTTCGTCCTCCAGCCGTCCGGCGATAGCGAGACGCTGCGCACCATCGCGGCGGTGTTCGTCCCGCTCGTGCTGGGGGCGCTCTTTCCCGACGTCGACACCCACTTCGGGAAACACCGCAAGACGCTACACAATCTGCCGGTCCTGGGGGTCGTCGTCGCCTACCCCGTCTTCTTCGGGAACCTCCACTGGGTGTGGCTGGGCGTGGTCACCCACTACGCCCTCGACGTTCTCGGGACCACGCGGGGGATCTCGCTGTTTTACCCCCTCTGGGACGAGGAGTTCGGCCTCCCGGTTGGCGTCCCTGTCAACAGCGACTGGGCCGACGTCATGATGCTCGCCGTCACCGCCTTCGAACTCGCCGTCGCGGCGTTCGTCGTGTTCGTCCTCCCACCGTACCTCCCGCCGGAGCTGGCGAACGCGGTCGGCCTGTAGGCCACACCGACCGCACGGCGGTCCCCGGGCGTGAGACGGCCGCGAACCCCGCCGGCGCGTCAACCCGGGGGGAACGCTTTTTATATCCGGTCCGATATGGAGAGACAATGGCGCCCTGGGAGTGTGCGATCGACGGGGACGACACGCAGTTCGACCGCGTCGAGGACCTCATCGTCCACCAGTCGACCGTCCACGAGCGCATCGAGTGCAAGGTCTGCGGGACGGTCCTGCCGGACGGGTACTTCGCGATCCGCCACGCCTTCGACGAACACAGTCGCGCCGAGTACGTGCGCGCCTACGACGCGACGGCTGGCGAGGTCCGCCGGCGCGAGCAGATCAAAGAGGCCATCGAGGACGAGGCGGACATCCGCGAGGTCATCGACCGCCTCGAGGGCGGCGACGGCGGGATCTGACGGCGCACGCCCGCCCGGGTCGCCGCGGGTCCCTACCCGCTCGACGAGAGGAAGTACCCGCCCGCGCCGAGCGATATCACGGCGAGGACGACCGCCCCGAGCCGCAGCAGTTGCGGCGAGGACCCGAGCGGGGGCCGTTCGGTCCGCGTCTGCATCATGTCCTAGCGCATGGTGCGCCGGCGGAGTTGCGTCCGGTTGCCCTCGAAGTCCTCGTCCGCGTCGAGGAAGAACTCCTCGTCGGCGCCCGGGAGCGAGCCCTCGACGGTCACCTCGCCGACGCCGTCGACGTCGCCGACGCCGTCGACCGCCGGCGGACTCGCACACTCTAGGGTGACAGTGCCGCGCCCCCCGGCGTTCTCACGCAGGCCCTCGATGGTATCGAGCGCGGTGAGGCGTCCCTCGGTCATGACGCCGACGCGGTCACAGACCGCTTCGACCTCGCTGAGGATGTGCGAGGAGAAGAAGACGGTCGTCCCGGCGTCGGCGCGCTCGCGAACCACGGAGCGCATCTGCTGGATGCCGTTGGGGTCCAACCCGGTGGAAGGTTCGTCCAGAATCAGGAGGTCGGGGTCGTCGACCAGCGCCATCCCGAACGCCAGGCGCTGTTGCATCCCTTTGGAGTAGCCCGCGGCTTTGCGGTCGGCGTCGTCCGCGATACCGACGGTCTCCAGTATCTCGTCGGGGTCGTCGTCCGCCCCCCGGCTCCGGATGGTCCACTGGACGTACTCGCGGCCGGTGAGGTAGTCGTCGAAACCGTACCCCTCCGGGAGGACGCCGGTCCGCTCGCGGATCCGCTCGGGGTGGCGCTGGGCGTCGATGCCGAACACCTGCGCCGACCCCCCGGTCGGGCGGATGAAATCCAACAGCAGGTTGATCGTCGTCGACTTCCCCGCGCCGTTGGGGCCGAGGAAGCCGAAGATCTCGCCGTCTTCGATGGTCAGGTCGAGGTCCTCGACGGCGACCACGTCACCGAATCGTTTCGTGAGTCCGTGCGTCTCGATGGCGGCCATGCGAGATAGCGACCCACGCCCGTACAAAGGGCCTTGTCGTCGCTCAAACGGCGAATTCACTCTCCGCGCGCATCAGACGGAACCCGTCGTGAGCGTCGGGAACGAGCGGGCGGGGACCACCCCTCGCGACTGGTGTCGGGAGCGGTCACCCGACGAGCGTGATAGGCACCGGGGTGAAACAGAGCGCGCCGAGGAGAAATGCGAGGACACCCAGCGCCGTTCGACCCGGCCCGACGGGGTCGTCCGACAGGGGCGCCGCGGTGCCGGCTCGCCCGACGAGCAGCGCCAGCAGCCCCCAGACGACCCAGACGGTCGCCGAGCGGGGGTCGACCAGCGCCGCGACGCCGGCAGCCAGCCCCAGCAGCGCGACGGGAACGACGTACCGGAGGCGCTCGACCCCCTCGCCAGCCAGCGCCCGGGCGACGTGGGCGCCGTCGAGTTGCCCCACGGGGAGCATGTTGAGGAAGGTGACGAACGCACCGACCCACCCGCCGACGAGGACCGGATTGACCGCGAGACCGGCGGGAGCGACACCCCGACGGCGGTCACCGCCACCGTGGCGACGAGGCCCGCCAGCGGTCCCGCCACCCCGATGTCGAACAGCGCCTCGCGGTCCGGGAGGTGACCTTTCATCCGGATGACCGCGCCGAGCGTCCCCAGTGCGCTGGGGACCGGCACGAAGTACGGGAGCGTCGCCGTACCACCCCACGCCCGCCAGCAGCGTCGTCGCGACGGTCCCGAGAAAGAGGACGAGGTTGAGCCAGGGGATACCGTCGACGGCGGTCGACCGCTCCCTCGCCACGAGGACGTGCTCGCCGGTCTCGCGGGTGAGCGAGACGCGGTAGCCGCGGTCGCGGAACTGCGGGGCGACCCGCTGGACGACGGTGTCGCGCTCGCTGGTGGGTTCGCCGTAGTAGCGCGCCCCGTCGGCCGTCCGTTCGACCTCGTAGACGCGAAACGCGTCCGGGAGCGCGTCGGGGGCGGGGAGCGACTCCACCTCGCCCAGGTCCGCACCGTCGCTCGTCGTCGGTGCCGTGCCTGCCATCGCCGCCCCTTAGGAGAGGACCGACTAATACCTGTCTCGCGCCGGCCGCTCCCGGCAGTGATGGCCGGGGCAGAGGCCCGGGCCGGAGTCGTGCCGTCGGGAACTTCATACGCCTCTCGCCCCTATCGCCGACAATGGTACTGCCCGCACCCGACCTGGACCCGGTCCTGACCGACCTGCAGCGACGGGGGTACGAGACGACACGGCTCGACGGGGCGACGACCCCGCCGGCGGTCGCGACGGGCGGCGACCCGCCCGAGGCCGTCACCGACCCCGACACCGCCGACCGGCCACTCGACGCCCTCGACGCACCGTTCCTCCTGCGAGCCGATCCCCCGGAGGGCGGCCGGGCGTTCTATTCGATCCCCGACCGCATCCGTCTCACGGACGGGACGCTCGCGGCGGTCGCAGCCCGCGACCCCACCTGGCGCGAGGCTGACGCCGCGGGCGGCGTCACCGGCGACGAGCGCGCGCTCCTGCTGGAATCGGACGGCGAGACGGTCGCAGCGCTGGAATCCGTCGACGCGTTGACCTGTCCCGGCCCGGACCCGAACGCGTTCCCCTACCGGTACGAACGCGGCGGGGAGGGTCGGTTTCACGTCTACGGCCGCGACCGTGAGGTCGGGACGTTCACGGGTTTCGCGGCGATGGAATCGCGGGGATTCTACCCCGTGGACCTGCCGCTCGTGCCAGAACACCACCTCCGCGAGAACGCTCACCTCGCGCGTCGCTGGCTCGTCGCGACGGTCGAGGACGGGTCGGTCGCGTACACGACTGCGTGAAACGGCGTCCGCTGGCTACCGCTCTTCGGAGTCGAGGACGCGGATCTGGTCGCCGCGGACGGTCACCGGGATGGGGACGGTCGCCTCGTAGAGTTCGACGGTGACCTGGTCTTTGCCCTCGTCGATGCGCTGGACCTGCGCCTTCTCGCCCTTGAAGGGACCGGCGATGAGTTCGACGATGTCGCCCTCGGCGATCCCCTCGACGTCGGGTTTGGGCGAGAGGAAGTGCTCGACCTCGGAGATGGGCGTCTCGCCCGGCACGACGCCGTTGGCGTGGGGGATCTCGTCGAGGATGCGGTCGAAGACGGCGGCGTTCTCGGCCTCGACCATCACGTAGGAGGTCAGCGAGTCCGGCGCGAGCGCGGCGTGGACTTCCGCTTCCTCGCGGTTCATGATCATGTCCGCGACGGTCTGTTCCTGACTGGCCGTGGTCTTGACGTTGTAGATAGGCATCAGGGGACCCCTCCGGGCACGAAGTTCATGATGACGAAGATCAGAAAGCCGATGATGCCGACGAAGAGGATGCCGGCACCGGCGATCTTGGCGACCTGCGAGAACTCGTCCCACGACGGCGTACTCGCCAGTTTGAGCACGCGAACGTACGAGTTCAGGTCGTACGGGACGTTCATACCCACTCGTTGCCTGTCCGGCTTTTTCTATCTATTGGTTGGCCGGTCCCCGGTGGAACCCGGGCACGAGTCCGCTCAACCCAGCAGTTCCGAGAAGCGATTGATCCCCTCGTCGGTGCCGGCGACGACGAGCTCGTCCCCCTCCTGTATCCGGAAGTCGGGGCCGATATCGGTTCGCACGACCCCGTCGCGCTCGACGCCGACGATTGTACAGCCGGTCTCGGCCCGGACATCCGCCTCGGCGAGCGTGCGACCGACCAGACCGGGCGCCTCCCGCCGGACGACCTCGACCTGCGTGTCCGGCGACAGGACCGTCTCCTCGAGGATGGTCGAGGCGAGGATGCGTCCGCTGACCGTCGCCAGCGAGAGGACGTAGTCCGCGCCCGCCCGGTAGATCTTGCTGACGTTCTCGGTGACCTCGGCGCGGGCGACGATCTCGACGTCGGGGTTCGCCTCGCGGGCGACCAGCGTCGCCACCTCGGTGACGGTGTCCTCGGGCAACGCCAGCAACACCGTGCTGGCGTCTTCGACGCCTGCGCGGCGCAGGTCCTCGGGGTCGGTCGCGTCCCCGACGACGTCGACGCCCGGTTGCTCCTCGACGTCCACCGTCGTGTGTGGGATTCCCGCGGTCGAAAGCGCCTCCGCCGCGCGCTTGCCCACCTGGCCGTAGCCGGCGACGATGGTCTGGCCCTGTCCCGGCAAGCGCCGCTCGGACAGCGCCAGTTCGCGGAGCCGTTCGAGCTGGTCCTCCCGGCCGGTCGCCAGTAACACGGTGCCGCCATCGAGGGGCTCGTCCGGCGAGGGCGGGCTCTCGAAGCGTCCCTGGAACCACGCGCCGATGACGTTGGCGCCGGTCTCCTCGCGGATGCCGCTCTCGGAGATGGTGCGCCCGACGAGGTCGCTCCCGCGGCGGACCGGAAACTCGGCGATCTCGAAGTCCTCGCCGACCTCGATGGCGTCGCCCAGGTCCGTCGAGACGCCCGTCGTCACCTTCGTCGCCAGCCCCTCGCCCAGCAGCGAGCGCGGCGAGAGCACGGCGTCGGCGCCCGCGAGTTCGTGATAGCGGATGCGGTCGGGGTCGTTGACGACACTGATGACGGGGACGTCCTCGGCGACTTCCTTGGCGGTCAGGATGATGCTCGTGTTGACGTCGTCGGTGGCGTCGGCGACGACCGCGCGCGCCGCGGAGGCGCGAGCGCTCTCGAGTGCCTCGACGGACTGAGGGTCCACGTTGAGTACCCGGAAGCCGTCCTCGTAGGCCGCTGTCGAGGCCTCGCGGTCGGGCTCGACGACGACGTAGGGTATCTCCCGGGAGTCGAGTTCGGTCACCAGCGTCTCGCCCCGCGGCGTGAGCGTGCAGATGACGACGTGGTCCGAGAGGTCCTCGTCCAGCTCTGTCGGAACCGTCGTCGAGAACGTCTCCTCGAACACCGGGACCAACACGAGCGGGATCGCCAGAAACACCGAGAAGACGCCGATGACGTCGATCACGGTCACGATGACGTTCATCTCGAGGGTCTGCCAGGGCGACTCCGCCCCGAACCCGGTCGCAGTGAAAGCCTCGACGACGAACTGCACCGACCGGTACAGCGGGATCGTCTCGCCCTCGAAGGTCCTGAGCCCCCACTGGTAGAGAACGGCGAAGAGACCGATGAGAACTACCAGCCCGAATACATACGCGACGATCCGGCGCTGCCAGGTATCCATGTCTATGCACTCAGGACCAGGGATGATAAAGCGATCCGGCCGCACGAACCTGCCGAGGTTGCGGGGTCACGCGATGACGGTGGGGCGGTCACCGCCCGGACGCGTTCACGTTCCCGGGACCCTCGCTACTACTCGCGGGTCGTTCCTCCCCGCTCGCATGTCCGAGGGCTCATACGGACCGTTGTACCCATTTTCGGCGATGCCGCCGACGGATGGGCGAGTCACGGCCCGGTGCGTTCACCGTGGTTCGCGACGGCGGTAACGAATTACAACGGTCCGTATCACTCCGTTCGCCCTCGCTACTCCACGTAGTCGATGTCGTCCCCGAGTTCGCGCGAGGCGCGCTCCTCTTCGGCCTCGCTCTTGCCGTATATCTGGGGGGATTCGACGCCAGTCACGACGATCATCGTCTCCATTTTGCCCTCGAACTCCTGGTTGACGCTGGCGCCCCAGATGATGCGGGCGTCGGGGTCGATGCGGTCGTAGATCTCCTCGACGACGCCCTCCGCTTCCTCGATGGACATGTCGGGGCCGCCGACGACGTTGACCAGCGCGGAGTTGGCGCCGTCGAACTCCACGTCGAGCAGCGGCGACCTGAGTGCGGAACGGATCGAGTCCTGGGCCTTGTTCTCCGAATCGGACTCGCCCAGTCCGATCATGGCGACGCCCCCGTTCTCCATGATGGTGCGGACGTCCGCGAAGTCGACGTTGACGAGGCCGGGCTTGGTGATGAGTTCGGTCATCCCTTTGACCGAGCGCATCAGGACGCGGTCACAGATCTTGAACGCGTCCTGCAGGGGCATGCTGGGCGCGTAGTCGAGCAGGCGGTCGTTCGGGACGACGATCACGGTATCGCTCACCGCACGCAGTCGTTCGAGACCGGCGTCGGCGTTGGCCCGCCGGCGCTCGCCCTCGGCGGTGAAGGGGATAGTGACGATAGAGATAGTGAGCGCGCCGGCCTCCTGTGCGGCCTGTGCGACGACCGGGGCGGCGCCCGTGCCGGTGCCGCCGCCCAGCCCGGCGGTGACGAACACCATGTCGGAACCGTCGATGGACTGCTGGATGTCCTCGATGTTCTCCTGGGCGGCCTCCTCGCCGATCTTCGGGACCGACCCGGCGCCGCGCCCCCCGGTGCGTTTCTTGCCGATCAGGATCTTGGTGTCGGCGTCCACCTCGTCGGCGAGGTGCTGGGCGTCGGTGTTGGCCGCGACGAGTTTCGCCCCGTGGATCCCCTCTTCGGTCATCCGCGTGACGGTGTTGCCGCCGGCCCCGCCACAGCCGACGACGGTGATCTTCGTCTCCA
>JAZKRZ010000079.1:0-13798 GCA_036626395.1 Haloarculaceae archaeon
GACGCCGCCCTGGCCGCCTCAATCTTCCACTTCGACGAGTACTCCATCCGGGAGGTCAAGGAGTACCTCGACGACCACGGCGTGCCGGTTCGACTGTAAGGATGTCTGGTGAGGGTCCGGGCGAGGACGGCACGGGTGCCGACGGCGGTGCAGGTGACGGCGGACGCGGTGATCCCGGCGACGAGCCGACTCGCGGGAGCGAGTCCGCGAAGTGGCGCTGTGGCTGGTGTGGCAAGCCCCACTCGCGCAACGACCCGCCGTGTGACAACTGCGGCCACCACAAGTTCGAGAAAGCGGTCGTCCCAGTGGCGCCCGAAAGCGGCGACTACGAGCGCCAACCGGTCTGGGTCTGTCCCGAGTGCGGGCGCGAACACCAGAAGAACTCCCCGCCGTGCAGCCGCTGCGGGAACGCCAACCTCGAAAAACACGTGCCGACCGAGGCGGACTACGCCGACGAACTCGGGGGGACCTCGTATCTCGACGTGCTCGAACCGCAGTACGTCGCCGGGATGGTATTCGCACTGGTCGCCGGCGGCGCGCTCGTGCTCGCCCTGCTGGGCGTGATCACGCTCCCGGGGATGGGCGGACCGTCGCTCTCCGTCGCGGACGTGCCGGGTAACGCGAGTACCGCCGACGGCATCGACCTCGCCGAGACCGAGCGCGCCTACCTCGCGAACGTCAACGACGGGCGCGCCGAAGCGGGCGTCGACCGACTCGACAGGTCGGAGACGCTCGACGACGTGGCCCGCTATCTCAACCAGCGCCGCGTCAAGCGGACCTACACCGACGACGAGGTCCCACCGATAGACCGGACCAGTGACGCGCTGAACGACGCCTGCGACGGTGAACAGCCGGTGGCGTACCGCGACGGGCCGGAAACGCGGGTCAACGTCTCGGGGTACGACTCGTCCGGCGCGCTGGCCGGCGCCATCGACGACGTGTTTCTCGAGACGGAAGACGCGACCGCCGAGTTTCCCGTCGGCCGGACCGGTCTCGACGTCCACGTCGGCCCGGACGGCCGCGTGTTCGTCACACAGGTCGTCTGCTGAGCGAACGCCGCTGGCGCGGGGACCGACTGACGTGCCAGTCGCTCACACCGGCGGCGCGGAGAAGTGACGGGGGCGACTGCCGCGAGCGGTCAGTCCGAGAGGATCGAGACGTCCGTCGAGCTACCGACCGCGGCTGGTTCGCCGCGCTCGATGCGGTCCAGACGGTCCGTGATGGTGTGGACCACTCGGCCGTCGGTACACGGCGCGACGTGGACGAGTTCGCCGTCCGCGTACTCTGCCAGTCCCATCACGGGGAGTATCATCGCGTCGTAGGAGCGGTCGCTGGTCTCGTTTTCGACCGTCTGGCGCTGGTAGAACGACTCCAGCGAGACGTTGTTCGAGAGGGCCCACTGCTTGAACTCGGCGACGCGATTCAGGATGTACTCGCCTTCCTCGGTGTGGGCGCCCGCCGACTCCGGTGCGACCTGCTTGCCCCAGACGATCACCGAGAAGTCCGCGATCCCGTCTTCGGCGTCGAGCCGTTCGAGTCGCTCGATGACTGACTCCTGGCGCCCGTGGGCGCCGTCGGGCAGCAGCGACCGCACGTACAGTTCGATCCGCGGGTTGGTCCCCGTCATCGTGTCCGAGAAAGTGACGGGAGAAGTCAAAAAACTTGCCCTCTTTCGGGGTGTTCCCCAGTATCTGTCCGCATCTCGCCATATCTATGCCATATCTATTAACGTTCGTCGAGGTTTGGCGGTTCGAGTCGACCGCACGTTCGACGAGGCGCGGATTCGATTAAAGTCGTATTAATATTCGACGTCTGTCGAATCTATCGGTGGCGGGCCAGTGGCGCAGTGTCGGACGGGGACTCGTGGTGCTCGTCTTCGAGCGCGGTCACCCTGTCGGCGACGCTGTGGACCGCTGACCCGCTGGTGTGTGGGGCGACGTGGTGGAGGTCGCCGTCGCGGTACTCGGCGAGACAGGCCGCCGGAAGCACGAGTGCGGTGTAGGATTCGCCGGTCAGCGAGGCGTCCGCCTCGCGCGTCTCGAAGAACGGGTCGACGCGGACGTCCCGGCCGTCGGCCACTCGTCGTAGCCTGGGCAGGTGAGTCGCCCCCGGGTTCCGGGTTCCGCGCGAGAGCGACCGCACGAACAGTTCGACGCGATGTGGTTCAGTGGATACCATAGCAGGCACTCGACCGGTCTCCCGGAGACGTCTATAATTTCCTGCAATCGGTATTGTTTCTTAACTATATCTATATAGTCATTCGCCCGTCTCCGCGCTGTCGCTGGCGTCGAATCGCTTGCGGAGCGTCTCGTGGGTGCCGACGACCATGGCAGGGACGACGAACATGAAGACGTGCTCCTCCAGCGGGACGCCGAGTAGCTCGACGCCGGTCCGCAGGGGGATCTCGAAGACGCCGACCTCGAGGGTGTACCAGTCCCAGACCAGGGCGGGCGGGTAGAGGACGGCGACGGTCCGAGCGGCGGTCCGGAAGGCGTCGGCGTACCAGAGCAGGGCCAGCGCGAGGCTCCCCCAGAGCACCTCGGTTGCGAGGTAGGTGTACGACCCGAACACTGTGATGTCGGGAATCACGTCCGCGGTGTGGGACCGCCGAGTCTTCAGTCTGTCCCGTCTGCCTCGTGACTGGCGGAGAGACCGGTGTCGCGCGGGCTGTCCGTTCCGTCGGCCCGGGGACCCGGCCGCGGGACCGTTCGCCAAGTTGATTACGCCCGCCGACGAACCGTCCGAACGGGAGATTCAGATGGATATCGCCGATATCGCCACCAGCGAGTACGTCGCCGTGGACGCCGACGAACGCCTCGGGAAAGTCCGTTCTCTCTTCGAGCGCGAGAACCCGAAGGGGATTCTCGTCACCGAGGACGACGAGTACGCCGGCCTGATAACGCAGAAACAGCTGGTGCGGTCTCACGTCGAGGACCAGACGAAGGCCCGGGCCATGATGCGGTCGGCGCCACGGGTCGGGCGGACCGACGACGTCCGCGAGGTCGCGCGCGTCCTCGTCGAGGGGGGCACCAAGGTCGCCCCCGTCTTCGAGGCCGGCCGTCTCTGGGGGATCGTCACCGAGGACGACATCCTCCGGGCCGTCCTCGAACACCTGGACGCCCTGGTCGTCGACCAGATCTACACCGAGGACGTCGTCACCGTCACCGAGGGGACGACCGTCGGTCAGGCCATCAACCTGCTGCGAGAGCACGGCATCTCCCGGTTGCCCGTCCTCGACGAGGACGGGCTGCTCTCGGGGATGGTCACGCGCCACGACATCGTCGATATCGTCGTCCGCGACATGGACAAGGCCACTCGCGGCGAGCGAAGGGGCGACATCGACCGCGTTCTCGACCTGCCGGTCTACGACGAGATGAACAGTCCCGTGGCGACGACGACCGGCGACGAGTCCGTCCGCGACGCCGTCGAGCGGATGCTCGACAACGACTACGCCGGCCTCGTCGTCATCCCCGAGGGCGAGGACCGCGTCGTCGCCGGGATCATCACCAAGACGGACGTCCTCCGGGCGCTGACGTTCACCGAGGAAGAGCACCTGGACGTCCAGATCACGAACGTCAGGCTCCTCGATACTGTCTCGCGCGAAGACATCCGCCAGCGCATCGAGAGCGTCGCCGACAAGTACCAGGAGATGCAGGTCCAGCACGCCCACGTCCGTCTCCACGAGCACAAGGAGAAGCTCCGCGGGACGCCGCTCATCCAGTGTCAGATCCGGCTACGCACCAACAAGGGCCAGTCCGCCGGGTCCGGCGAGGGCTACGGCGCCGACAACGCCTTCCGCGTCGCGCTGGACAAGCTCGAACGGAACGTCCTCGAGCTCAAAGGTGTCCACGCCGACGAGGAGTACCGCGGCCAGTTGCTGCGCAAACTCGGCGAACTGTAGCCGGTCGGCGCCACCACGTCGCGGGTTCTCGGGTTCGCGTCCGTCTCCGTTTTCACCGCGCTATCGGCGTCCACGCTCGCCACGTCGCGACGCCGATGCCGACGACGAACCAGCCGGCGAGTCCGAGGACGCTGGCCGCGACGCTCGCTGCGGGTGGACCGGTCTCGACGAGGCCGGCGGCGGCCGTCCGGAGGACCAGGCCGCGGAACGCGGCGGGCGGGCTCGCCCCGAGCGCTATCGCGAGCGTGTCGGGTCCCAGGAGCCCCTGGCCGACACCGAGGACGACGACGAGGTCGAACCCCAGGACGACGACGAGGAGCGCGAGGACGGCGGCAGCGACGCCCGACCGCCGGGACCGCGCGAGCGAGGAGACGGCCATCCCGAGCGCGAGCGTCACCAGTCCGTACACAGACGTCAGGGCGGCAAAGCGCAGGACGTAGACCGGCGAATCGACGGTCCCGTGGGAGGCGAGCACGGAGGTCGCGGGTTCGCGGACGAGCGGGGTGGCGACCCCGAGCAGGGCGAGGGGCACGAGTATCGCGACGACCAGCGCCACCGCCCGCCCGAGGTAGGCGCCGACGACGTAGGTCGAGCGCTCGACCGGGTAGGTCCGCACCACGTCGAGTTCGCCCGACTGGGCGTCGGCGAGGACGGTCCACGCGCCGAAGCCGAACCCCAGGACCGGGACGAGCAGTTCGACGGGGGTGAAGAGGTCGAGCACGAGCGGTAGATAGCCGCCGAGTCCACCGACCGTCGGGAGTGCGACGACGACCAGGCCGAACGTCACCGCGAGCCCCGCGTACGTCCGGGTCCGGACGACCGTGTCGAACTCGCGTTGGGCCAGCGCGACCGCCTGGCCGACGCGCGGGCCTTCCCACGGGCGCGTCCCCGCCCGATAGCGGGCCGCCCCGCTCGCACTGTCGGGGTCGCTCGGCGACTCGGCACCGTCGGTCGTCTCGCCCTCACTCATCGTCGCCCTCCCGGGAGCCGGTCCGAACTGTCAGTCCGCCCGCCTCCCCGACGAGGTACTGTGCGACGGCGCGAGTGAGCGTCTCCGCGTCGGTCTCTCGACGTAGCGCCTCCGGCGTGTCGGCGACCTGGACGACGCCGTCGTCGAGCACGAGCACCGTGTCGGCGACGCGGTCGACCGTCTCGAGGTCGTGCGTCGCGAGCAACACGGTGTGGCCGTCGTCGGCCAACTCGCGGATGACGGTGCCGACGTGTTCGGTCATCGTCGGGTCGAGTCCGCTGGAGGGTTCGTCGAGGACGAGCACGGGCGGGTCGCCGACAGTCGCCTGCGCGATGCCGAACAGGCGGGTCATGCCGCCCGAGAGCTCGCCCACCCGGCGGTCGGCGACGGCGTCGAGTCCGACCCGCGCCAGCACGACCTGGGGATCGATGTCGACCCCCGCGAGCGCCTCGTAAAACCCGAGGGTCTCGCGCAGGGTGAACTGCGGTCGAAACGAGGGGCTCTGGGGGAGATAGCCGACCACGCGCCCGGTGGCGTCCCCGACGTCGACCCGCCCGCCCGTGGGTGCGAGCAGTCCGGCGACGATACGCAGGAGGGTCGTCTTCCCCGACCCGTTGGGTCCGACGAAGCAGTTGACCGTGCCGGGAGCAGCCGAAAACGAGACGCCCGAGAGCACCGTCAGGTCACCGAACGACCGCCGGAGCGACTCGGCGACGACCCGGTCGCCGGGACTGCCGTCGGCCTCCGGCCCCTCGGGAGCGCTGTCGGTCTCCGGTTCCGCGGAAGCGACACCCTCCGGCACGTCCCCGCTGGGCCCGCTCGCCTCGTCGGCCGCCGCCGCGTCCTCGCCCGGTTCCGTGGCGGCTGGATCAGCGTCAGTCATCGGTTCCGTTTCGCACCTCCGCGAGTCGGTCGGGACGGGCAGGAGCCACGCGCGGCGCGGTGTCGACCACCCCGACGTCGCGCAGTCCGGGGACGCTGGCGGCGACCCGTTCGAGCAGTCCGAGGACGGGCGAACGTGCGAGCGTCGGCCCACCGGCGGCGCGACTGGCGATAACGTCCACGCGGTCGGCCGGCCGGAAGGCCCTGTCGACCGCGCCGTCGCCGTCCCGGTCGATGCCGGGCACCGGGCCCCAGTAGTTGCCGGCGCCGGCGACGGTCCAGACGTGCACCGGACCGCTGCGGGCCGTCACCGGCTGGTCGTTGCCGACGACGTCGTTCGCGACGACGTGATTCGTCGGCAGGAGCGTGCCCACGCGGACGCCGACCGCGTTGTCGACGACCGTGTTGTGGACGACGACCGAGCGCCGCGTCCCGACGGTGAGCCCCAGGTCGTTGCCGGCGACGACGTTCTCCGCGATGTACGACGACCCGCCGATGGCGTAGATACCCTGGCCGTTGTCGGTCGCGCGGTTGCCCACGAGTTTGTTGTTCGCCGGCCGCGTCATCAGGATGATGCCCGTGTTCGCCCGCTCCAGCGTGTTGTTCCGGAGCAGCAGGTCAGAGGTGTACATCTCGTGGATCCCGTAGCGCATGTCCGCGAGGTCGTTGTCCCGGACGACGGCCCCGTCCGAGCGGTGCAGGTAGACGCCGTCGCGCCCGCCCCTGACGCGGTTGTCATCGACGACCGCCCGCGAGTAGAGCGTGATGACGCCCATCGACCCGTCTCTCGGGTCGTCGGCGCCCCGGACGGTGACGTTCCGGACGACGGTACCGTCGCTGTACTGGAGCATCACGCCCGTCGCTTCGGTCTCGACGCGCACGTCGGCGACGAGCGACTCGTTCGCGCCGACGAGCGTGACCGCCGCGTCGCTCCGGCCGTACACCAGCATCGTCGTGTCGGCGTACCGACTCGCGTTGCCGGCGGTGGGCGACATCGCGTCGACCGTCCCCGTGCCGGTGAGCGCGAGCGAGGTCACCGCGACCCGGTCGTGTTCCACCGTCAGGACCGTCCCGTTCCCGCCGCCGTCGAGGACCGTCTCGGCACCCGCACCCCGTAGCGTCAGGGGCTTCTCGACGGTGAGATTCACGTCGTACCGGCCGGGCGGAATCGCAACGGTCGTATTGGGCGGGGCTGCTGCGATGGCCGTGGCGACCGTCGGTTCGTCCTCGCCGACGACGACCGAGACCGGCCGCGAGCGGAGGTCCCGGGCCGCCGCGACCCGCCCGTCGGCCCACCGGGACTGGTTCGCGACCGCCGCGCGGAACGCTCCCGGCGTGTCCCGCTCGGCGTCGCCGACCGCGTCGCGCAGTCCCGTCCAGTCCACGACGCTGCCGCCGTGGGCCTCGGCGAAGGCGTCGGCGTCGCCGCGACTGGAGAAGGGGACGACCGTCGGGCCGGCGGGCGTCCGGGCGCGACTGTCGACGACGTACCAGGCGTCGCTCGCGCGGACCCAGTCGCGGGCCAGGTCGTTGCCCAGGTCGAGGAAGCCGTCCCCGGTGACGAACGGCTCGGTGCCCGAGAAGTCGGTGACGAAGACGGCGAGCGGGTCGCCGAACTGGCGCCGCGCCGACCCGCTCGCCAGGTGGGTGACGAGCGTCTCGACGCCGTAGTAACCCACCACGTACTGGTACTGACCGTAGAAGACCTGGGCCCTGGGGAGGGCGTACCCCCGGTCGGTCGCCGCCGCGACGTCCACGCCGGTCATCCCCATCGAGAGCGTGTCCTCGAACGACACCGGCTCGACCGCCTCGTTCGACGGCGCGACGAGGAAGCCGCTGGCACAGAGGAGAACCAGTCCGAGGGCGACGCCGCCGACCAGCCGGACGTTCATCCTCACGCCTGACTCAGCCCGGCGATGGTCTCGGGGGTCACGTCGTCGAACCCGGCGAGCGACCCGCCGTACTCGTCGCGGAACGATTCCGCGTCCGCCCGGTCGGAGAAGGCGATCAGGTCCCGCCCCATGGCACCCTTGATCTCCGAACCGACGACGAACGTGACCGTCTCGGCGTCGACGAACGCGGACGCCTCGGGATGGGTGGAGATGAGTCGGTCACCGCCGGCCTCCGAGAGCGACCAGTCGACCGACGAGTAGTCCGTCACGTAGAAGACCTCGACCGACCAGTCGCGGTCGAAGTCGTACTGGAAGGCCTCCCACGTGCTACAGAACCGCGCCGGGTTGTCGTGGCCGGACGGGCGCCGGTCAGCGTAGAAGACCTCCGCGGAGGGCCCCGGGTGGTTCGGGATGACCATCCCGCAGACCTCGCAGCTGTCGTCGGTCGTCAGCGTGACCGGTTCGGGGGCGTCGCCGTCACCCGACCCACACCCGGCCAGCGCCGCGAGCACCGCCGTCCCGCCGAGGAGCACCTGCCGCCTGTCGACGGTCGGAAGGCCGGGTAACGCGTCTCGCTTTGCGCGTCCTCGGTGTTGTCGCCCGTCCGCCCCGGTCGGTTCCGGGCCGTCCGGGACGCGGTGCGAGCACGTCGAGCCGTCGGATGTGTGGTCGTGCATGCGCCGGGGACCCCCGTTACGCCGCTCTACGACCCGCCGGTAGTCAAAGGCTCCGTTCTTTCCCCGGGGTCGAGAACCGACACCAGACTGTTATTGCTCGAATCCCACACAGCTGTCCCTCGCGGTCTCGACGGGAACGCGGAGGGCGGGAGAGACGGCGACGACAGTTCGCAACCGGGAGGGGTCGACCCCCTGCCGGGTCGGCTACTCGACCCGAACCCCCTCCTCGCCGGGGACCGTCCCCTCGACGATGTCCTTGCGCGGGACGACCTCGATGGTGGTGTCGGAACCGATCGCGGACCCGCCCTCGACGGACTCGACGCGGAGGACGACGTCCTCCGGGTTGGCACACCCGCAGTTGACGAACTCCTCCCACTCCTCGCCGACGGAGACGGGGCCGGCGTGGGCCCAGCGGAGGTACCGCCGGTAGGTCGGTTCGGCCATGTTCTCGGCGAGCCACGCGCTGTCGGCGACCCACCACCCCTCGCTCCCGTCGGGGTCGGCCTCGGGGGACCGGAACGAGACCACGACCCGGTCGGCCTGGTCGTCGACCGTCGCGGGGTCGATGGTGTTCTGACTGCCCGTCCCGGCGACCATCAGTCGCTCACCTCCGCGGGTACGGGTTCGCTCCGGGCCGATGCCGCAGCGGCCTCGGATTCGAGCCACGATTCGACGTCGAGGGCGGCCATGCTCCCGGTCCCGGCGGCGGTCACGGCCTGCTGGTATCGGCGGTCCATCACGTCGCCGGCGGCGAAGACGCCCTCGACGGCCGTCGCCGTGGTCGCCCACGCCGCCTCGGCGTCGGCCGGACCGTCGTCGGGGTCGGCCGTCCTGACGTAGCCGTCGTCGTCGAGTTCGACCGGCGTCTCCCGGAGGAAGTCGGTGTTGGGCTCGTGGCCGACGGCGTAGAAGACGCCGCCGACGTCCACCTCCTCGACGGTGACCTCCTCGCCGTCCTCGTATTTCTCCTTCGGGTGCCCCTCCGGGTGCGAGACGAGCGTCGCGCCGGTCACGCCCGTCTCGCGTGACCCCTCGATGGCCAGCAGTTCGGTGTCCCAGCGAAACCGGATCTGCCCGTGGTCCCGGGCGCGCCGGGCCATGATCTCCGAGGCGCGGAGTTCGTCCCGGCGGTGGACGACGGTGACGGAGTCCGCGAACTTCGCGAGGAAGAGCGCCTCCTCCATCGCGCTGTCGCCGCCGCCGACCACGAGGACGTCGTCGCCGCGGTGGAACGCACCGTCGCAAGTCGCACACGTCGAGAGCCCGTAGCCCATCAGTTCGCTCTCGCCCTCGGCGCCGACCCAGCGGGCGCTCGCGCCCGTCGCGACGACCAGCGAGCGAGTCCGGACCGTCTCGCCGGTCGACAGCGACAGTTCGAACGGCCGCTCGTCCAGGGTCGCCGCCCGGACGCTCGCGCGCTCGAACTCGGCACCGAACCGCTCGGCCTGCTCGCGACCCCGCTCTATCAGTTCCATCCCGCCGACGCCCTCGGGGAACCCGAGGTAGTTCTCGACGTCGGTCGTGAGCGTCAACTGTCCCCCGGGCTCGTCGCCCTCGAGGACCAGCGGGTCCAGATCGGCACGCGCCGCGTACACCGCGGCCGACAGTCCGGCGACGCCGGACCCCGCCACGACGACTTCGCGCGTCTCCGGGGTCGCCCCCGGCTGTGTCTCTCCTGTCATCATCCCTCGATACGGGAGGAGGTAATTTATAGTTTTGGGAATATTATGCAATACTATTTCCCAGACCGCAGACGATCGCCGGGCGTCGAATCGGTGGGTCGGGACGATACGAGGGAGAACAGCGGGGGACGGACGCAGGAACGGGTCGTGAGTCGGGGCGGCGGCCCGTCGGGTCAGCTCTCGGCCCGGACGGTCTCGCGCTCGTACTTGTCCTCGAACTCCTGGATGAGCTGTCCCATCTTGGCGTACCAGTCGTTGAGGAGCCGCTGCATGTCGTCCGCGACGGCCGAGGGGTCGGTCGGCGAGTAGACGTGGTAGTAGCCGCCCTGGTCGTAGTTGACCTGGTCTTTCTGGATGAAGCCGGTCTGGAGGAGCCGCTGGACCGACCGGTAGGCCGTCGACCGCTCCCGGTCGACGGCGTCGGCGACCTCGTCGACCGTCAGCGGTCCCTCCGCGTCGACGAGCGCCTGGAAACACTCCTTGTCGAGTTCTTTCAGCCCGTGGAAACACTCCAGGAGGCTCTCACACTGCATGTCCCGCTGGAGCTGTTCCGACATCGAATCTGGCATTTTCGTTCCTCTTTCGATACGTGCCACGCGACCATAACGCTTGTGCAAAGAACGTACAATCGTCCGATGATACCGCGAGAAGTACCGTCCCACCGGCCGAGGGCCCGGTGGTCCCGCCGGGTCAGTACCGCGACTCGCGCGCGACTGGCTGGTGTGACGCGACGAATTCGACGAAGTTGTCGAACACTCGCTTCGCGTCGGCGGCGTCTGACACCGTCTCCTCGGTGACCCGGTCGAGCAGTAACCCGGTCCGGTCGTCCGACAGGTCCTTGCTCTGGATCACCCACTCGGCGGTCTGCCGGTCGTACTCCGGGTGGAACTGCAGGCCCCACGTGCTCCCGACCCGGAAGGCCTGGAGGCTGACGTCGTTGCGCGCGAGCGTCCTGGCGCCGGGCGGGAGCTCGGCGACGCGGTCGGAGTGGGTCTCGAAACTCGTGAACGCATCCGGAAGCCCCGACAGCAGCGGGTCCTCGCCGACCTTCCTCACCTCGCGATAGCCGAGTTCGTACTCGCCCATGTCCGCGACCCGGCCGCCGAGTGCCTGCGCGAGGAACTGGTGACCCCAGCAGATCCCCAGGACCGGGACGTCGCCCGCGTGGGCCCGGCGGACCCACTCCGTGGCCTCGTGGATCCAGTCGTGGTCGTCGTAGACCGACGTCTGGGACCCGCTCACGACGACGCCGTCGTAGCGCCAGTCTCTCGCCGAGACGGCGGGCGGGAACGCGCCTTCGGTCAGTTTGAAGACGTCCACCTCGGCGTCGAGTTCCCGCCGGAGGTTCCGTTCCGCCGGGGTGTCACCGACCGACGCGTCGAGTACCGCAATGGTCACGCTCATACCTCCCGCTTCGTTCCCCGTCCGGTTATAGATTTGTGGGAATTGTGCAATTCATACAATATCAAACGCACCGCGGGTCGCCACCCGCCCGGAACCGGGACGACTGCGAGTCACCCGAGGGGACACGTGGCGGCGACGCCGAAAGCGAGCCCGAAGGCGACGCCGAACGAGAGCGTCCACGCACCAGCGGTGACGAGGATCTTCCGGGCGTCGACGGCGTCGCGTCCGCCGACGGCGGCGCCGCTCCCGATTATCGCACTGACCACGACTTCGTTGAACGAGACCGGGACGCCGAGCAGGACTGCCACCTGTGCGATCAGAAAGGAGGGGACGAGCGCAGCGATGGAACGCCGGGGTCCGAGCGAGGAGTAGTCCCGTGCGAGGGACTTTATCATCCGGGGTGCACCGGTCCAGGAGCCGACGAGGATGCCCACTCCGCCGCCGACCAGGACGCCGAACGTGGAGACGAGCGTGACCTCCTCGAGCAGGGGGACCAGCGGACCGACCGCGAGACCGACCTGGCTTCCGCCGGCGGAGAACGCGACGAGCGACCCCAGCGCGAGCAACGCGCGGTGGAGGCCGGTGGCCTCGTCGCGGCGTATCTCGACGTGGACCACCGTCGCGAGGGCCGCTGCGACCCCCACAGAGACGAGGACCGGCACGGCCGGTCCGCCGGTCCCCAGCGTCCGCTGGACGGACCCGGTGAGCGACCCCGCGGTCCCGTCCGGGCCGAGAAACGCGAAGTCGACGTTCGCGAGGACCACGCCGACCGTTCCGGCCAGTACGGGGACGCTCAGTCGTTCGGGCACGTCCTCGCGAGGGAGGAGGCTGGCGATGCCGTAGGCGACCCCCCCGCCGACGAACGGCGTGAGGACCCAGACCGCGCCGACCTGCCGATACTTCTCCCAGGCCGGCGTCCCGCCCAGCGCCAGCCCGACGCCGACGACGGCACCCGTCACGGTGAACGCCGTGGCGATCGGGTATCCGGTGTAGATGCCGACGACCATCAGTCCGGCACCGATGGCGAGGACGAGGATGACCCCGGACGCCGGTAGCGAGACGCCGTCGACGAGGCCGGTCCCCACCGCCTCGGAGACGTTCGCGCCCTGGGTGACAGCCCCGGCGAACCCGAGGAGCCCGACGACGAACGCCGCGCGCATGGTCCCGATGGCGTTCGCGCCGACGGCCGGCGCAAAGGGGGTCGCGCCGCTGGACCCGGCACCGATCACCCACGCCATGAACAGACTCGCGAGCCCGGCGGTGACGAACAGCGCGACCAGTGTCAGGTCCATGAGTGAAGTCGCCGTGAACAGGGCCGGTCAGTCCGCTCCCGCGGTCGCGGGGTCGGCGTCGGGCGTGCGGCTCCGCCAGACGCCCTGGAGGTACGCGCCGATGAACATCCCGGCCACCGCCCACAGGATCGTGACGTTGCCGATCCCGAAGCTGGCGTAGGCGGCCCCCGGACAGATACCGGAGAGGCCCCAGCCCACGCCGAAGACGGCGCCGCCGATCACGACGTTGCGGTCGAACGACTTGAGCCGGCGCTCGAAGGCGTCACCGGTCAGCGGTGCGCGGTCGAGCACCCGGGGGACCAGAGCGTAGGCGACACCGGTCACTGCCGCGCCGCCGAACATGACGAACACCAGGCCGAGGTCCTCGAACTGGAGGAAGTCCAGCACCACTTCGGGCCTGGCCATGTGACTGTGGGCCAGTCCGAACCCGAAGACGAGCCCGCCGACCAGTATCACGGGAACGAACAGCGGGTGTCTGTCGGCGTCCGCCATCACGGCGTCACCCCCAGCGCGGCGACGAGCTGGGCGGTCCCGATGGCGACGAGCAGGAACGTGACGACCCCCACGATGGAGGTCCGCGACGCCGAGCCGACGCCACAGACGCCGTGGCCGGACGTACAGCCCTTGCCGATGCGGGTGCCGACTCCGACCAGAACCCCACCCAGCAACAGCCGCCAGGGCTTCACGGCGGTCGTGTACGCACCCCAGCCGCCGTCCTGGAAGAGGACGGCGTGGACGGCCGCGCCGGCCACGATGCCGAACGTGAACACGAGCCGCCAGTCGCGCGAGGCGACGTATCGCTGGAACCGGGCCCGGCCCGAGACGTACGACAGCGTCGATTCGAGGAACGTCGAGGCGCCGGCGCTGATGCCGGTCGCAACGTAGATGATCACCACGCCGAGCCCCACGAACACGCCACCGACGGCGTAGCGACTGATCCCGTTCGGGAAGAGGTCGAGTCCGGCCTGTAACGCGACTGGGTCAGGCATCGTCACCGGAATCAGTCACCGGCGAGCGATTCCTGGCTCGCGGCGCAGTTGTTCGGTCCGAGTTCGAGCGTGAACGCCGCCTCGTCGTCGACCTCGGTCTGGCCGAGGT
>JAZKRZ010000080.1:0-13519 GCA_036626395.1 Haloarculaceae archaeon
CGTCCTCGTACATCGTCATGCACATCGGGCAGGCGACGACGAACTTCTCGACGGCGTCCCCGGCGCTCGTGTCCTCCAGGGCCTCCCGCAGGCGTTCCTCGCTGGGTTTGGGTTCCTCGTCGAAGTCCATCCAGAGGCCCCCGCCCCCGCCGCCACAGCAAAAGGAATCCTTCCGGTTGCGCGGCATCTCGACCAGTTCGCACCCCGTGGCCCGGACGAGTTCGCGCGGCGCCTCGTACTCGTCGTTGTACCGGCCGAGGTGACACGGGTCGTGGTAGGTGACGGTGTAGTCGAGTTCGTCACCGGAGAGGCCGAGGCGCCCCTCTTCGACGAGTTCCTCGACGACCTGGGTCCAGTGGAACACGGGCGCGCCGTCCCACCCCTCGACGTCGAAACCCATCATGGGGTCGTCGGCGTACTCGGCGAGGTCGACCTCGGGGTACTCGTTTTCGAAGGTGTTGAACGAGTGGGGGTCGGTGCAGACGATCTTCTCGAAATCGCACTCCTCGAACGTCTCGACGTGGTGGCCGGCCTGCTCGATGAAGAGGAACTCCTCGCCGACACGGCGGATGTCGTTGCCGTCGTACTGTTCGTCCTCGTAGAGGATGCCGTACTCGACGCCGGCGCGCTCGAACAGCGTGGCGAGCGACCGTGCGACCTTCTTGTTGCGGTCGTCGTAGCTCGGGTAGTCGCCGACGTACCAGAGGTACTCGACCGACTGCTCGCGGGCGTCGGTGACGTCGAACCCCAGGGGGTCGGCCCAGTCGGCCCGTTCACGGGCCGGGTCGCCGAACGTGTTGCCCTGTTGCATCACGTTCTGCATCGCGTCCTGGACGTTCGGGTCGACGTCGCCCTGGTCGACCAGCTGGCGGTTCAGCTTCGTGAAGCTCGTGAGGTGTTCGATCTCGACCGGGCAGGCGTCCATACAGGCCATACAGGCCATACACGACTCCATCGTCTCGCCGTCGATGACGCTCGTGCCCCCGTCGGCGATGACGGGCACCTCCTCCTCGCCAGCGTCGACCGACTCGCGGTAGCCCTTGAGGTCGAGAATGACGTTGCGCGGGTCGAGCGGGCGACTCGACGCCTTCGCCGGACAGACCGACGAGCACCGCCCGCACTTCGTGCAGGCGTCCTGGTCTAACTGTTCTTTCCAGGAGAAGTCTTCGATGGACTCGGCGTTGGTCGCGTCGAGGTCGGCGGGCATCCCCGGGAGACGTTTGCCCGCGTCCTCGTCGCGGGTGACGACGTTGGCGAACGACGAGAGCATGTGGAACGGCTTACCCAGGGGGATGGCAGCGATGAACACGAACGCCAGCAGCGCGTGGGCCCACCACGTGAGCGGGTAGGCCACCCGCGCGAGTTCGGGCGTCAGTCCGACGCCCCGCAGGACCAGCGCGACGAACCAGCCGACGAAACTCACCGTCTCGAAGCCCGGGAAGTTCTGGCCGAGGATGCGGACGCCCTCGGTGAGATACCCCCCGACGCCCAGCAGAAAGAGCGCCCACACGAACAGGTCGTCTTCGAGGCTCGTGTGGCGGTCCCAGAGGCGCTCGGTGCGAGCGACGTAGCGCCGATAGAGGACGACGCCGAGGCCGACGACGAACAGAAAGCCCATCGCGTCGACCACGAACGAATACGAGAGGTAGAAGTCGCCGACGAAAAAGGACTCGCCCGTCACCGGGCGGTAGAAGTCGATGTCGATGCCCAGGATCGTGGTCGCGATGAGCAAGGTCAGAAAGCCCCACATGACGAAGGCGTGCATCACGCCGCCGACGATGTCGCGGTCGAACAGCGTCTCGTTCGAGAGAATCGTCTTCGCGGCCGAGAGCACTCGTCGCGGGAGTTCGTCGAGGCGGTCGACGTGGTCGGCGTCCCCCTGGGTCCAGCTCTTCACTCGACCGTAGGCGCCCAGCGCGAACACCGTGACCGTCACCGCCGCCAGGTAGTAGAAGACCGCCTTCCCCGTTGCACCGATGAGCCAGAACGTCGGGCGCGTGATCTGCTCGCCCGCCTGGAGCAGGAGTGCCATGTCCGAACCTGACACGAACGACGCTTAAAACTTCTCTCGGAACCACAATGAGCCAGTTTTCTGAGGTGTCGAGACCACCGGTGCGCGTCCATCGGCGGCCCCCGCGAGCGGAACCGCACGCCCGCGGTGTGGAGGGCTTCCGGCCCCGACGAAGAGTTATTGCCGACTGACACGTCGTGAAGCCAGTCGGTGCTACGGGACGCCGAAATTCCTGATACGGACCGTTGTAATACTGTCGGACACAAGTACGTGAACACGCTCGCCGGAAACACGCTATCGAAACGCCCGTTCCCGGTCGAACGAGCCACCGACGGTGGCCTCACTTGTGTCCGACAGTATAATTCGTTACCACCGTCGCGAAACACGGTGAACGCATCGGACCGTAACTCGCCCATACGTCGGCGGCATCACGGAAAATGGTTGCAACGGTCCGTATGACGGACGGACAGCCGGCAGACTACTCCTCGCCGGACTCGTAGTGGTCGCCCGCCGCGGAGGGGATCTGGGTACGGCCGACCAGCGCGAGGACGACGATGACCATCACGAAGGGGGTGACACGGATGAGCTGGTTGGGGACGCCGACGTCGCGCAACTGGAGGACGATCTGCAGGGCGTCCAGGCCGGCGAAAAGCAGGGTCGAGAGGAACGCACCGACGGGGTTGTAGTTGCCGAAGAGGTAGGCGACGATGGCGATGAACCCCTTGCCGTTGACCATCGTGGGGCCGTTGCCGGTGAACTGGCCGAGGGTGAGCGAGAGCGACGCCCCACCCATCCCCGAGAGAACGCCCGACAGCAAGACGGCGGCGTACCGGACCCGACTGACGTCGACGCCGGCCGTATCGAGGGCTTTCGGGTTCTCGCCGCTGGCCCGGACCCACCGGCCGAACTGCGTCCGGTAGAGGCCGTACCACGACAGGGCGACCATCAGGAACATGAGGTAGACGACGACGTTCGCGTCGACCAGCGCCCCGAGGAGGACGACGACGACCACGAAGTGGACGGCGCCGGCGACTGCCACGGCGGTGTCGACGAACAGCCCCACGAGCGGGACGGGGTCGGCAGCGCTCTGGATGCCCGCGACGACGCCGACGACGGCCGCCCCGAACCCGGTCGCCGCCGACACGAGCGTCGCGAGCAGGTCGCCGACGACCGGGACGTCGAAGACGACTTCGGCGGCGCTGGGCGGTGTCCGGACGCTCGTGGTGTTGGGCGCGCCGTAGATGACCTGCGAGGCGAAGGGAGCGAGCCCGAGCGCGATGAGCCACACCGCGAGGCCGGCGATGATCTGGTCGGCGCGGAACTCGATGCAGACGACGGCAAAGAGCGCGGCCAGGACCGTGCTCGCGAACACGCCCGCGCCGAAGCCGACCCAGAGGTTGTCGGTCAGGTCCATCGCGTAGACCGCGCCAAAGGCCGAGATGATGAGCAACCCCTCCAGGCCGATGTTGATGACGCCGCTCTTCTCGGCGAAGATGCCCCCGAGCGCCGCCAGCACGATAGGTACCGACAGCCGCAGCGCGGAACTGAGCGTCCCCGCCGAGAAGACCACGTCGACGAGCGTCCCCGCGATGGTCCCCGGGAAGAGCAGGCCCAGCACGGTCAGTCCCGCGAACGCGCCGATGCTCGCCACTGCCGCGATACCCCGTCTGTCGAGCGTGGACCCGCGCCGGCGCACCCGGTCGAGCGCGCTCACCGGTGCTCACCTCCCGGGTCCCGGGACCCGTCGGCTCCGCCGGCGCCGTCGGTCGATCCGGACTCCCGGGCCCGGTCGACGACCCGTCCGCCGTCAGTCGCCGCCGCCGTCTCGGTCGGCCCGCCGCGCTCGGGGGGGACGACCCGTCGGCCGAGCAGCCGGAAGAACTCCGGCATGGCGACGAAGAGGATGATGAGGCCGCGGAGAACGCCCACGAGCTGGGGCGGGACGTCGGTGGCGAACTGGACGACGGTCGTGCCGCTCTTGAGGACGCCGAACAGGAACGCCGCGAGGGGGACGCCCAGCGGGTTGTTCCCCGCGAGGATGGCGACGGTGATGCCGTCGAAGCCGTACGCCGGCACGCCGGTCTGGAAGTTCCCCAGGACCATCAGGACGTAGACGGCGCCGGCGAGGCCGCCAAGCGCCCCGGAGAGGGTCATGCTCGCGACGACCGTCCGCCTGGCGTCGACGCCGCCGTACTCCGCGGCCTGGGGCTGGACGCCGCTGGTCCGGATGTCGTAGCCGAAACTCGTCCGCGCGAGGAGATACGCCAGCGCGACGACGCCCGCGAGGGCGACAGCGAGCGCCAGCAGCGAGAACCCGAACTGCTGGCCGAACAGGACCGGCGGAAAGAGCGCGTAGTCCGGCAGCGGGACCGTCTGGTTTGCCTGGCTGGCGGGGTCTTTGAACACCTCGCTGACCAGAAAGAGCACCACGCCGGTCGCGATGAAGTTCAACATGATGGTCGTGATGACCTCGTTGGCGTCGGCGTACGCCTTGAGTGCGCCCGGGATAGCGCCGTAGAGCCCGCCGAAGACGGCGCCGACGAGGAGCCCGAACGGGACCAGCAGGACGGTCCCGAGGACCCCCGAGACCAGCGGCGCGACCCACAGGACGACGAGCGCCGTCGCCAGCGCGCCGACGACCATCTGCCCCTGCGTGCCGATGTTGAAGATGCCGGCCCGGAAGGCCAGCGCCACCGAGAGGCCGGTGAACACCAGCACCGTGGTCTCTCGGAGCGTGACGGCGATCTGGCCGTCGAGCGGGTCCCAGCCCGGCGAGAGCGGGTCCGCCAGCGCACCCAGGAACAGGCGGTCGAAGACAGTGACCGGATTGTAGCAAAAGCCCATCCGGAACAACTCGGGGAGACCGACCTCGAACAGGCCCGGGACCCCGACGGCCGTCGGGGTGGCGAGCACGAACGCCGCCGCGTCACAGTCGGTCATCCGGCCCGCGACGAGGATGAGAACCGTCCCGACAGCGACCGCGAGGACGAGCGACGCGAGACTGATGAGCGCTCGCTCGACCGCCGACGCCGCGACCAGCCGTTCCAGCGCCCGCCGCCAGTGCTCGCGAGCGCTCACCCCCGACCGCCTCCCGACTCTCCGGCGGTGTCGCCCGACTCTCCGTCGAAGTCGGGCCCCGGCGTCTCCGTCCCGGGACTGCCTGCCGCGTCGGGTCGCTCGCCGGCCATCAGCAGACCGAGTTCCTCCTCGCTGGTGTCGGCGGGGTCGACGGTGGCGACGAACTCGCCCTCGTAGATGACCGCGAGGCGGTCGGAGAGGGCCTGGACCTCCTCCAGTTTCGAGGAGACGAGCAGGATTCCGACGCCCTCGGCGCGCAGCTCCAGGAGCCGCTCGTGGATGAACTCGATGGAGCCGACGTCGACCCCGCGGGTGGGGTGGGCCGCGACCAGCAGCGTCGGGTCCCGCTCCAGTTCCCGACCGACGACGAACTTCTGCTGGTTACCACCCGAGAGGGACTCGGCCTCGGCTCGTGGGTCCGGCGGACGGACGTCGTACTCGGAGACGACCGACCCGGCGTGTTCGTTCGCCCGCTCCCAGTCGATGCGGCCGTCCCGGGCGAAGGGTGGCGCGTGCTGGCTCCCCAGGATGCCGTTCTCGACGAGGTCGAACTCCATGACCAGCCCCTGTTCCTGGCGGTCCTCGGGGATGTAGGACATCCCCGCCTCGATGCGCTGGCGGCGCGAGCGGTCGGTCAGGTCCCACCCTTCGAGTCGGACCGTCCCCGCGTCGGGCCGGGTCAGTCCCGTGACCGCCTCGACGAGTTCGCGCTGGCCGTTGCCGTCGACGCCCGCGACCCCGAATATCTCGCCCTGCCGGACCGACAGCGAGAGGTCGTCGACCGCGCGAACGCCCCGGTCGTCGGTCACCGCGAGGTCCGACACCGCCAGCACCGTGTCACCGAAGTCCGTCGACGGCCGGTCGACGTCGAGCAGGACTTCCCGACCGACCATGAGTTCGGCGAGTTCCTCGCGGGTGGTCTCCTCGGCGGCGACGCTACCGACGTTCCGGCCGTCGCGCAACACCGTGATCCGGTCGGCGGCGGTCATCGCCTCGCCCAGCTTGTGCGTGATGAAGACGATCGTCTTGCCCTGGGCGGTGAGTTCTTCGAGGACGGAAAACAGGTCCGCGACCTCCTGGGGGGTGAGGACGGCCGTCGGTTCGTCGAGGATGAGCACGTCCGCGCCCCGGTAGAGCGCCTTGAGGATCTCGACGCGCTGCTGGACGCCGACCGAGACGTCGGCGACGCGGGCGTCGGGGTCGACGTCGAAGCCGTAGCGCTCGCTCAACGCGACCACTTCGCGGCGGGCGCCCTCGCGGTCGACCGCCAGCCCGCCGAACCGGCGGGGCTCGTTGCCCAGCGTGATGTTCTCGGTGACGGTCATCGGGTCGACGAGCATGAAGTGCTGGTGGATCATGCCGACGCCGGCGTCGATGGCGTCCCGTGGCGAATCGAAGTCCCGTTCCCGGCCGTCGATGACGACGCGCCCCGACGTGGGTTCGTACAGGCCGTAGAGGACGTTCATCAGGGTGGTCTTCCCGGCGCCGTTCTCGCCCAGCAGGGCGTGGACAGAGCCCTCCTCGACGGTGAGGTCGACCTCGTCGTTGGCGACGACGCCGGGGAAGCGCTTCGTGATCTCGCGTAACTCGACTGCGGGCTGGCTCATCGTGAGTGCGGGGACGGCGGGTGCTCAGACGTTCCCGGGGTCGGTCGGGACGGAGATGTCGCCGTCGATGATGCCCTGGCGCGCGTCCGAGACGGCAGTCTTGACGTCCTCGGGGATCTCGGAGCCGAGTTGCTGGCCGTAGACGGCGCCGACCCCCTCCTCGGCGAGGCCGAGCGAGACGACCGACCCACCCTGGAAGCTGTCGTTGACAACGGACTCGACGGCGTCGTAGACGGCGGTGTCGACGCGCTTGACCATGCTCGCGAGGATGACGTCCTGGAAGTCCGGGAGCGTGACCGACTGGTCGCGGTCGACGCCGATGGCAAACCGCCCGCGGTCCTGGGCGGCCCGGAAGACGCCCGTTCCGGTGTTACCGGCCGCGTGGTAGACGACGTCGGCGCCGCTGTCGTACATGGCGAGCGCCGCCTCCCGGCCGCCGGTCGGGTCGCTGAAATCGCCCACGTAGTTCGTGATGACGTCGACGTCCTCGTCGGCCGTCTTGACGCCGGCGGTGAACCCGGCCTCGAACTTCCCGATGAGGTCCGATTCGACGCCGCCGACGAAGCCGACGTTCGTCGAGTCGCCGGCGGTCGACCCCGCGCCCGCCTCGAAGTCCCGCGTCGTGAGCATGCCGGCGACCTGCCCGACGAGATACGACCCCTCGTGTTCCTTGAAGGTGTAGCTCGCGACGTTCGGGGCGTCGACGACGCTGTCGACCAGCATGAAGTTCTGGTCGGGGTAGTTCTCGGATGTCGTGGCCAGCGCGTCGGTCTGCAGGAAGCCGATACAGCAGACCAGGTCGTAGTCCGGGTCCGACGACTCCGCGTACTGGCGCTGGAACGTGCTGAACTGGGAGGCTTCCTCGGGCTGGGACTCCCGGTACTCGATCGAGAAGTCCTCGTCGGCGTCGAACAACCCCTGCTGGGCCTGGTCGTTGAACGACCCGTCGCCCAGCCCGCCCGTCGCGTACACCATCCCGATGTACGTCGGGTCCACCGGCGTGGCCGTCGGTGTCGATGTCTCGGTCGGCGTCCCGTCCATCCCGCCATCGCTCCCGTCGCCCCCATCGCTACCGCCGGAGGGCGTCGGGGTCGACGTCTCCGTCGGTTCCTCGGTCGGCGTCGATTCGGTCGGACCGCCCGTACACCCGGCGAGCCCACCCAGGCCGGCGGCGCCGAGCGCCCTGAGCAATCGCCGTCTCTCGGGATCCATTGTCGAGCAGAAACACTCGCGAAGTCACTATAAAGTCACCGCCGCTGTCCGGACGTCGGGGTGGCTTCCGTCGACGAAGTCCCCGCTCCCGGGTCGACACTGATACTGTCGGACACAAGTGAGGCCACCGTCGGAGGCTCGTTCGACCGGCAACTGGCGTTTCGATAGCGTGTTTCCGGCGAGCGTGTTCACGTACTTGTGTCCGACAGTATGACCGGCCGGACACCGGCGACAACAGACGCCTCCCGGTCCGGATATTTCCGAGCGCGACTATCCCGGCCCCGTCAGTTCCGGCGCGCGTCGGCGTCAGTCGAGTCGGCCGGGGACACGGGCACCCAGTTGGCCTCGTCCAGCACCGTTTGCGAGACGAGCGCGGCGACCTCGCGGGCAGTCTCCTCGCGTTCGAACAGCGAGACGGTCCCGAGTTCCTCGCCGACCGTCGTGCCGACCTCGGCGGTCGGCAGTGCCGGGTCGCCGACGACCTCCTCTACCTCCCGCGTGAGGCGTTCGTCCAGTTCCTTGCGGGCGGGTTTCGACAGCGCCCGCCCCGCCGGGAGCAGGTCGTAGGTGACGGCGTAGCCCGCCTCGTAGCGCTCGACGCCGAAAAACGGCGTCGACTCGCGTTCGGCGCGCCGGTAGCCCGCATCGAGCGCGTCCTCGTCCTCGAACAGCGGCACGTCCGACGGCGTGTATCCTGGCACACCTCCCGCTAGGGCCCTCGATCGTTTAAATTACGCCGTCGGCCGCCCGGGCAAGGGGTGGCCGGGTCTGACACGGGATGACACAAAGGAGCGTTTCAGTGTTCGGCAACTACTATGGACGAACGCGAGTGGGTTCGCGTGATGCGACGCCAGACAGTCTCCGCGTGTGTGCTCGTCGCCCTTATGATCGCGAGTACCGTCGCCGTGACGGTGCCCGCGGCCGCGACGAACACACCACAGTCCACCTCCGCGGCGCCCGCACCGACGACGGGCGCCGACCACCTGACGGACAGACAGTTCATACTGTCGGACACACGTGAGGCCACCGTCGGTGGCTCGTTCGACCGGGAACGGGCGTTTCGCTGGCGTGTTCCCGACGAGCGTGTTCACGTACTTGTGTCCGACAGTATCAACGACACGGCCTATCTCGCGCTTGACGCGACCGACGACGGCGGTCTCGTCGCCGGCGGTCAGTCGGGCACGCTGGGCCCGAACGGCACGATCAACGGGACGATCCGTCGCTTCGCCCCGGACGGCTCGACCGACTGGACGCTCAGTTTCGACGGGGCGAACGACACGCGCGTGGTCGACGTACTCGCGGCCGACGACGGCGTCTACTTCGTCGTCTCGGAGTCGCCCCCCGAGCGGCGGTACCGGTCGACGAGCGTCCGGCTCGGGCACGTCACCCGCGATGGTGACCTGACCTGGCAGCGCCCGCTGAACGCCACGTTCCTGTTCACCTCGGGCGGGAACCTCGTCGACACCCACGACGGGGTCGCCGTCGCACACCGCGTCCCCGAGCGGGGGGTCCGCATGGCCGAGTACGCCGGCGGGACCGTCGTCTGGGAGCAGAGCTTCGGCGTCAGGGCCGAGCTCGGTGCGTTCGAGAAGACCGACACCGGTTTCCTGCTCGCCGGGACGGTCGCCTTCGACGAGCCGTGGGTCGTCCAGACGACCGAGTCCGGGCGTCCGACGGTCAACCGGACCTACCCCGGTATCGCGAGCGAACGGGTGCTCGGCGCGACGACCACCGACGACGGCGGCGTGTTGCTCGCAGGCCGCCACCGCCCCGGCTTCGGCCCGGGCGGGGCGTCGGTCTGGACCGCCGGCATCGACGCCGACGGGCACGTCGGCTGGACGCGCGTCCACGGAACTGGTGACGACGTCAGGATCAACCGCGTCTTCGACACCGACGAGGGACTGCTGCTCGTCGGCCAGCAGCTCCAGTACCCCGCGTCGACCGGCGAGGTGCGACTCGTCGGCGTCGGCCCCGACGGCGCCGAACGGTTCGACGGACGGGTCGCCGATGTCCCGCGGATCACGGCGCTGACGCGGTCCGACGACGGCCTGACCGCCGCCGGGCTGGCGTCACTCGACCGCGAGACGTTCGCGAGCGAGTTCACACGCCTGTCGGTCCCGGACGCCGACCCGGCAGCCGACCCGTCGCTCGAACCCGACGCCGTGCTCACCTCGAACGAGACGGTCTATCGCGGCCAGGACGTCCGGGTGTCAGAGCGCGGCCCGGACGAGACCTACGACCTCGTCAGGCTCCCCGGCGAGTACGACGAGTTCGAGCCACACGTCGTCCGCCGTATCGCACTCGAGGACGGCGACGCGGTCGTCGAGACAGCGACACTCCCCGAGGGCGAGTACGTGCTCCGGACGCCCGACGGGCAGACGGTCGCCGTCCAGAACGGACGGATCACGGGCGAGGCGACCCGGGCCGAGGCGAAGTTCCAGGTCCGGGAGCAGTACTTCTTCCGCGTCGAGACCAACCGGACGTTCGTCGACGTCGCCAGCGGCGAACGCCGCGCGTCGCTGACGTTCGACTCCGACCGGTCGAACTACGACGTCTACGTGACCGCCGACCGGTTCCGCGGCGACGCTGCGAGCGCCGCGGAGTTGCGTGCGGCGTTCGCTGACGCCGATGGCTTCGAGGGCGTCGAGACGGTCGGCGGCCAGCCAGCCGCCCGCATCGAGGTCGGCGAAGTCGGCGACCGCGACGACGCAGTCATCGACGTGACCGCGGCCGGACTCGGTCCCGGCCTCTACGACGTCACCGTCAGCGGCGTCGACACGCGCGACGGCGGCGCAGTCGCGACCGGTCGTCTCGTCGTCGGAAGCGACGAGCCCCGGCCGCTCGGGGTCGAACTCGGCAACCGGACGCTTTCGGTCGCGGTCGGCGAGCGCGCGTCGACGAACGTCACGCTCTCGAACGTGACCCACGGTATCGGCGCGTTCTCGATGAGCGCCGACCTCTCGGGCGACCCGCTGGTCAGACTCCGCCTGCGCGCCGACGTGAACGCCAGTCAGATGAGCGCCGGGAGCGGCATCGGCCCGCGCGAGACCGATACAGAGACGACGGCCATCGACGGGAACACCGCCAACGGCACGGTCACTGTTGGCGAGTTCGCGGTCCGTGCCGAGTCGTTCGGCCGGGACCCCGTCACGACCGGCACCAACAACGCCACCTTCCGGGTGGACTGGGTCGTCGACGAACGTGGTCGTCCCTACACCGTTCCCGGTCCGCTCACCGTCACGGTCGAGGTGACCGACGCCGGGAACGCGACCGGCGGCGCCGGCGGGCGAACCGACAGCGGCTCCGAGGGCGGTAGCGGCGGGAACAGCGGGAGTTCGAGCGGCGGGAGTTCGGGCTCGGACGGATAGGTCCGCGGCTCGACTACAGATCCCGCCACAACCGCTCGGGTTCCCAGCCGAGCAGGTCCCGTGCTTTCTCGATGCTGATCAGCGACTCGTGACCGTCGAGGTCGCCGCGGACCTCGGCCTCGGGGAAGAACTCGTCGGCGAGTCGCGCCGACGGGACGGCGGCGTTCGTGTCGGCGGCCACCGCCCAGAACGCTTCGTGACCGTCGACGTCGGCCTCGACTGCCAGGCGGGCGATGGTGGCGGCGTCGTCGAGGTGGAGATACGAGAAGAGCGTCGCGCGGCCGTGCCACTCGCTCTCCCGGACATCCGCCAGTTCCCGGTCGGCCTCTCCGTACGCGCTCCGGATCTGGTCGGTCGTCCCCACCCACGGGTACCGGAGCGAGACGACTCCCGGCGTGTCCTGACGTCGGGCGAAGCCGTCGCCGAGGACTTCGGTCGTGTGCTTGCCCAGCGCGTAGGGGTCCCGCGGCGTCAGCGGGTGGTCCTCGTCGACCGGGAGGTAGCGGACGTCGGTTTCGGCCGCCTGGAAGTCCGCCCCCATGACGTTGATGCTGGAGGGGAGGACGACGGCCTCGCAGTCGAGCGCCGTCGCCGCCTCCAGGACGTGGTAGACGGACATCGCGTTGCTCTCGAAGGTCGTGTGACCGGCGTGGTTCGTGGGCGAGGGGATGGTGCCCATGTGAACGACCGCGTCGGGGTCGCTCGCCGCGAAGGCGCCGTACACCTCGCCCGCGTCCAGCAGGTCGGTCGTCCGGTACTCGTCGGAGACCTCCTCGCGGCGCTTCCCGCGAGCGACGTCTATCGTGTGGTAGCCACGGTCGGCGAACTCCTCGATGATCGCCGTCCCGATCTTCCCGTTGCCGCCCGTCACGGCGACCCGCTCGATGGTCATACTGTGAGTTCGGTCAAACGGCGAAAATAGGTACCGGAACCGGCACGTTCGGGGGCGGAACTGGCCGGCACGCGGTCACTCCGCGTCCGCTCTCCTTTCGTCGGTCACGAAGCCGTCCTCGGCCGCCGGCCAGTGTCGGTCGGCCTCCACCATCCCGGTCGGCTACTGGGTCCGGGACGGCGAACTCGTCGTCACCACGCACGGTCCGTGGCGACACGACTTCGAGGGGACCAGTCCGGGGAAATCCTCTTGCGCGGCGAGCGTCCCCGGGGGTCGCGACGCCCCATCCTGACCCGGAGACGGTCGCCGATACAGCCCACCTCACACCCCGTGGACGGACTCGAACGCACGGGAGGAGAGATACGAGCAGTCCCGCGCCGAGAGGAACTCCGCTCGCTCGACCCACGACAGGCACGCCTCGTAGCTCGCCCAGTCGTCCATCCAGGGGTAGTCCGAGCCGAGCATGCACCGCTCGGGGCCGAACCACTCGACCAGGCGCCGGACGTAGCCGTGCAGGTCGGGGTAGGGCCACTCGCTCGCCGCCGAACGCGGGAGCGAACTCACCTTGACGGCGACGTTCGAGCGCTCCGCGACCGCCTCGAAGTCGGTCCAGGGCGCCTCGTCGGGCGCCGTCGTCTCGTCGGGGAAGGCCATGTGGTCGACCACAATCGTCGTGTCGGGGTGGCGGTCGGCGAGGGTCGCGACCATCCCCAGCTGGTCGGCCTTCGGGAAGACGAACACCGCCGAGTCCGTCTCGGCCGCGACGCCCCAGACAGGTTCCAGGTCCTCGTCGAGTATCCAGTCCGACGTCCGGTCGAGTTCGGTCGGGTGTTCTGCGTATTCGAGACAGGCGTGGAACCGGACCCCGAGCATCCGCCCGTGGCCGACGACGCGGCGCACGGACTCGCGAACGGTCCCGGGGTCGCCGAAGTACTCACAGAGACCGACGCCCCACAGCCGGTCCGGGTGGGCCTCGATGGCGCGCATCGCGTACTCGTTGGCGCGCGGTCCCCGTCCGTAGAGGGGCGTCGTCACGATGACGGCCTCGTCGACGCTCGCCCGGTCCATGTCGGCGACGAGGTCGGCGTGGGTGTAGGACCCGTCCCAGCCCGGGGGGAGGATCTCGGCGCTCCAGGGGAGTTCAGCGGTGTCGGCGCCCCAGGCGTGCGTGTGTGTGTCGATCGCTTTCATGCGTTCCTCACTGGAGGGCCCTCCCGCCGCTGACACGCAGGACCGTGCCGACGACTTGACTTCCTCCCCGCCGTGAACGGCTGTCTCTTACCCACAAGTTCTAATGCCGTAGCTGACGAACTGACGCCGGAAGATGGGAGGGTGTTCACGGAGTTGGCGA